>PNEW01000005.1 GCA_002922725.1 Verrucomicrobia bacterium Opi.OSU.00C | reverse complement strand
CGATCGAAATTAATTTTCAACTTTTTCTGCATTTTTTGGAGGATCTTTCCACTGAAATAATGATTTACCAGGTTCGAGGTTAGACATATTCCAAGTGGCATTGCCACGTTTTACAGCTTCATTTTGAAAAAAAGCTAAATCTTTTTTCGCCTCATCGAGGGCAAGGGTTTTATAGTAGTACGCAATGATTGCCGCTATTAATCCGATTAGACTTAGTAGCATTGCTAGAAATAGAAAGGCCATATATTAAAAAAATTATGGTTTATACCAATGCCAGGATTATTTCAAAAGTCAAAGGTCAAAGGGGTGGTGGTAAGATTTCTTTTTAAAAAAGGATGTATTCTATCGGCTTTAATATAAAGCTATATTTTTATGGTTTTAGGAAAAAAGATATTTATTAAATACACACACGAAGTGTTTCTGTCCAATAAATCTATCTTTTAGCTTTTGGTTTTTTTATTAAGTAATCAGAGAATTTCCAGATTAGGAATTTGCTCTTCATTTGTCATTTTTCCAAACCATTCTATGACTTCTTTGTGGAGAGGTATCCCATTTTCTCGACGAATTTTTTCTTCTTCATCTTCGATGAGGCCAGGGTAGATAACACGTTCATGACCTGGAGCAGGTTTCGTTTCTATTATCATTTTGAGCATACGGTCCATATTGTCTTTAAAGAGATCAAGACTAGTAAATGCTTCAATATTGTACGCAATAAAATGATGCTTATGCATAGCACCTTCTCCACTTTGGGAAGCGAGCATGCTGGGAATAGACCCTGCCAGTATTGAACTTAAAATTTCTGTTACCATTGCCAGACCATACCCTTTATGTGAACCTTGCTCTCGTGTACCACCTAAGGGGAGAATATGTAATGGGACACCGTCAGGGTATTCCGGTACATAAACAGGCTCCATTATAGGGACACCTTCAGAATTGGCAATCCAGCCTGGTTCCAATTTTGATCCTATTCTTCGAGCGAGTTCAATTTTATTTCCTGCGACAGAACAAGTCGCAGCATCAAAAAGAAAGGGAGCTTCATTACGTGTAGGTGCCGCTAAAGCAATCGGGTTTGTACCAAGTAATCCAACTGAGGCAAAAGTAGGTACTACTTGTTTACCTGCTGCTGTTGTTACTAAGCCGACCATATCATTTTTTAACAGCCTGCATCGCATGATGCCCAATGGCACCAGAATGTCCGCTGTTATAGACAGTTACGGCACCTATGCCAACCTGCTTAGCTTTATCAATTGCTATCTGCATTGCGTGGTGGCCGATAATAATAACTAAACCTCGATCTGCATTAATATTCGCTGTTCCCTGTTTTTCACGTACAATCTTCCAATTAGCATGTGCAGTGATCTCTTTATTTTTGTACTGTGTATGGTAATGCCTTAGCATATTAGAAACACCATGGCTTTCTACCCCACGTAGATCGGCATTTACGAGCGTATCAGCGGCGATATTAGCATCTTCAGGAGTTTCACCCATCTTTACAAAAAACTCTGTAACAGTACGGTGAAGAGATTCCTCTGCAACGAGGACTTGATCATCTATTGGGACTTTGAAATGTTCTAACATAATTTAATATAATTGATCTATGTAGTCAATAAGTCAAAAATTATTTAATAAGAATTGGCTAAAAAATTCAAATAGGTGAGAAGCTAAATAAACAGGTATTTTTACATTAAGACTTTTATTTGAAGGACATTCACTACTAAATATGTTTGCTAAGTTCTTTGAGCTTTGACTTTCAGGCCTTATTTCATTTCATAGATTTATGATTGAAAGCAAAAAATTTTCTCCTTCGACGGAAGAACTAGCGGATCAAGTGCGTGAGGTGGGCTATTGCCTAATTGAGAATATAATTCCTGAAGATAAAATAGAGCTAATCAAAACGGAAATTTCGGATGCTGCTCATGCTCACTCTAGCGATTATGCGGCTGAAAATATCACGCATCTATCTGGAACTATTAACTATGCGCAAAGTTTTGCTGAATATATAGCTCACCCACGAATCCTGGCATTAGTAGAGACGTTCTTTGGTCCTTACTCGCGTATTTCCTCGACGACGACGACGATTAATGAACCAGGAAACAAACGTGGCATGTGGCATTCAGACTGGCCATTCAATCAGAGAAATGCGGGGCATATTCCAGTTCCCTACCCCGACATGATGGTCCATATCACATCAATTTGGATGTTATCTACTTTCACTAAAGATAATGGAGGTACTTTGATCCGGCCAAAAAGTCATAAGCTTAGTTATAACCCAAGTATGGATTACCCAGAAAACAAAGCTAAAATAGAAGATAAAAAAGCGATGGCTGAAGGATGGACGACGGTAGCCTGTGATCCTTTAGATGATGAAATCAATGCTACTGGTCCAAGGGGCAGTGTACTTTTTTTTGACAGCCGATTATGGCATGCAACGGCACCAAACACATCTACAGATCCTCGGGTTGCCTTGATCGTGAGATATGCTCCCTGGTGGATAAATTTAAAATCGTGGAGACCTGGTTCAATTGATAGAACAATAATGTCTGAAGAACCTGGTATTTTTGAAAATGTTCTGCCACCATTACCTGTGGACGTTTACAATCGGTTACCCGAAGCCACGAAGCCCCTATTTAGACATTGGGTAGAAAACGCCTAAAATTCCCGTCGAAAGCTGAAATCTTTAAGTTCACCAATTTCATGTTTTAAATTTATAACGATAACGCTTGGCGAAATAAAAAAATCCAAAAATATACTCATTAGCGGTTCCATAATTTTAGCGTGCAGAGGTTTACTCATTCTCCTTTTGACATTAGAGCCCAGACTTTTGACATAAGACTTCATGAAACCTTTTTCCAATAAGCCTATATTGATCATTGATGGTCATTTGGATATGGCATTTAATGCGCTTTATAATCGGCGTGACCTTACACAACCAATTCAAATATTACGTGAGCGGGAAGATCCTGTTGAGAATCCTTTAGGTCCCTTTGAAACTGATCCGGGTATAGTTACAGTTTCATTACCTGAATTGAGGAGGGGACATATTGGTATTATATTGGCAACGATTATGTGTCGAGTCCAAGTCCCATGGCCGGGTAAACCAAACAGTCATAATGCGGTGCGTACTCAAGCTACAGCCTATGCGCGTGGGCAATCTCATCTTGCTTATTATCAAGCCTTGGAAAAGGCTGGTGAGATTGTTTGGATTAGAACGCTTAAGGACTTGGAAGCTAGCGTATCTGCATGGGAAGATCCCGATCCCAAGTCTAAAACACCGGTTGGTTTAATTCTTTCAATGGAAAGCGCCGATCCTATTCTTGGTCCTGACCAGGTAGCTCAGTGGTGGGAAGATGGTCTTCGTTCAGTTGGTATTACTCATTTTGGTGCTAATTCTTATGGTCATGGAACCGGTACACCTGGTGGGCTTTATCCTACAGCTTACCCGCTTTTAGATGCTTTTGCAGATACAAATATGATCATCGATCTTACGCATGCAGCTGATACTACATTTTGGCAAATTCTCGATTATTGGGAAGGGCCAGTTCATGCTAGTCATTGTAACTGTCGTGCACTCGTGCCGGGTCAACGCCATCTCAGTGACGAAATGATCAAAGCTATCTGCGAACGAAACGGTGTAATTGGTATGGTTTTTGCCGAATCTATGCTCAACCCCAAGTGGGATTGGGATAACCCGCGTACTCATTATATCAATGCGACAAGACCGATGAAGGCAGTCGTTGAACATATCGATCATATCTGCCAACTCACCGGAAATACAAATCATGTTGCTATTGGAACTGATCTCGACGGTGGTTTTGGACGTCAACTCGCTCCAGTTGACATGAATGCGATCAACGATTTGCAAGTGTTTTTAAAAGTGATGAGTGAAAAGGGATATACCGATGAGGATGTTGCAAAAATTGCTCATAATAATTTATTACAACTTTTTCGCAATGCCTGGAGTAAATAATAATGGCCGATGAACCCATGCTTATTATAGATAGCCATCTCGATCTGGCTTTTAATGCTATTCAGATTAATCGGGATATTACACAAACGGCTTCGATTGTTCGTACCCATGATCATCAATCGGTTTTATGCCGTGCAGGAAGTTCGACTGTCACATTTCCCGAACTGAGAAAAGGAAGAGTAGGGATTGTATTTGGAACGGTAATGTCTCGAATAGATCCTAATGATCGATTTTATCGCACGGGAATGTATTCACAGGCCCAATGTTATGGTGTTGGTCACGGCCACTATTCTTTTTACAAGGCTATGGAGCGGGAAGGTACGCTTAAATTTATCCATAATTCTGATGATCTTGATGCGATGGTCACAGCGTGGCAGAATCCCTCTTCTTATACCCCTTTGGGGCTCGTGCTCGCTATGGAAGGTGCTGATCCCATCTTGAATGCGGATCATGTCTCTGAATGGTATGACCGCGGTTTGCGTATTGTTAGTCTTTCTCATTACGGCATCAGTACTTATGCCCATGGAACCGATACAGAAGGGGGACTCCTACCGAAAGGCAAACCCTTACTCGACGCATTAAAAGCAACCGGTATCATTGTAGATTTAACACATACGACAGATCAGGGGTTTTGGGAAATCCTAGAGTATTACGATGGGCCGGTTGCCGCCTCCCATCACAATTGCCGAACACTTGTCCCGGGTCAGAGACAGTTGAATGATGAGATGATCAAGGCAATAGTGGACCGTAATGGTGTGATTGGAGCGGCATTTGATGCATGGATGCTGGATTCCGAGTGGATAAAAGGTGTTTTCGGCTGTAATCAAACGACAAATGCTACTCTTAATTCGGTAGTCGATCATATCGACTATATTGTCCAACTTGTGGGTAGCGTCAACCACTGTGGTATCGGTACTGACCTGGACGGAGGTTACGGACAGGAACAATCTCCTCGCGATCTCAATACAATTGCCGATATTCAAAAACTACCCAGCATTTTTCAAAAACGCGGTTATAAAGACGAGGATATTAGAAAAATTCTATCTGGGAATTGGATAAGGTTTTTAAAAGAAAACTGGGGTCAAAAAGTTTGATGATGTAAAATATATATAATCTTTAGGGCTTTAGGTTACCTTGTATAACTATATACCTTTTGACTTTTTGTCCGTTGCCCTTTTGATTGTATCTATTATGCGTTTAGAAAACAGAGTGGCCTTAATAACAGGAGCTTCACGAGGTTTGGGAAAAGCTATGGCCATTGCTTTTGCTAAAGAAAGAGCTTCGGTAGCGATAAATTATGTTAAAAACTACAAGCAGGCTCAATTAATATGCGAGGAAATAGTAGAAGTAGGAGGGAAAGCAATTCCAGTTCAGGCTGATGTTTCGAAGGTCGAGGAAGTTAATGCGATGGTGAAAACTGTAGAAGATGTCTATGGTAACATTGATATTCTCGTTAATAATGCGGGACTCTTTGCTCCTTTTAATTTAATTGAAGATTCGCCAACAAATATCGATCGCTTATATGAGGTAAATATAAAAGGGGTTATTTACCCTGTGCAAGCAGTTGTCGATAAGATGAAGGAAAGTAATTATGGCAGAATACTGAATATCAGTTCTATAGCAGGTTTGGGTACTGCTTTTGCAGGAACTAGTGGATACTCAGCGACCAAGGCAGCTGTAATTTCACTCACTAAACGCATGGCACTTGAGTTAGGAGAGTTTGGTATTACGGTTAACTGCATCGCACCTGGTTTTATTAAAACCGATATGGCACTACGTGGCGGCCTGACTGAAGCTAGCCCTGAGGATTTAAAAGCCGTCGCAGACAAGGCGATGTTGAATCGAATTGGTGAACCTGAGGATATTGCCTATACCGCACTCTTTCTAGTATCTGATGAGGCCAGTTTTATCACTGCCCAAACGCTAACTGTCGATGGCGGGAGGAAAGATTTTCTATCACATTCGGCGTAAGAGAAAGATAGATAAATCTAAACTTTAGGGTGCTAAGAATAATTTTCAAAGCTGCCGGCTTTATTGAAATTTTATAATAAAATATAAAGTGTCTGGACCAATACTTAGTTAACCAGCATTTGGATCTGCACATTTCGGTCCTAGTTTAGGATCTTTAGAAGCGAAGATTTGTGGAAAATTTTCAGCTTGTTCATTTTTAGCTACCCAACTTTCAAGTTCTTCTGGTAAATCGGCATCACGATAAATAGCTTCTACTGGACATTCAGGAACACAAGCATCACAATCAATGCATGAATCTGGGTTGATATAAAGGCAGTCGGGAGCTTCATGAAATGCTTCAACCGGACAAACATCAACACAGCTTGTATATACGCAATCAACACATTTATCAGTAACTATATATGCCATAATTCGCCTTAAATTTAATAGGTGAACTTTACTAGATTAGGAATTTGAAAAATAAAAAATTATTAGAGATATAAATAGAAAGACATTAAAAATCATCCTATCACCTTAACTTAGAGTGTAGTTAAGAATCAGTAATATTAAAATTTTAGAAAAGAAATATCTTAGGAAAAGGTCAGTAGATAAAGTATTCCTTATCTCTTTGTCAAGCCCTGCAGTAATTAATTTCTGTCGCGATTGATGAGCCAGTATTTTTTTCTCATGACAATTTGACCTTAGTTATTACTTTCTGATTTTCAAATGGTAAAAGCCCATAAAATATATAAATCCAGTTATTTAGTTATCTAATAAATAGATTTCTAATATTGCACTTTAGAAAAAATGACATTGAACTATATAGGAAAGTAGTTCGTTTTGAGAAACTAACCCCTATAAATAAATTTTATTCAAAATTACTGTTAATGTGACATTGCATATATAAATAAAATATTAAGAAAGATGGCACTAAAACATACAGATTGGGTATCTGAGACTTCTCATGATGATAAAGGTACTTCCTATGATCAGAAAAATAGTAGATATTTATATTTTTCTATAAAGAAAAGGATTTTTTTTGCGGTTATAGTTGTAGGGCTTTTTTTCGGAGGTCTTGAGTTAACTTGTTATTTTGCTAGATCACTCTATATAAATTTCCGTAAGCTTGGTTTACCCGCTTATGCGGCAAGTAACATTCCTAGCACAATAAAATATACATTGAGAGAAAATGAGCTCTCACATCCAGATGATGGATTATTATTTCACGTTCAGCAGAATCCATCAGGTGACCCAATACAAGGATATACTGGTATTAACGCTTTGGGTTTTCGCGGTAATCTTTATGATCCTAACCTTCATAATGATGATGAGACAAAGGTTATGATCCTAGGAGACTCTTGCGCTTTTGGGTGGGGGATTTTAGATTATCGTCTTACATTCCAATCAATACTGGAAGAAAGTTTAGGCGAACAGCCAGGTGAATTTAAAGTCTATAACTTTTCGCAACCTGGGTATAGTAGTAGTCAAGGAAAGGTTGTTTTCAATAGATGGTTTTCTGAGGTTAACCCGAATCTACTCATTATTTATTTTGGATGGAATGATATTTGGGAAACACCCCTTTTAACTGACAACCAGTATCTCAACCTTTTGCAATTTACTCATTCGCCCCCTCTTAGATGGATTCAAAAAACTAACACTTACCTAGCTTTTGAATCTCTTTATCAAACGTACATAATAAAACCTTCAAGCCAACATTCTCAAATCAATAATAAGAATGTGAGAGTTCCTATGAAGGATGCAATTGCTAATTTTAAAACTTTTGTTACTGTGGCTAACGAGCGCGATACTGAAGTTATTCTTATCTTACCTCCTTTATCCAATCGTGCCCCCGGGTTGAGTGGTATTCTTGGCTACAATAATAAAATTCGTAATGAATTTCATAAAGATGCGATGGTTCTTAATCTAAAGGACATGGATTACGATTCACCGAATTCTTATGGATTCTTTTTCCCAGATGGTTTCCATCCCAATAATGAGGGAGCAAAATATATCGCAGGGCAATTGACACCTTTATGTCAACAGGTTGCTATGATGCATAGAAAAAGTAAACGTAAATCAGTTTCAATTTCTATGTTAGAGAATGATAATGGGTTTTGAATGGGAATGTTTTAGTTCGACGTATTAATTTTATTCCTTATTCTCGTGCATGTCTGTTTTATTGTAAGCAATTCTTAATTGTGCTATAATTTTACTTCATTAATATTGTAAGAAAAATCTAAGAAGGCCTACTTAATGATCTAAGTTTAGGTATCAGTTTCATACTCCTTAGTGGCCTTTAAAGTGCATGGTTTGGGGTAAGCTAAGATGGAGAACAATATTATACGTGTTGTAATTTTAATAAAGATGATCGGGAGGAATACAGGCAACTTAATTAGGATGAGAGTTAATCCCTCGTTACTTTGGTTGTTGGTCACAAATCATTCTTTTATCTGTTTTACTATTGTATAAATCATACGTATTAAAATATAAATTCTCGTAATATTTTGCTTTCGGTTACACCAATCGTTTAGTAAAGATTGACAATTATATACATATTAAAAAAGCAATTATAATTTATAAACAAAAACATTCATGAGTGAATTAAAAGGTAAAGTGGCTATTATTACAGGAGCCGGGACTGGCATTGGTAAAGGTATTTCAAGAGCGTTAGCTGGTGCGGGGGCCGATCTTGTCCTCGCTTCACGTAATAAGGAAAATCTTCAAAAAACTAAAGATGAACTAAAAGAATATAATTCGGAAGTTAATATAATCCCTACTGATATAACCAAAGAAGAAGAAGTTATATCTTTATTTAGACAGACGATGGATATTTTCGGACATCTGGATATAATGATTAATAATTCAGGTGTAAGTGTTGGTAAATCAATAGATGAATTATCACTTCAGGAATGGAATCAAGTTGTCGATTTGAATCTTACAGGAACATTTCTTTGTAGTAGAGAAGCGATGAAAATAATGAAAGCTCAGGGTGGTGGAAGAATAGTTAATATTGGTAGCATTTCTGGACAAATGCCCCGCTTGAATTCAGCTCCTTATGTTGCTACTAAATTTGGAATAGCTGGATTAACAAAGGCTACCGCTCTTGAAGGAAGGGATTTTGGGGTAGCTGCCAGTTGTGTACATCCCGGTAATGTTGCAATTGAACGGCGAGTATTTAGTGGGTCAACCCAAGATCAAGAACCTATGATGTCTGTTGATGATATTGCAAAGGTTGTACTCACCGCCATTACTCTACCTCCCAATGTGAATATGTATGAGTGTATCACATTACCCGTAGGGCAGTTATATTTAGGGCGGGGTTAAACAAAATGGGAAAAGAGTACAAAATTTAAATTAAAAGTTTTGACTAATTAAATAAATGATGGGGTTTCATGAGAGTTGGTGTTGTGATAGTTACTATATGAAATGACGCGAGTCTTAAGGGAGATTTGTGTTGTTCGTGTAGCGGAATCACTTAATCAATGTACTGAGAGATTAATAAATGCCGGGAATATAATAGATTAAAGATTGAATCGAGCACAGAATGGAAGGACCTCACACCAAAGCGAGTTTGAAAAGGGATTATTAAAAAGATGAAGTTGAAATCAAAGGGTGGTCGAGAGTTTATTATACGCGAAATATCTACATTTGATTCAGAACCTCTTGGTCAATATTTTGAATCTTTATCAGATGAAACTCTAAAAAGATTTGGTCCTCATCCGCTCACTAAAGAGTTTGCAGTAGCCCTTTGCAAAAGAAAGCATGACAGTGCCATCAGATTTATTCTTTCTCTCGTAGAGAAAAAATATTTCGTTGGATATTTCATTTTAGATTTTCGAATACCGAAGGGATTACTCGATCGTTATAGCGAACAAGGAATTGATCTTTCAAATGGCAGAAATCCGATGTTTGCACCTTGTATTGCAGATAACTATCAAAATACTGGATTAGCATCATTAGCAATGCCAATTATCATCAAATCCGCGAAAGATCTTGGTGCAAATAGTTTAGTATTAATGGGAGGGACGCAAGCGACTAATAAAAGAGCAGTTGCGTTCTATAAGAAATTTGGATTTAAGCATATTTGTGAATTTAAAAATGAGGTTCTTAATTATGATATGCGACTGTTATTAGAAACTTAACATAACTGGATGTTATATCCTCAACAGTGGTAACTGGAGAAAGACGAGGAATGAAAATACCCCTTAATTGAAAAAGTTTTGCACCTTTATCGTGAAGATTAATGGATTCATCATTTTATGAAAATAAAAGTCTTACCACTCTACCTTACATTGATTTTTACATGCACGCTCTTTTCCGAAGAACTCATTGAGATCGATATCCCTATCTTCGAAGGTGGTTATGGGATCAAAATATATCAAGATATTGCGCGTGCATACGAAATAGAGCATCCCAAAGTTAAGATTAATCTTTATGGTGATCCCCGCATGTCAGATCAGGTTCGCATTCGTGTTATCGAAGGTAATTATCCTAATGCTACAACATCAGATGTGTCTTGGTATCACTTAATTCAAGCAGGTAAAATTCTCGACATTGCACCTTATCTAGATGGACCGAACTGGGAAAACGATTCCCGGTGGCGTGATACTTTTCTTCCTGGTTCACTTGAACATTGGCAAGATGGGGAACACACCTGGGCATTACCTTTTTCCTATGCTACTATACAGATATTTTATAACAAAACTCTGTTCAGAAATTATGGATGGATGATCCCTATAACCTGGGATGATCTTTTCAATCTTTGTAATAAAATTAAAGCAGCCAATATTGCACCGTTTGCATTCCCTGGTGTTTATATGAAATATGGTGACATGATTTTGAGAGCTGCATATTACAACCTGGTTGGGCCAGATGTATATCGACGTTATAATCTTCTGGAAAAAGGGACGCGTTCTAATCCTCAATTTAAAAAAGCTGCAGAGATTCTCCAGCGGCTTTCTACCCAGAATTTTCAGAAGGGGTGGGAAGGAATGAGTCACACTAGCTCCCAATTACAGTTCTTTCAAGGTAATACTGCAATGATTGCTAATGGTTCATGGATGGTGAGTGAAATGGAAAGTAAAATTCCTGAGGAATTTGAACTCGGGGCCTTTAACATGCCAATTTACCCACAAGGGATTGGGTCTCCTAATGCGGTCCAGGCTGGAAGTGGCTATTTTTTCTTGTTTAAAGAGATGGAAAATATTGATGTTACAGTCGACTTTTTCCGTTTTCTGACTTCCCGTAGATGGGCAAAAGCCTTCACTGAGAAGAAGAATGCCTCTACTGCAATTATCGGGACCCCCCTTGAAAGTTATTCGCCATTGATGCATGATGTGGCGAGGATCATTCAAAATTCAACGGCTACCTATGGTGTGCCATTTGGTTCATCACCCCCTTACCCAGGGATGGTCCAAGCAGAAGAAGATGCTCGAGCAATGCTCATGTATAATAAAATTACACCTGAAAAATTCGGTGATTTTCTCGAAACAGCTGCTGAAAAGGAGCGGATCAACAGAATTAATCCTGATGAAGTAGTCTATCGTCATACAACAGCAGGATCCGTGCTCATTTTCATCATTGCAGGGGCTTTTATTTACACAGTTTACCATGAGCTTACGGCAAGAAGAAAATCAAAGCCGGTAAGTTATTCTCCGAGTAAGTTAAGTTTGCTCTATGTGCTGTTATTCATAGGGCCAGCAATGGTGATATATCTGGTTTTTTTGATTAAACCTTCACTGGAATCATTCGTCTGGGCTTTTACAAGATGGGATGGAATTACGGATCGTGAGTATGTAGGCTTGCTACATTTTAAAAAGCTTTTGTTTGAGAGTGATGTCTTCTGGAAGTCACTTAAAAATAATTTGTTCGTTATGTTTGTTCCTCCTCTCTTCGTCATCCCGTTTGCGCTTTTCATATCCTTTCTAATTAGCCGTAGAGTATGGGGCAGCAATATGTTTCGCATCTGTTTTTTCTTTCCAAATATCATGGGAGCCATTGCGATCACTTTATTGTGGATGAACGCTTACGATCCTCAAGGAGGACTCATCAACGGTGCGCTTGTAAACTTGGGGTTTATTCAATTTAAGGATTTCCCATGGTTGTCACAGGAATATTTATATTGGTCTCTTATTCCTATAGCGATCTGGGGGGCTTGTGGATTTAACATGATCTTATACCTTGCTGCAATGGAAAATGTGGACAGCACTTTGTATGATGCGTCATCTATAGATGGTGCTTCAGTTTGGCAGCAGTTTTTTTTCATTACCATACCCCAGATCTGGGAATCACTAACGATCTCTGCAGTCTTCATGGTTGTTGGTGGGTTAAAAGCTTTTGAATATATCTGGTTGTTGACTAGTCAACGACCGACTTCGAATTCACATGTCATGACTACTTATATGGTTACCACGATGTTCAAGGATTTTAGGGTGGGGCAGGCGACTGCCATAGCGGTTCTTTTATTTATCTTAGTATTTTTTGGTTCACTGCTTACATTACGATTGATGAAACGAAAGTCATCAGAAGTCTATCAATGAAAATGAGAATGGATAAAAAGTATTTCTTTGAATCAATTATGAAGATGCTAATTTTTAGTGTGCTTTTGAGTTATCTCATCGTAGTTGTTTATCCATTAATTTGGATAAATTACACAGCGTTAAAAACGGATCAAGAAATATTCCTAAAGCCTTTTTCCTTGCCCGATTTTAAAAATTTGCAATGGGAAAACTTCGAACAGGCTTGGGTTGGGGCCAATTTCTCACAGTATTTTGTCAATAGTACTCTTGTAACAGCCTGTGCACTCACCTTTTGTCTGCTACTTGCATCGATGGCTGCTTATGCATTGAGTCGATTTCGTATTCCAGGAGGGACTATAATATTTTACCTTTTTCTCTCCGGACTTATGATTCCTGTGCAGTTATCGATTATCCCTCTTTTCTTTCAGATGCGCGAGTGGGGGTTGCTTAACTCACGATTGGGGCTGACTCTTGTTTATATTGCTGGAGGACTTCCCTTTGCCATATTTATCCTAACCGGATTTTTTAAAAATTTACCTCGATCACTTCATGAAGCTGCACAAATTGACGGTTGTGGTGAATTGCGGATTTTCTGGAGTATTATGTTGCCACTTGCCCGTCCCGGTCTCGTAACGGTAGCTATATTTACCTTTCTATCCTTTTGGAATGAATATTTTATTGCCTATATGTTTTTATCCGGTGAAGACAGTGAAAGTATTCGGACTTTGCCATTAGGACTGGCAAATATTGCAATTACATCACAATATCGCAGTAACTGGGGGGTCTGTTTTGCAGGACTCGCTTTATTATTTGTCCCTACACTTATCTTTTATATTTTACTCCAAAGACAAATTGTTAAAGGTGTTGCTGCTGGTGCTCTTAAAGGTTGATTATTAAAAATTAGATAATGTCATCTAAGGTAAATAAATGTGAAAAATTAATTTATTATTATGAAATAATTCACGCTGTTTTATGTCTTCTAATGGCTGAAGCACTATCGGATGGGGATCTAAAATATATTTTTACAAGAGTTACTAATGGGTTTTAACAAAATCCTTTTTAGTGCTTAAATAAAAACAAAGGTCTCATTAAACTGGAGTTTATTCATAAAACTTAATAATTTAATCTATACAAAACAGAAAAGAAATTATGTCCGCATCAGAAAATGATCAGGTCCTATTAACTAAACATACACGAAAAGAATTTCGGGATCGTATGGAGAGGGGTGAACTTAAAGCATGTATTATCCCCGTTGCTGCCACTGAACAGCACCTTGAACATTTGTCCATGGAGCATGATTGGCGGAGTGTCATGCATATTTCTTTAGAAGTAGCTAAATGTCTCCATCCACAAGTATTGGTTGCACCCTCAATGAGTATAGGGATCAGTGAACACCATATGCGACACATTGGGACCTTAACTGCATTACCTGGAAGTTGGTTGGGGGTGTTATTTGATACAATACGCAGTATGCATGATGCCGGTTTTAACAATATTCTCGTCCTCAATGGTCACGGAGGTAATGTTTCCCCTTGCCTTGGAATATGGGGGCAGTTTCAACAGTATTTGAAAATTAATTTACACTTCTTTCCTTATTGGGATTTTCTCTCAAAGAACATCGCTGAAGCAAATCTAAAAACAAAACGTTATCCAGGCCATGCCCAAGAGTTTGAAACCGCTTTTGCCTTAGCCGTTTTTCCTGAAAATGTTCGGCATAATGCGATGCAAGAACAGGATGATAAAGAGCCGCTTGAAGCAACGGCAGAAGCCGGTAATGCGATGATTGATTCTATTGTTGAAAATACTGCGAAATTCGTTGCTGGTATGATTGATGGTACTAATGTAGCTGAGATTCCGGAGTTTCATCCTTAATTCAGTCGAGAGATAGAAGTATGCTTCGGAACTTAAAAATAACTGATGTAGAACGCATCGTTGTTGCGGTGCCATTTACCCCGCGTTGTGAAAAATGGAATATCCGTGAAGTTTATCAGTGGCGTATTTCTGAGGTTATTCGTTTATCTACTAATTCTCCTGATATTGTTGGTTTCGGTGAAACCATTATTCACTACACCTTTTGTTGTGTTTCAGATGAATCTATTGAGAGGGTTAAAGGTGGTAATCCCGCTGATTTTCTCGGTGATGATTCTCTTGGCGCTGGGTTACAGATGGCAATATATGATGTAGTGGGTAAAGCTTTTGGTGTCCCAGTCTATCGCCTGTTTAATTTACCGCGTGTCCGCAAGTGGTGTCCAATATCCTGGTGGAACATCGATTTTCCTCCTGAAGAGTTTGCAGCTGAAGCAAAAAAAGCACTAGAGCATGGTTATACTTCCTATAAGATCAAAGCACGTCCCTGGTGGGATATCTATGAACAGGTAAAAGCAATCAGTGAAATAACACCTAATCATTTTAAACTTGATCTCGATTGGAATCAGATGTTGCTCAATGCTGGTAATGCAACGGCAGTTTTAACTGAACTTGATAAATTTGAACACATTGCAATTTATGAGTCGCCCATTATGCAGCACGATATTGAAGGGCATCGTCAATTGAGACAGAAAATTAACCACCCGATTGCCCTTCATTTTGCCAACCCACCATTTCCCAGTGTTGTTCGTAATGAAGTTTGTGACGGGTTCGTTGTTAGCGGGGGTATAGAGAGGATCCTACGAGAAGGCCAACTAAGTGCAGCCTTTGAAAAACCCTTCTGGTTGCAATTGGTGGGGACTGGGTTGACAACGACTTTATCCTTACATCTCGGCGCGGTACTTAGCTTTGCTCAGTGGCCAGCAGTAAATTGTCTAAATAATTACGCCGATGATCTTATTGTTGAACCATTGACTATAAAAGGTGGTTACGCACGTGTACCAGATGGACCAGGGTTGGGAATTGAAATTGATGAAGAGGCGCTTATTCGATATAGAATGAAACCGCCTTATAAACTTCCTGTGCCTAGACAGATTCTTTCGGTAGTATGGAGTAGTGGTCATATTCGACATTATTCTGGCATGATGCAATGTAGAAATGATGCTCTTGGAGGAAATGTTCCTGCGCAAGAACGCGGTGTTACTATGGATATAAAACTTGACGATGGTTCAAAGGATTGGACTGATCTCTATACGAGGACTAAAAAGGGACCGGTAATTGATCAACTGTAAAAAGACAGATTCAGGTGATGATTGATATACCATTAATTAAGTTACGTAATACTTAAAAGTGATGAATAAAATAATTTTAGAATCCAAAAAATACCTGAAGATTGATGGCGAAAATCTTCTTATATTTTCAGATAATACAACGATTAGAGTTTTCATCCTTTGATTTTCTATACCTATGCTTTACGGCATCAGCACTTTGATTGTACAGGATGAAAACTTGGAATCTGGCCTCCAAAGAATAAAGAATGCGGGTTTTAATGAGATTGAGTTGTTGTGGGATGTTCCTCATTTCAATGTCAACGATGATTCGACGAAGATTATTCTTAGGTTTATGAATAAATTAGATCTTTCGATGCGAGTCGGTCACAATCCCATCACAGATATTGATTTAGCCTCACTCGATATAAGAAAAAGAAAAGCATCAATTGCAGTAATTGCCCGATCCTTTACTATGTTTAGAGAGTTGGGAGCCGAGTCAGTTGTAGTTCATGCCAATGGCTATTCACTTAATTATAGAGAAGAAAGTCGAAATGTGAGTGTAACTAAAACGAAAGATTCTGTTCTTGAGTTAGTCGACATAGCCTCTGATGTGGGAATCAAGATAGCATTAGAGAATTTGCCACATCGTGGGACACCGCGGCCTTTTCATTCGATGGAAGAACTTAAAGCATTGATAGAGGATATGCCCAAGGAGTATGTTGGCTTATGTCTTGATACTACTCATGCTAGGTTTGCCGGACATGATCCACTTCAACAGTTAAACGTAGCTTCAGATAGGTTATTCACTTTACATCTACACGACACTGATGGAGATGATGATCGTCACTGGGTACCGGGGAGAGGCATCATCGACTGGGGCGCATTTATTGATAGATTGTCTGTGTTGAACTTTACCGGTTCAAGGATACTTGAAGTACAATCGACTCTGGCAACAATGGATAGTGTACTTGGAGCTTGCTTTAGTGTAGGCGAAAACTGGGAATCACGATATACATAAGCTTTATAAAATTAAAAGAAAGAATTGTATTTAAAATATTTACTGGAAGATTGGAGTTTTCTGTAAGATCTATATCTTTTGTCTGTTCACATCTATTATTTTATCTAGGCATGGGTTGGTGGTAATATTTCCCTCTACGGCTGATTTCCTTTGGGTTATGGAATATGCTTTGTTTATAATTGGAAAGAAACATCCGTAAATATGGACATGAATGTTTATAGGTATTGGACGTTTTCCTGAGTTTTAAAAATTTGTAACAAAGATAGATAAAGACGAAGATTCACAAATACCTAGACTTCTATTGCCATGCCGTCACTTCCAGTATCAGCGGCTCCGGCAAGTTTACCATTCACAGGGTCTATGGTAATCGCGTGGACTAAACCTAATCCTCCATGACTAAAAGGGGTTCTAACTACTGGATGTTTTTTCCGTATCTCGACACAGACCATCTCAGGAATACGTGCCTGGCATTGAATCAAGTTGCCTTCACAATCGAAACGAGGAGCATGAACTGCATCACTGATGCTCATTCTAAAATCAATTACATTGAGGATTACTTGTAATATTGAGGTAATAATTCTTGTTGCACCAGGAGCACCAAGAATGAGGAATGGTTGATCATTCTTATAAATAATCGTGGGTGCCATACCGGTGGTTCGACTTTTACCTGGGCTATAGGAGTTTGGATGATCAGCTATAGGATGGTAATTAATCATTGAGTTATTATACATAAATCCCAAGCCTGGAGTAATTACACCTGAAGACATACCAAGTGAGTGTGTGAGGGCTACACAGTTTCTATTATTATCGACGACAGTGACATGTGTTGTGTCTGGAGATTCGAATGGAGTGAAAGACACATCAATGGGTCGATCTGAGTCGATGTGTTTACGCCATTCATTAGCACGTTCCTTTGATATCATCCATTCTAAAGGTACATCGATGAAAGCCATGTCGGCTAAATATTTATTGCGATCTGCAAATGCCGCTTTCATTGCCATCGATACAAGATAAATATAATTAGCGGAATTATGTTCATAAGATGATAGATCGTACCCTTCGAGAATATTAAGAATGGCCAGCAAGGTCGGGCCTCCATGTGGAGGAGGAACAGTATTTAGCGTGAATTCATGGTAACTACCAAAGAGTGCACCATCCTCACGGATTTTATAATCTTGAAAATCTTTAGTTGTAATGAAGCTGTTATTGGCTTCCAGGTCATTAAGAATGTTATTGGCTAATTCCCCTAGATAAAAGTCATCTGGTCCTTCTTTTGCAAGATGTAGAAGGGTGCGGGCATAGTCAGGATTATGTAATCGTTCGCCAGCATCATAAGGACTGCCATTGCTTTTCAAATAAATCCGACTGGCTTCCTGGTTTTTTTTAATGTAATCAAGCATCGTGGAAGATTCGGGGAACTTTGCTTTACTCTTCCAAGAATTTGCGAGTGTGGAATCAACGATAAATCCCTCTTGAGCAATATGAGCTGCCGGAGCAATGGCTTCTTCCCAGGAAATAGTACCCCATTTTTGCAATATGTTTGCTAGTCCCTTGACGGTACCTGGTGTACAAATAGATTGGTAACCGCATTCATTTACTTTACCCTCAAGAAAGTAACCCCAGCCGTCAGGGTTGGGTCGGATAATTTTATCCTCCCACATTGCAGAATCAACTTTGGATCCGGCTAAAGCAGGGGCATCAAGAATTGTGGAGTTTACATTACTTTTACAGAAAGAAGATGTTGGTTGTATCGTTAATAAAATATAACCACCGATTCCACAACAGTGAAAATCAACAATCATCTGGACAAAGGCACAAGTCACCGCTGCATCAATTGCGTTACCACCATTCATCAAGGTTTTAGCCCCTTCTTCCACGGCTTGTGGTTGTGGTGCGACAATCATACTTTTCATAGCACTATTTTTTTTAGAAGAAATTGATATTATGTTTTATAATAGAAATATAGTATAATGATAGGTATAGATTTAAAGATAAGTCGTGATTTTAAATATATATCCCTTATGTCATGGCCACGATATAAATTTAGAATATTATATCCATTTTATGTGATTAAATTGATACCAATATTTTTGAATATATCTGTTAAATAAAACATACGAGAGTAGTATTTAAGTTGTGTTCGTTAGAAGCTTGTATTACCTTAAAAACTATCTACAGCAATATTGGTTTAACGTGGTGTCTTTACCAGTCTATAATAAATTAAAAATTATGGAAACAGGTTATCCAATCTATTGTCTTTAAATCTACTCTTGTGTTTATTCTTCTTCTGGATAATATTATTCAATAAATGTGCCCTTTTTTGTGATTTTCTTATGCGATACTCAGTATTAGTATCCTTTTTTTTTGTATTTGTGCTTTTGGCTTTTGATAATCCTATTTCTGCTAATACTAATTTTAATAATGAATTATTCACCTGGGAGGAGCTGCCAGGTTTTCCGGGTGAAGGGAGTGTAGCCGGTGCCTTTGTAGGGACAAGTAATGGCGCACTAATTATTGCTGGAGGGAGGGGGGCATCTCAGGGAATTAACAAAAATAAAGACGGCTTAGCGGATGATTCCATTTATATTTTAGAAAAAATAGATGTAGAAAAATATCGTTGGTATACAGAATATAAGCTCCCACATCCAATAGCCTTTGGTGCTTCAGTTGTTACAGATAAAGGACTTATTTGCTTGGGTGGACGCGATGGAGATTATCTATACAATGATGTGTTTATATTAACTTGGAACATAGAAACTAAAGAGGTTGAAAGAAAAGAATTACCAGGTCTTCCTCAAAAATGCTATGAGTTGGCTGCAGCTCAGTTAGGTAATAGAATTTACGTTACCGGGGGGAAAAATAAAGAAGGTCTTCTCAATAATTTCTGGAGCCTAGATCTTAAACCAGGAGAGATTTCGAATTGGCAGCAGCTTCAAACATTTCCTGGTTTAGAAAGATACGGGGCAACATTGACTATCCAAAACAACGGTTATAACCCTTGTCTCTATCTATTTAGCGGTAGACGTGAAAATGACTATTTAAAAGATGCTTATTTATATAATCCGGAAGAAAAAAATCTAAGTAGGCGTTGGGAACAGATAGCCAAAATGCCACGAGCCTCATTTCGAGGAACTGGAGTTCCCATTGGTAAGTCTCATATCGTGATATTTAATGGGTTGGATAATAATATAAGTACCTTAAATGGTGATATTCAACACACCGATAATATTATCGCTTACCACACAATAACTAATACTTGGGTGGCGCTTGGTCACACACCTCAAGGCGTGGTAAATAGTCACATTGCTCCTTTTGCTGATGGATACGTTTTAGCAAGTGATGAAATTTCATTAGGGGTTCAAACTACAAAGGTTTATCACGGAGAGCCAAAAAGTATAGTTAAAAGTTATTTTCATCCTCTCGATTATACATTTCTTATTGTATATCTGGTTATACTTATGGGTATGGGGTTTTATTTTTCCAAGCGGGAAACAACGACAAAAGATTATTTATTAGCCGGTCAACGAATTCCTTTCTGGGCGGCTGGTTTAAGCATGTTGGCTACAGGAGTTAGCTCGGTTGGATTTATGGCTATCCCAGCAAAAGCCTTTGCAACTAACTGGGTTTATTTTTCAGCTGTTTTCATCTGGTTTCTCGTTGTCCCATTTGTTAATAGGATGATCATTCCTTTTTATCATAAACTACAGATCACTTCTGTTTACGAATATCTTGAAGCAAGATTTAATATTGTCGTTCGGCTCATTATTGCTGGATTATTTTGTCTTTTTCAGATCCTTGGACGTATGAGTGTAGTTCTTTTCCTCCCAGCCCTTGCTCTTTCTGCAGTTACGGGTATTGATAAATACACATGTATTCTTCTCATGGGCGTATTCGCAACTCTATATACGGTGATGGGAGGTATGGAAGCTGTCATCTGGACTGATGTTATTCAACTGATTGTTCTCATGGGTGGTGCGTTACTTTGCATCGTAATCGTTATTTCAAAGATTGATGGTGGGATGGGGACCTTTTTTGAGGTAGCTTTTGAAGACCAGAAAATGACACTGGCTGTCTTAAAATGGGATTACACGGAAGCGGTATTATTGGTAGTTTTATTAAATGCTTTAATTTATCGGCTGCTTAACTTTAGTACAGATCAAACGATGGTTCAACGAATTATGACGACTGCTGATGAAAAGGAAGCAAAAAAAGCGATATGGTGCGATTGCCTGGTTTCAATTCCCTGGTCTTTTATAGCATTTGGTTTGGGTACTGCTCTTTACGTCTATTATAAGTTGCATCCCGAAAGACTAAACCCGAGCTTAACAACCGATGCTGTAGTCCCTCTGTTTATTGTTCAGAATGTACCTATTGGACTAAGTGGTATCATTATTGCTGGAGTGTTTGCCGCGGCGATGTCGAGCTTGGATAGTTCTATGCATAGTACAGCGACGGTGATAGTCACTGATTTTTATAAACGTTTCAAACCGACGGCGACAGATCATCAATTACTTACTATATCCCGTTGGTTGACTGGATTACTCGGTATATTCGGTACAGGTGCAGCCCTTTGGATGGCGAAAATGGACAGCTCATCGATGTGGGATGTATTTATTATTGCTTTAAGTTTATTTGGTGGAGCAATAGG
Source organism: Verrucomicrobia bacterium Opi.OSU.00C (assembly GCA_002922725.1). Taxonomy (GTDB): domain Bacteria; phylum Verrucomicrobiota; class Verrucomicrobiia; order Opitutales; family PNEW01; genus PNEW01. Next base: position 27,465 of record PNEW01000005.1, on the reverse strand, counting down.
AGGAGTATTTGCCCTCGGTATTTTTACCAATCGCACGAATAGCGCTGGCGCTATTCTTGGGACATTTTTAAGTGTCATCATATTGTATTTTGTGAAACAATATACCGAGATCCATTTCTTCCTTTATTCTTTTGTCGGGATGACAGTAGGAATTATATTAGGTTATATTTTAAGTTTTATAACACCTGGTAAACCAGAGTTCAAAGGGTTGACAATTCATAGCCAGGGCAAAAAATGAAAAAACTTTAGATACTTATATTGGGTTTTATTAGAGATATACTTAAAGCTATAAATCAGCTGAATCCTGTGGCACGAAGCCAACAACCTTACGTGCATGATTGATATCGCGGTAACTCCACTTATTGTTCGATACACCGTAAAAAATATCGTAGCGTAAATTTTTAGGTGCTTCGATACATTTTTCTACTAACTGTGCAATATCACGTTGGCTACACCAAATTGAATTATGTCTCTTATTAAGAGGTCTATCTTTAGTTGTTAACGCCGCCTATGCGTAGGCAAAGTATAGAGAGATCGGTGGTATCTGTGAAGTGACACGCCAAGGTCTCACCCCATATTTTACTCACTCCATAAAGCCCCATTGGCCGTGTAACCGATTTATGTGTAATCATATTCCAGGAGTTGCTAGAATCATGATTCCCTTCGACAATGGCTTTATAAGGAAATTCTCTTTCCCAACCGGCAACCGTTGCTCCACTACTTGCTGATATAATTCGTTTAATCCCAGCGTTCCTTGATGCTTCAAAGACATTATAAGTTCCAATGACATTTACATTATGAATTTGATCCCAGGTTGCATTTAATTTTGCAAAGGCAGCTAGATGGACGACAATATCCTGCTTTCAAATGCGGGTTGAATTGCATCCAAATCTGCGATGTCAGCCTGAAGGCATTTAACTCCGGGGACATTACTTCGATTGAGTGCACTGAGTTCATACTTCCCTTCTAACTGTTTTCGCACTACACCACCAATCAGTCCACTCATCCCGGTTATAAGTATTTTTTTTACTCATCGTATTTTACGAGTTTAGGTTAAAATGGTTAAAGTATTGAGTTTTTAAAAGTATACTTTCTAAGCAGTTTGATGAATAAAATGCCATATTATTTTGTTATAATAAAAATGAAGTAAGAATACGATTAAATATGGCATTTTTTGAAAACGAATAAAAATCAGATCTAATACTGATTTTAATTGGAATATTCTATACGGTGGTTACATTATATACATCATTTTATGACAAGAATCCCTCTAAAAGAAAGGAATTGAACATGATCACAACACAAGATGCAGAATTTCCAGAAGTAGGATTTTCTCCAAAGGTAAAAGAATTTATCTCGTCATCTAAACAAATGTTAGTCGATGGTAAATGGGTTGACGCTGCTTCTGGGAAAACATTTCCCGTGTATAATCCCGCATCAGGAGAAGAAATTGTACAAGTCGCTGAAGGTGACAAAGAGGATATAGAACGCGCGGTATCGGCGGCAAGGAACTCTTTTGATAAAGGTCTCTGGCGTAGATTAACACCCTCAGAAAGAGGGAAAATTATTTGGAAAATAGGAGATCTTATTGCAGAGCATGCCGAAGAGTTCGCCGAACTAGAATCAATCGACAATGGAAAGCCTAAAGCGGTAGCAAGTGTGGCCGACCTTCCACTCGCGATTGATCTTTTTCATTATATGGCTGGATGGGCTACTAAGATTGAAGGCAATACGATTCCGATTTCAATGCCTGGTAGTTATCACGCTTACACGATGAGAGAACCTGTTGGTGTTGTCGGACAGATTATACCCTGGAATTTTCCATTGCTTATGGCCGCATGGAAATTAGGACCTGTATTAACAACTGGAAATAGCGTTATACTTAAACCTGCTGAACAAACGCCTTTGAGTGCACTGCGCCTAGGTGAACTTTTGGCTGAAGCTGGTGTCCCGGATGGTGTTGTTAATATTGTGCCTGGTTATGGTGAAGCCGGGGCGGCTTTAGCCGCTCATGATGGGGTGGATAAAGTTGCATTCACAGGTTCCACTGAAGTGGGTAAACTTATTGTTCAGGCAGCTGCAGGGAATTTAAAAAAAGTTACTTTGGAATTAGGAGGGAAGTCGCCTAATGTTCTTTATAAAGATGTCCCTGATTTAAGTGTTGCAATTGAAGGTGCCGCAAATGCGATATTTTTCAATCATGGCCAATGCTGTTGTGCAGGCTCACGCTTGTACGTTGAAGACGATGTGTTCGATGATGTCCTTAACGGGGTTGCAGAACATGCAAAGAAAATAAAAGTGGGTCCAGGTTTGGCTGATGATACTGAAATGGGGCCACTTGTCTCTGACGAACAATTGGATCGTGTCTGCGGCTATATGGCTTCGGGCGTGGAACAAGGAGCTCAACAGGTTGCAGGTGGTAATCGCCTCGGTAGTTCTGGTTATTTTGTTCAGCCCACGGTATATACCAATACGAATCAAGACATGAAAATTGTTAAGGAAGAAATTTTTGGGCCAGTCGTAGTTGTAGAACCTTTTAAGGAAGGAGACCCGCTTATTCAACATGCCAATGATAGTAACTACGGTTTAGCTGCCGCGGTTTGGACCAGTGATATTTCTAAAGCACATCGAACCGCTGCTGAGCTACGTGCAGGGACTGTATGGATAAATTGTTACAACGTATTTGATGCTGCACTTCCATTTGGTGGCTATAAAGAATCTGGTTGGGGTAGAGAAATGGGGCACGAAGTTCTTAACAATTATACTGAAACTAAGGCTGTTGTGGTCGCATTGTAAGTAAGGTCGTTGGTAATCCCAAATTTAAGCTTAAATTGTGAGGTGTAAGGAGTATTTCCCTTCATCCCAAAATTATCTATAAAAATCGAAGGACCAGACGTCTTACATAATTCCATAGGTATCGAAAGCCTCCTGTGAAGACATTCCTTTTTCAATGGATTGTCGAACCATATTTTCACCTCTAACTTTATCTAGAGCGCGACTGACTATATCTTCTTCGTTTTCCTTGGGAACAACAAGAACGCCGTCTATATCGCCGAAAATGATATCACCAGGAGTTACCTCAACTCCATTAGGAAACATTATACTACAACGAAAGTCGATTACCCGACCACGTACACCTTGATCCTGTGCATAGCGACCAGTTGAAAAAGTGGGAAAATTTAATTTTAGGATTCCATGTGTATCGCGGCTGACCCCATTTACAACAGCACCTACAGCTTTTTGTTTCATGGCCTGCAGGCTCATAAGTTCTCCCCATAGGGCATAGGTTGGTGAAGCTCCTGTACTAATGTAAACTTCGCCCTCATTCAAGTCATCTAGGGCTTTAAACATTAAACCAAAAGGTTTATCGCGACCTTTTTCGTAAGGAGCTTTATCCCCGTAATCTGCTTCATGTACTGGCATTGCTCTACCAATGACTGTCATATCATCTCGCAATGGCTGGATCTGTCTGGGTAAAAACTGATGAAATAACCCTATATCATCCATAACATCCCCAACAACGGCAGTAAATAGCTCTCTCTTGAGAAGATCAAACAGTTCATTATCGGTATTCCAGTTAGGCATATAAATATTATATGATCTATTGAGAGATTTTAATATTAGGTCAAGCTTTACACTTTAGCCATTTTTATGAGTTTTGATGACAGATTTTTAAAATCTGCCGATTGCTTTTCCAACGACCGGTATTTCCTAGGTATCCTTTAAGATATCGATCATTTCAGTTAATGTCCGATTTTTATCACGTGATTCAAATGTTTCATCAGCTAGAAAAGATTTTCCGACGAATTTATATAATTCCGCAGCACCCTGAAATATTTTTGGGGTTAATCCTACATCTTCAAAGGATTTAGCAATTTCTTCCATCTCACCTACCCAACGGTTTGCTTTAGTCGGCATGCTAGGAAGGCTATGTTTTAATGCATTATAGGACTGTGCCTGACTTAATTTGAATTCTTCTATTAATGATTTTATCAGGCCCATTTTTGAAGCAGCAACCAATAATTCCGTTGATAAGGCAGCAGTTCCTTTTGTTAATGCCGCATAACACATTTTTAATCCCGAAGCTTGGCCGATCTCTGGTCCAACAATACGTATATCAAGACCGTAGTTTTTTAATACTTCAAACTTACTTGCTTCCTTACCCGAAGCATAAAAACGTGTGGACGTTTTTTTCTCTTGGAGGAGGTCCAATAATTCCTGCATCAATAAATTGGTTGCCCGCTTCTGTTATTATTTGATTTATAGACTTAGTCGTATTTGGTGCGATGGCATTACAATCTACATAGATAAGTTGATTGTCGGTAGTGTTGGTAGCCAATACTACTTTTTCAGCTACTTTCTTTGCTTCTGCGGGGACCAAGATAGAGAGAATTATATCTGATTCAATCACGAGCTGATTGTAGGATTCAACTTTATGAATACCCACCTGTTTCGCTAGCGATTGTGTCAACTCACTACGATTTTCAAGGCAGCTGACTACAGGCATCCCCTGATCGATTAGTACTTTCGCGACGACATGACCCATTTCGCCCGGACTTAATAAACCAACTGTTTTTAATGCCATTTACAATCTCCTTTAGTTTTTAATAAAATCTATTCTGATAAAGTAGGCAGAACGTTAACGAGTGCTTTAGGTTTTGCTTAAAACTAAAGTTTTAACACTTAACATATAGTGCGTCTAATACGATCTTTTTAATCGTAACAATCTATTTATGGTGATTTCGAAGATCAAATTTTACTTCTAATACGTCCTAACATTAAACCCTAATGTTTTAAGCATTTTGTACTCGTTCAAGAATTAAATTTGTCTTTTTATGATCCCAATTTAGTTTATCCTAATTATAGATATCTGAATTTAGCATGAAACCTGTCTGTTTAAATATGAATTATCGGGAATGTTTATATATATTCTTTGGTTTTTATATTTGGCTTAACATTCTGCTTTTAAATAATAATCTAAAGGTATTATGAAAACTTATGATTTCCGTTCTGGATGTACAGATCCAGCTTCATTTCCCACAGCAAACTTAGCAGGTTACGCGGTTCAGGCTATTAATGATGTCGGTATTGATTTTGCAAGATACCCTGAACAAGGACACCTTGGATTGCGTGAAGTAATAGCTGAGAGAGAATCCCAGCGTGAAGGGGTGAAGGTTTTTCCAGATAATATATCCTTAATGAATGGTTCAATGCAGGCGGTTACTCTTATCGCTGAAGCACTTATGGAGAAACCAGGGGACATTATTTTAACAGAAGAGCTAACATATTCGGGAACACTTAGTATTTATAAAAGATTGGGAGCACAACTGGTAGGTATTCCTATGGATGAACATGGAATGAGAATAGATGCTCTGGAAAATACGTTGAATGAGCTCCATAGAAAGGGAACTCCTCCTCGGTTTATTTATAGCTTACCCACATACCATAATCCTACTGGCATCTTGATGCCTAAATCCCGTCGACTGGAACTCATTGATGTAGCGTTAAAATATAACACTGTCGTGGTAGATGATAATTGTTATGGAGATGTTCACTTTGATGGTAAAAAAGAACCCTCCTTTTATGCCTTGAATGAAAGTCCCAACATTATTTATTTATGTTCACTTTCAAAAATATTGGGACCAGGCCTACGTTTGGGGTATCTTCTTGCACGGCCTCCCATGTTTGATCGTATTATGGAACGTCGTTTTGATGGTGGAAATAGTCTGTTGGCTGCATCCATTTGTGCAGCCTATTTAAAAGATAATCTTTGGGACTATGTTACTAAAGCTAACTTTATTCTTAAGAAAAAAAGGGATGCGGTTTGTGCCGGATTAGAATCAAGCGTAAACGATATTTGCACTTGGTCACATCCTGTTGGAGGTATCTTTATCTGGGTAAAGTTTCCCAGTGATGTAGATAGATTAAAACTCGAAGCTCTTCTTAATAAAAAAGGCATTCTTTATGGTCACGGTTCTGCTTACCATGTGAAAGAACAAGATATCCCTTATCTTCGTTTAGCTTTTGGTTATTGTAGCCTAGAAGATATTCATAAATGTATACCTCTTATTGGCCAGGCTATTCGAGCCTCGCGCAAAACAATGGCCCAAACACAGGTAGCAGTTTAATCGAGTGAAATAATTAAAGCGCGTGTAGTGTTATCGGAGGCTTCTATATTGGTTAAATGACTTTAACCACGTATAATTGATTACGTACCTCAGTCCCAAGAGGACCACAATCCGTATATTGAAGTACTGGATAGCTAGCTCCTTTAATATTTACAGGTAATCGCATCGCGTACTCGGAGTAGTTCCAACGGTTATAGACAATATAAGCCTGACGGAAAATGGCTACTTCGAGGGCATGTTCAATTGTAAAATCGGGAAGAAGTATTGGGCCTGTATCCACTTGCCAGATGTCGTGTTCATGACGGGCATTCATAACAGTCACAGGATATTCAGCTACCACCTCAATTGTCTTATTCGCATTTGAAGTAATGTAACGTGTTCTTCCAAGGATGGGTTTGTTTCCCATCATCGCATCATGGACTTCTTTATAACTGGTCATCTCTACCACTTCGACATAATAACGCAGTCCACTTTCCATTCTATCAATCGTCGTCACAATATTAGTCTTGGAATCAACAATATCACCCACGCGATAGGCCTGGCGTTCAATTCCTGGTGAATCATCGAATTGTTTAACAAACATGAATTGTCCATCATCACAATACACAGCGTGAAACTCCATTGTAGGTTGAGCTATTATATTCTTTTCTGCATACATCTTCTCTCCTGCACAAGGGTGGCTTAAGAAATATTCTCTGAACTCTTCACCTTTGCCACGTATTTTACAACTGGCATGCAAAGCACACCGCGGTGTAGTATCCGCTGTATTCTGGTCCCACTGGACGAACGAGTTTGCGTAGTCGTACCCTAAATTGTAATCATAACTGAAATCAAAATCACTCATTATTCACCAATTGTAATTGTCTTTATTCCCATCGCGACCAAAAAACTGACCTGATTCATTTACCGTTAAATGATCAACGGTTCTAAAGATGCATTTTGCTGATTCTTCTGGTGAAATCTCAGCGTCGTCTCCTCCCATGTCTGTCCTGACCCAGCCAGGGCTAAGTGCAACGACAATTATTTTATCTGATTTCAATTCAGCGGCCAATGCACGGGTAAGCATATTCAATGCCGCTTTTGAAGTACTATAACTATAAAGCTTAAAATCAGTTTTCATTGCTATTGATCCTGCCCCAGATGAAATATTAATGATCCGCGGGGCATTACTTTTTCTAACAAGTGGAAGAAATATCCGTGAGACTCGCGCGACACCAACAACATTAACCTCAAAAGATATCCTAAAATGTGCAAGATCCATATCTTCAATTTTTTCCTCTTTGGAATCAGGATTTATACCAGCATTATTAATGAGAATATCAAGCTTGGAAATGGTTGGTGCGATTTTTGTATAAGCCTGATTAACTGAATTGGTACTTGTGACATCCATTGGTATAACGGTAAAACCTGGATTCCGAAAAGTTTTTCTCAATGTATTTAATTCATCTGACTTGTCAGGTTGACGAGCAGTAGCTATAACGCTATTACCTTGTTTCAGAAATTCTTTGACCAAAGCCAAACCAATACCTCGATTTGCTCCTGTTATAAGTACAGATGACATTATTATTAAGTTTGTAAATCAGAAGACCATGTTGATAGAAGATAGAAACAAAGGATCCTTACTATAATTTATCTATTTACTTTGTAGAGATACCTAAATAATTGATTAAAAATATATCATTACGATGAGAAACTTTGTCCTTTTGACCCTAATTTACAATATCTTTATAATAATAATCCCAAGGGTGGTAATAGGGCGTTTTTAAAAGGCGTGTTTTAATTTCGCTATCCATGGTTCTTGTACGTAATTCCTTAGAAGCCTCACAACCCGGCCAACTTAACATGTAAGAAGGACCGTATTGATAAGAGAGCCATAAGTATTTTTCATTAATTGGTGATTTTATCGCATGAGATAAATTTTCGCTAAAGATGATTGCATCGCCGGCTTTGAGAGCGATATCTTTTAAAACGGATACTGATTCCAGAGACGTGTTACTGTAGGGATGAGGAAAGTTACTTTTATGACTTGCTGGAATTATACAGAATGTACCGTTACCATTTGAACAATTATTAAGGGCAATAAGGCAAGTTGTCATAAGGCATCGAAATTCACCTTCGACAAAGCATCTGTATTTTGTATATCGTCGGGGATCAGCCTTTCCCCCTTGTGTAAGTGTCTCTATACTGCCAGGTTCTTTGATCAGCCCACGGGAAGCGACGAGCCGAACCTGGCTACCCCAGATTATTTCTTCCATTGGTTGGAGCAGGCGTTTGAAAATAATAGCATCCTCAAGAATGCCTCCAGCCTCAACGATATTTAATAGTTCGAGCTCGTAATCCTTTCTTTCTATCGTAATATTTGCTGAGGGTTTTTTAGCCATATCCTGTATTGCTTCGCGTGCTTCATTTACCTGATTGGGCACAAAGAAATTTTCCATTACTAGATATCCTTTGATATCAAAAAAATGCCTTTCTTCATCTGAAAGGTGACGTTCACCAGTACCCGTCTGTAATTTGAGTAACCGAGGCACTTTCTTCTTAGTCTTTTTCTCCATCTGATCTAGCAAGCAGAAACTGATATTACACTTTTAAAATATGCTTATACGATAGCAAATGGTGAAGGCCCTCTGATTAATTCTAATTGCCTGGAAGTAGCCCTTTCTTCAAAACCATCTGCAGTATCCACCAATTTCCCCCAGGGGGATTGAAATGCCGGAGCATAGGATATGAATAGAGTACGACGAGTCTTTTTGCTTTGGTTGATCATTGAGCCGTGGGTAAGATCTTCAGTGAATATTACTGCATCTCCAGCCTTGCATGGACAGGGTTCAACTAATGGGTGATTTTTATCTGGATTCATTCCTTCAAAGGGATTATCAAAATTACTTTTATGACTTCCTGGGATCACGGCAAAACAACCTTCTTCAACCGACACATCTCTCAGGGCGTAGGCGATTTTCACACTTACACACTTAAATTCTCCTTCTTCAACCGCAAATTCACTATAAGGTAAAAGCTCAGCATAACCATGATGAAAAACAGTGCGACACCCTTGATTGCGAATCATAAACATATAACCATCAAGACGGAAGGGTTCGTTGATCATCGAGTCAATATAAGGTAGCGTTCGTGGGCAGTCTATCAATGCCTCAAAAGGTCCACCTCTCGATAAAATATTACAGTCATAACCGGAAGGGTTATGACCTGGATGATCCTTATTGTTATTGTGATATTTTCTGTACAGCCCCAACTTATTTGCTTCCTCATCATTAAGTGATTCCATCTGGTCAATATCATCATTCATTTGTTGCACCAAATCTTTTGAGATTGCCTCTGGGATAAAGAGAAAACCTTGGAGGTCGAATAAGTATCTTTCTTCTGGTGTCATAATAAATCTTTCCTTACAAAAGTTACCTTTAGGCGTGATCAATAATCGCTATTGATCATTATTGGAAAAATTGTGGGAAGTGTAAAGTATATCTGTTTGAATAACCCACACCACTTTAGATAATCATACTTTCGTCTTTTTAAATTTACGTATTTTTGTGGCTAAAGATACCTCAAATATCAACAATTCTCTGGAACATTCTATACATACACTTCCGTCTACGACACGAGATTGGCATCGAAAAGTCTGGGTTTTAGCCGGACCGGTCATCCTTTCTAATTTATCGGTACCACTTGTAGGAGCAATTGATACTGCTGTGGTTGGACATTTACCAGATGCTATCTATATGGGTGCTGTTGCACTGGGTGCTATTGTTTTTAACTTTCTTTACTGGGGTTTTGGTTTTCTTCGTATGGGGACTTCGGGATTTGTCGCCCAAGCCTATGGGGCGGGTGACGCTTCTGAAATTCGTAGCACTCTTGCACGTGGCCTACTTATTGCAGTTGTCCTTGGTATTTTAGTTATCGCTATGCAACTTCCGATCGCTAAATTGGCTTTCTCAGTTTTGGAAGGAAGCCCTCAGCTTGAAAATTTGGCGCAAAACTACTTCGCAGTTCGTATCTGGAGTGCACCTGCTGCACTCGTGAATTTTGCTATTCTCGGATTTCTTGTTGGCATTCACAACACTCGTGCTGCCTTGGGAGTACAATTAACGCTTAATCTTTGCAACATTGCTTTAGATCTTCTTTTTGTCTTGGGTTTCGGATGGGGTGTGGAAGGGGTAGGGTTAGCTTCACTTATTAGTGAGTACGTTGCAGTCTTCGTAGGCCTTTGGTTCGTAAAACTTAATTTAAAGCACTTGGGAGGAAGTTGGAAACCGCATGCCATTTTCGATCCTCTTAGTCTGAAAGCGCTCATTCGTTTAAATACCAATATATTTGTTAGAACTTTAGGCGTAATCTTTGCGTTTTTTTACTTCACAGCGATAAGTACTAAAATGGGTGAAGTGACCCTTGCGGCCAATGCAGTTCTCATGCACATGCAGCATTTTCTTGCCTTTGGACTTGATGGCTTTGCTTTTGCAGTCGAAGCACTTGCAGGTAGTGCTTATGGTGTACGTAGTCGTTCTAAATTTAGAGCCGCGATTAAAGCGACCACCTTGTGGGCTTTAATTTTTGCCGGTATTTATACTTTTATCTATGCTTACTTCGGTTTATATATTATTAACGCAATTACAGGAATCGAAAATGTTAGATTAAGAGCTTTGGAGTTTTTGCCATGGTTAATTCTATCGCCTTTAATCTCTGTTTGGAGCTACCAACTAGACGGCATATTTATTGCCTCGACACGGTCGAGTGAAATGAGAAATGGAATGCTCTTGGCTGTCGGATCTTTCCTTATCGCGGTTTGGGTGTTCGTCCCAATATGGGGGAATCATGGCCTTTGGTTTTCGCTTATTCTTTTAATGATTGGAAGGGCCATATTCTTAGCCATTTATTATCCACGAATTGAGAGGACTTTGGATTAAATTGGAGGGCCTAAGCTGAAAAGAAAATTTTATTCTTTAATAATATTATGAAGCCTTGCATTGATAGGATGAGTTCTAGTATCTCTATAACCAAGGATTATGATTAAAACATCAGATATCGTTATTATTGGTGGTGGTATTCATGGCGCTAGCCTAGCCTTTAATTTGGCTCGTGAAAAAGCAGGAAAGATTATTCTTCTTGAGAAGAAATATATGGCTTCAGGGCCTACAGCGAAATCGAGTGCGATGATACGACCTCTTTTCAATGAATTGGTTTATATTCAATTGGTTAATGCATCGACTAAGATGTTTGAACATTGGGGTGATTTTGTTGGTGGTTCTGCAGGATTCGTGCAAAATGGGTTTCTAAGAATTACAGATTCACTAGATAATGAAGCCTTGGCGGGGGATCTTGAACTTGCAAAAAGTCAAGGGGTGAATTTTAAGATTATACCTAATAATGAATTAAAAGATTATGCTCCGAATGGAAACTTTGATGAAAAAGAAATAGCTGTTTTATTTCCTGAAGGCGGTTATGCTGATCCTTACTTAACAACATTATCATTAGCTTCTGCTGCCAAGCGGTTGGGAGCTGAGATCATAGAAGGGGTTAGCGTTACAGGAATTAAAGTCTCTAAGGGACGCATTAATACTATTCAAACTGATGTAGGACTGATCAGTACACGTACCGTTATCAATTGTGCAGGCGCCTGGAGTGATCGCATTGCAGCCTATGCGGGTATCCAACTACCGATTGAAGTTCATCGTATTCCCATTTGTCTTTTTCGACGACCTCTGGAGATGAATATTGAAAATCCCGTTTACTCTGATGGGACCTATGGTGTGTATTTGCGAAAAGCTGATGAGAATATTTTTAGATCCGGTCTATTCGGATCGAATAGAGATCCCGTCGATTCAGACAGATACGATGAAACCTTGAGTGAAAATCAGCTCAATCTATTTCGTAAACCACTTGATCAGCGATTTTCAGTCATGAAAAAGACCTATTTCACAGGTGGCTTTTCAGCAATCTATGATATGACACCTGACGGACATCCAATTATCGGAAAAATCCCAGAAGTCGATGGTTTCTGGTGTGATTGTGGTTGGAGTGGAAACGGCTTTGCTAGTTCACCAGCTATCGGACGCGGCCTAGCGGCAGAAATTATGGGAAGAGAAAGTAATATCGATATCTCTTACTTTAGTTGGCCACGTAAGAAAGGGGTATCAATCCGTAGAAATTAGATAATGGTAAATAGATAATCATTTGAGAAGGATAGGCTAGCCAATTTAGTTTTTGTCACGTGGTATAATAATCTGAAAAATGGCTTAAGGTTTCTGTAACTCTGACAGGATTATTATGACGGATCTTTTGCTCTTAAAATAAAAAAATAGTTTTAAAGCTTCTCCCTATTCATCCAATTAAGTAACAGACTTTCTTAGAGACTTTAGTAATCTTTTAAATAATCTTTTAAATCAATAGCACTCATTTTATGTTGTATCAGTTTTAAAGTTTAGTGCAACTTTATGTAAAAAATTTAGGATGAGAGACAAATATCATGGCTGGATTAAGTTTTGATCTAACAGGAAAAGTAGCGATAATCACTGGTAGCGGCTCTGGTATTGGGCGAGCAATTGCCTTAGGGGTTTCTCAAGCCGGTGCGAATGTTGTTGTTACTGAACTCCCGGGTAAAACAGACGCGGCCATTGAGACAGCAGATTTGGTACGTAAAGAAGGGAAAGAAGCGATCAGTGTAGAGTTGGATGTGAGGGAAATAAATAGTGTGAATCTAATGGTTGAAAAAGTTATAGAGAGTTTCGGAAGGGTTGATATACTCGTCAACAATGCGGGCATTATCATTAGGAAGAAAGCGATCGAAATTTTAGAGAAAGATTGGGATTGTGTGATGGACGTGAACTTAAAAGGACTCTTTTTTACTACTCAGTCTGTAGCCCGCGAAATGATAAAAAAAGGATCTGGGAAAATCATCAACATTTCCTCTATTAATGGTGTAATTGGGTCAGATGAACGGGCATCGTATACAGCAAGTAAAGCTGGAGTTATAAATTTAACTCGAACCCTGGCAGCGGAATGGGCAGAATATGGAATCAATGTAAATGCAATTGGCCCTACTTATTTATTAACGTCATTAACAAAATCCTTATTTGAGGATGACGATTTCAAAGAAAAATATTTTGAGCGCCAATCTATTCAACGTATCGGCCGGCCTGAGGATATTATAGGTGCTGTAATCTATCTTGCAAGTTCTGCTTCTGATTTAGTTACAGGCCATACACTTATGGTAGACGGAGGTTGGACTTCTGTTTAGGTAGGAAGTTAAATTAGAGTAAAAGATTACCCAACCTTATTACTAAAATATATTTTCAGAGAGTAAGATAAATACGATGTTTTTTAGTATTTATTTGTAAAATAAGGAATATAAAAACTACGTGTATTTAATTACTCTCACTCAAGTTGCAAGGGATAGTAGTTCAGCGATGTTTTCCGGGGTATTCACCCAAAGATGAGAGTTGTCTTTCCAAATCATCGATTGAGGCGTAATGTATTTATTTATAACTCGCTTCATTTCTTGAATAGACTGACCCTGCCAATACCCGTCTTTAGTAGCAGATAAAACATATGACTTTATGTCTATCGGAACTGTGATATTTCCAATACAGTAATTAAGGAGCCAGTTTATACAATCAGAAGATAAATACGTCCATGAAAAACCAAGAACTTTAAAACGGGATTCAAGATCATGTTTGAATAAAGTTCTACTTTGATCTGCAAATTTCCAATTATAGGTCAAACTCGCTTCAGGATTAATGAAGCTTAAAAGATTACTATTTGGGAGAGCGAACCATCGGAATTTGTTTTTTTTAAAACCATTAAGAGGGGAAAATAGTTTTTCCCAAACACTTGCTTCAACAAAATCAGGTGCTGAAGCTACCCAAAAGAGCTGTAATGATTTCTGGACATCCTTTGGTAATTGGTGGTAAACAGGAAGGAAGTCATAGAACCCTGTGCTTGATGCAACGATTGAAACTCTTTCAAATTTTTTCGAAAGATCTAAAAGATCCTCTTTAATCTTAGAGCTTCGTTTATCTTGATTATTCGGTGTATATTTATCCCATATGGGAGTAATGCTGGAAAACTCAGGAAGTGAGAGAGAACGGATATAAAACCTGTTTTTGAACTTTTGATATAGGCTTGGAAGAGCGAAACGGATTTGCCCGGGTGATCCATCAAATCCGTGAATAAAATAGAATGCAGCATCTGCTTGTTCAGGATTACCGTATTCGTTAAGATCATCATAGAAATAGCGAAAATAATTTAACGATTTATAATATTGATTTTCGAAAAGTAGTCGTAATGACATTTTAATTACTATTAATACTTGAGTGTATATGAAAGGAAAGATATGATAAAGCACGATCAGGATTCAATCATTGTTCCAGAGCGAATAAACTGGGCAATTATCACCTCTTTGACGAGATACTTTTTACGGACTTATCCTGTTAGTCTTGTAGTATTTTATGCTATAAAAGAGATATTAATCGCGATGAGAATCCTTATTTCTATCATTATTTCGTCAAAGGCTATTGATATATCCCAGGTTGATTAGGCACAATATTTTATTTAGTTAAGTATCGAGAAGTCAGATGAAAAAGCTAGTAAAGAATAATTATAGTTTTATATCTAGATGATACATCAACCTTGATGCTTCACGTTTTCTATCTGAGAAAAAGTATCGTGTATGTATTCTATATATCGTTTGATAACAATCGGCAACGCTTTTTCGCCCTTTTCTCGAGAAGCTAAACTTGATCTACCCCATACGCCTGTCTTACTAATCGAGCTCATGGGTAAATAGTCAAAGTATTCGGCAGATTTTCCAGGAGGAACGTGATCGTGACGTTCTTTCCCTACGATAGATTCATCAATAGCTAGCATAAGTGAAGTTTCATAGTCACCGCCATGCAAATCGTTATCTAAATCTGGAAATATTTCATGCAAATCATTAATTGGAGGAGTCCCAGGAGTAATAAGTATAACTTTACCATCTGTCCGGGAAGTATTCAATTTCCGCACCACAATTTTTAAAATTGTGTTACCACCATGAGTATTAACTATTACGACCTTTTTGAAGCCTTGTGTAAAAAGGCACGTAACAAGATCCTCAATTACTAGAGCCAGCGTTTCATGTTTTAGTGATACTGTTCCACAAAAATCAGCATGGGCTTCTGAATTACTAAAAGGAAGTGATGGTAGCAGATAGGCATCAATGTCACGGGCAATGCCTTTTCCAATGGCATCGGCTTCCATCCAATCGGTACCTAAAGGAAGATGCGAGTCATGTTGTTCAATCGCACCTACTGGCAGAATGGCAATATCGACATTACCTTTTTCCAAATCAGGACTGGTATTATTTGTATTCCACATTTTAAGCCTTTCTCTCAATTTTCATTTATCGATTATCTCCAATTTTGTCGCCAAATTTTTTATTTCTTCTAGATGCCAATCGTCAGCCTTAGGGTACGGTAAGCGTGTTGTTGCATGATCGATAATTCCCTTCCATTTGAGGAGGTGTTTGGCGACTGAAAATGCATAGGGGTCAGGGGTTATAAATGTAATAAGTGGTAGCATTTTATTATAAAAATGTTCTCGCGCTTCATTCCACTTTTCTGCTTTTACTAGTTTGTATAGGATAACTTCATGATGGGGCATAACAGCCGCACTTCCGGCAATCACACCATCACTTCCACAGAGATAAGTGATAAGTGAATACATATCCGATCCGCATAATACCGGAATAGAATTTGCTTCATGCCTAAGTACATCAAAAGATCCAATATCTCCACTGACTTTCAATGCCGCAATGCGATCACAATCGTTAACAATTGGTAGGATATCGTGTAGCATACTGAGTTTTCCTTCATTGGTCATGTCATAGAGCATAACCGGTATTTCATCAGCAACTTTCAGGAAAAATGAATGTAAATCATTATAGGAACGTTTTTTTACCATTGCAAAATTAGCCCCTTTACGGGAGGCAATCTTTGCTGCTTTCATCGCATCATTGAGATCAACAGAAATAATACCCATACCAACAGGAACTCTGCCATTTACATGGCCAAGGACAAAATCTAATACCTCTTCGATCTCATTAAGATTCATTCCTTCAAATTCACCTGCTTTCCCACACGTAACGAGACCATCAACTCCACTTTCTAGAATATAATCTATTTGTCGGCTCATACTGTGAGGATCGAATAGACTTCCATCTTCATTGAAAGGTGTTAAAAGAAGGGTGTATACGCCTCCTTTGAGTTTTATATCATTAGCTATCGTCATTTGTCATTCTAGTTTTAATAATTCAGATTAAATACATAGTAACCTATTCATAAGTTTTTATGTTTATCATGAGGGGATGATAGGCAATATTATATGGGAGGGATGCTCGGAATCCAGGTGGATTGAATTGTCGGCACTAACTTGACTGCGGTTGAGGCCAATTTTTTCCCCAGTGTTTGGGTTGACATCAAATCTTGGAAAGTTGGAGCTGGAAATATCGAGTCTAATACAGTGACCAGCGACAAACAAATTACTCGTGGGATAGAGTGTGATAGTCAATTGGTCAATTTCACCTGGTGGTAGAAACTGGCTCTTTTCAGGACTCTTCCGGTATCGTAAGCGCATAATACTATCTGTAAGGTTTAATGCATAACCAAAAGGGTAAGCTGCACTGGGCGGGTACAGGTCAATTAGTTTGGCCGTAAAGTCTGTATCGCGTGCAGATGAAGATACCCAAAGAACTACGTTAATCGGACCAGTTACTTCTACATTATGCTCAAGGACTTCAGTTTGAAAGACAATGACATCATTTCGGGAACCTAATGGGAGATAAGGCGGTTTGCAGCCATAAAAATCTGGAGTTTCTATTTGATCATATCCTCCTGCATTCATTATTGATTCTGACCTTGCGGCAAAATGTAGGATACTGGGATCGGTGAGGCCAGTTGGCATGGGTCGAATACCCTGAAGAGATGAGACTGAACCGCCAATCGAGGGGACAGGGTTTGAAGGATCGAAGCGATAAGTGATATTTGCGTGTATTTGCTTAGGTGGCTGAAGTCGAAGGACTTGATCTTCGTGTAGATAATAAGAAGTGAATTGTGTGCGTGACAATGGCCACTCACTTTCATTTCGCCAGGATCCCCCATGAAAAAGACGTCCGTTTCTAGTTCTATTGCCACTACCACCACCCATAACGAAAATGCGTACTGGTGGTAGAGTTTCGATTCCTGACACCAGACCTTTTAATGCGGCATTGAACCAAGAAAGATGTAAATCGCGAAAACTGGAAAGTGCTGCATCAGGACCGAATTCGACATCACCTGAATAAGATTGTTCAACAGTTGAAGACCCATGAGTCCAGGGGCCTACAAATACCTTGACTGGTCCTTTCTTTCTCGATGATAAACCTACATAGTTTTCGAAAGTTGATCTCGTATAGGAATCATACCACCCGCCGACGAAAAGTATAGGTATGTCGGGGAATTTGTCCCAATGTTCACTTGGCGCAAGGCTTGGATGTCGCCAGAAGTCGTCATAATCACTATGGGTGAGTAATTCCATTGCCCACTCCTCGTAGGGGGGTACAAGGCGCAATTGCGTTTGTCCTTTGCGAATAGGCATACGTTGGAGCCAATCATTAAAAGTGTTGGGGCCAAAATTGAGGGCGGGATCTATACTGGGATCGGCTTTTAATTCTGACTGCGTATTGCCTGCGGAATGCCAAAAAGCCCAAGCCAAAAAGCGAAGTTCCATCGCTCCACCATGGCGTACACTGCTTCTGTGTGCATTTGATCCACTCATATTAGGAATCATGGTATGTAGTTGCTCTGGGTTTAGTGCAGCCATCGCTGTTTGAGTCCACCCACACCAAGAGGTTCCCCAGCTACCTACCTTGCCATTTGACCAAGATTGTTGTGCAATCCAGTTTAAGGTGTCATAGCCATCTTCGGCTTCCGGTAAGAGAAAGTTGACTTTACCGCCAGACTTAAAGCAACCTCGACAATCCTGAATTATAACAGCATATCCTCGACGGGCATACCAAGATCCTTCACCGGTCGAATTTTCACAGTCACTTTTGTTATAAGGTGTTCGGAATAATAGTGACGGAATTTTTCCGGGAAGCACTTTTCCTTCTTTAGTTGGAAGAAAAATATCTGTCGCAATCTTTACACCATCACGCATAGTGACCAATGTATCTTTCTCTATGACCACGTCGTAGAGATCAGCTGAAGAATGATCACTCATTGTGTTGTACCGAGTATGCTTAAATACTCAATTGGGTGCTTAAAATTGAAAAAATTCATTTTACCGTTGTGCCAAATAGTTTTTTCCTAGGATGCCACTGACGATTAAAAGCACGAAAGCAATCGCTGTTTTTACTAACCATAAATCAGTGGTGTATAGGTTTGATGCCATCAACAAAATAGCAACTAATAGCAGGATTACCGCTGAATATATTAATTCCAGCGAAATAGTATTATTTTTTTTTCTCATAATAATAACTGAAGTTTTCCCCCACCGAGGGAACATACTTAGTCGCAAATATTACCATAGTAAAATAAAAAGCAAATAACAGACAATCATGAGGTAAAATATCGCTAATAACCCAGGGCGTTTATACCAAGATAACCCTTCAGGCGGAATTTTAAAGGGATACTCAGGATTGATAGGTGCTTTGATCAATGTCTTTTGTAACCAAGTACCTTCTAATGCTTTTAAGCGGTGGCCCATTAGTTCCCTTAATTCCGTGGAAACGGTATGTCTCTCGTAAACTAGTCCTTTATACTCTGTTTCTTTCATTGGTCCGTGAACGCTACTGATTACTCTCGAAACGAAAAGCATTGTTATTGCGGGCAATAATATATTCCACAAATAAGTCCACCAGGTATGTGTAATCCATATCGGCCATCCCCATTTGTTAGCATCAGCAGTAATTGCAAGTATTCCATAAGTCAGGCCAACAATTAGACCAATAATTCCAGTACATCGGTGAACGCGGGTAAATACGCCCATCAGAATAATAGTCATAAGGGGAACTGCGATAGCACCAGCTAACCTTAGAAAAAAAAGCAACATGCCTTCTTGAATGAATGGAATATAGATAAATCCAAATGCGATAATAAAAGGAACAGAAATTCGACCGACAAGAGTATAGTGGGCGTCATCGGCTTTTCTTACAATAAATCGGGCGTAGATATCTCGTACAAATAGACTAGATATACCAATTGCAACGGAGTCAAAAGTAGAATAGGCTGCCGCTACAAGTCCAGCTACGACTAGACCAATAAGTCCAGGTGGTAGGTATTTGGCGATCATTAAAGGGTAGGCTGCATCTACGGTTTTAAGACCGGGAAAATCGGCGTGCGCCAGGGGTCCGAGGCTCACATTAAACCAAAGGCATATAGCGGTTGCTATACTCGCTACTAGTGCGGCCATCTTGAAGTCCCATTCCGATTTAGCCCCAAGAAAACGTATAGCTTCGTACTGGTTAATCACGGCATAGGTTGTTAAGACAACTATGAATCCAAAGATTACGACTATTGCAGGAACACCATTGGGAGAATAACCTCCAACATGGAGTAAAGAGTCCGCTAATTCGGGATCAATAGCAACGAGTCTTTCATTAAGCCCCCTCCATCCCCCACCTTTTACCCAGGCAACCCCCCATAAAACAAAGGCGGCCACAATCATAATTATACTCTGTAAAGCATCGGTAAATACTCCTGCTTTTAATCCCCCACGGACTATGTAGAGAGCAGATGTTATAGCAATACCCACAACAATCATCCAACTCCATCCTGGGCCAATATCCGCAACGATCTTCAAGACGAGATAAAGAGAGAAATATATATTACCCAGAACATTGGTGCGGGATTGTATGTTTATAAGGACGGCAATGACACGGGTACTTGGTCCAAACCTAAATTCAAGCCATTCAGCATTAGTAAAAACACCAGAGCGGTACATCGGAACGATCACAAAAAAACTAAGGACGATCCATCCAACTGCTATACCCAACCACCAGGAGGATAATTGGGAAAAACCTAATTCATAGGAACCACCGACTATAGAAACATAATCGCCACTATCAACCGCCGTTCCAAAAGCGGATAAACCAATAACCCACCAGGGCATTGATCTTGCGGCAAGATACCAGTCAAAACTTTGACCTTGAGCCTTGTATACAAGGATTCCGTAAAGAACGATACCACCATTGATTACGAGGATAAGCAACCAATCAACAAAAGTCATATCACGGTCCTTTATTGCCCATAATTAAATATTTAACTCACTTCCCAAGAGATAGGATCTTATTTGATTGTTATAATTGTACCTTACCGGAAAGGAAGTTGATAACCTTTCTTTTTCACCTTTATTCGGTAGAGATCTGATTCAGCCGTAATATAAAGTGTGTTGCCTTCCTGTTCCCTACCAAATCCAACATTAGTCGGTACCTTGGGTGTTGGTATGTATGCTAATTCTACACCTGTGGGTGTATAGACATAGATTCCATATCTTGTTAAATCACGTACTGCAACATAAAGGTTACCTTCAATATCGACGGTAAGACCATCTGGTCCGTCTTGTGGAGCGTAATCGACCAGGGTTTCTCTGAAGGAAGCCGTACCGTCTTCAGTAAGATCATAAGCTAAGAGGGCCATGCGTCCTTTATGATAAAGGGTACCTTCAGGCAGGCGATCCAAACCAAGTGAGCCATTATCATTGCTCACTACATAGAGTGATTTTTGATCAGGGGAAATTGCGATGCCATTTGGTTTACCTGCATCCGTTACAATTAATTGTATCCCTCCATCCGGATCGATGCGATAGACTCCCATGATTGGTTGATCAATGGGCTCATGTCCAATATATCGTGGGTCGCTAAAATATATACGTTCTTTTTCATCGATCGCGATATCATTGGGTGAATTGAAAGGTCTATACTTATATAAGCCAGCAATGATTTCAGTCTTTCCTGTAGTCAAATCGGTACGCGTTACACGGCGACCGCCATAATCTGCTCCTTCTGCGACAATCATCCTTCCATGGGCATCAAATTTAATTCCATTGGACATCCCACTAGGTGAGCGGAAAACCTTTGTGATGCCATTATGAGGATTGTAATTCCAGATGCGCCCTGCCTGCATATTAGATCCTTTAGTAAAAGTAATATCGCTGAAATAGACAGAACCGTCGGGTGCGACTGCGGGGCCTTCAGCAAAAAAGGCACCGTTAAATAATAGCTCTAATTCAGCTTCAGCAGACAGGATAGACGGGTCACCTTTTGGTTTTCCTCCAGCGATACCATACTCGATGTGAATAAGGAATAATGTGAGAAATAGAAGTCCATATAGTGTAATGTTATATGTGCTAGATAAGGGATTAATTTTATTCATAAATATCGCCTTATTTATTAGGTTTGGTATTTAAAGATATGATTTTAACTTCACTATTTTGATGATTTTCTATCATTTTTCCTTAATCTATTTCTTATAAATTTACTATTTACCTTAATGGGTAAATAGTAATCAAATGTATTATTAAGTGATTATCTAAAATAAGAGAGTTTATATAATAGGAAAGAGAAAATTACATATGCATAGCTCTTTTACGCATAAAATTGAGTTATTGATCTTAAGTCGGGCAGTAAATTCTCTATGAAAGTAAATAGAGTTTTCCTTGAGTTCCTGCTGTTGGCGGAATTTTTAGCTAGCTAATATCTTAAGACACGTATGGACCTGGTGGGAAGAGAATAAGATTTTAATAAACGTTACCCAAGGTATACTAACTTATTGATATTATATTTAGGACTAATTCTCGGCTGCATATTAGTGCTTCGAGAGGATTGGTTAGGTTCGCGCTCAATTCCAAGCTGACATGTCCATTATATTGAATTTTTTTAAGTGCCTCAAATATCTGGCGAAGAGAGTTCTCAGTCTGGACTCCGTTGGTCAGAGACCAATGTAAATCATTTTGCCCGTCGTTGTCGTCCAGATGGACATAACCAAGTTTGGGCCCTGCAGATGAGATGGCTTCTACCGGGTCTTCTTTAGAGATTTGTATATGTCCTATATCGAGCAGTAGATAAAGGTTAGGATGATCGACAGCCTGTATAAAGTTGAGGGTTGAAGAAACGGTTGGAAATGCACTGCCAGGAAAATGTTCGACGCAAAGTTTTATTCCGAGTTTAGAAGCCTGATCAGCAAGGCTGGTAAATGAACGCATGTAGCGAGAAAGAGCCTTTGGACTCCCATCTGTACCTGGAACAAGATAAGCAACTTTAGCACCAAGATGTTTCCCATATGTAAGTGCTTTTTTGGTGTAGTTTAATGCATGGGCAGTTAAAAGTTCATTTTCACTGTCGAGCGCTAGACCTTCTGGGATGCCGAAAGAGGTGGCAAGACAAGAAACTTGTAAATTGAAATGGTGCATATATGTTTGGATGTCATCATGAGCAAAAACAAAGGGTTGAATATCTATATACTTAAACCCCACATTGGCTATCTGAGGTAATATTTTTTTTACTGACCCACTTAAGGCCCATATACAACAGGATAATTCCATATAAATTTTAAAATCGAATAGTATAAAGGTAGTTTTATAAAATAAAGAATTAAGATAGAGGGAACATTAGATTTCTAATTTTTATTTGCATTTACCATTTTGACCTTATTACAGAGTTTGGTTATAAAAAGCAGTAATTATAAAATAAAAAATTCTACTAATAAAAATGAATGGAACTCTTAACCACTCAAAGATGAAGGGATAGACGATGATAAAATCAGATAGAACTATCCATTTCAATAGGTGCGATATGGTTGGAGAAACTCATCTATCTTGGAGTAAAGTTCAATTTTATTTTCAGTTTTACGGAAACCATGACCTTCATCCTTCTTAATCAGCCATGTGTAATCCTTATTTTCTTTGATTAACCCTGCGCGTAGCCTCTTTGCTTGAGCAATGGGTACCCTAGGATCTCGAGTTCCATGGACGATAAATACAGGGGCTTGAATACGATTTAAGTAATTGATAGGGGAGTATGCATTAAGCATTTCTTTATCTACTCTAGGGTCTCCAATTGTTTTTGTGTAATAAGCATACGCAATTTTTTGCCTTAATTTTTTACGCCAATTGATGAGACTGATTAAATCTATTGGGCCAAAAGCAGTAATACCAAATTGATAAAGTTCAGGGTAAAAAACCAATTGAGCCATGGTAGCATAACCACCATAGCTAGACCCATAGATACCAATACGTTTTCGGTCAACGAGACCCTGATCTAGTATCCAATTGATTCCGTCTACTAAATCTGTTTGCATCTTTGTTCCCCAAAGCTTATCACCAGCATGAAGGAATTTACGTCCATAGCTCTGGGAGGAACGAAAATTAATTTGTAAAACAACAAAACCTCGGCTGGCAAGGAACTGAACTTCTGGGTTATACCTCCAAGAATCTCTTAGCCAGGGGCCTCCATGTGGATGTACAATCATTGGGAGATCTTTATGTTTTTTATTATTAGGCAATGTCAAATAACCATGCAAAGTGACACCATCTCGGGCTTTAAATACAATAGGCTTTACTTCACTTAAGCGTGTCGGCTCAATAATACCATTATCGGCCAAGATTTCAAATTCCAACCTCCCTTCTGTGATACTGAGTAGCGAATAAATAATTGGGTGACGGTCACTATAACTGGCAATTACAAGACGTGAATGATCATCACTTACATTGGTGATAACACTGATTAACCCAGGGAATTTTTTATCCAAAAATTCCTGAATCATCTTTTTTTCTTCATGAAACCAATAAGATTGGAACTTATCTGTTTCAAAATAGACACCAATGGGTTTCCGGATATAATCGGACAAAATTAAGTGAGAAACATCATTCGACTGGCATTCATAGATCATTCTTCCTTGTTTACGTGTTTTTAAATTAAACTCATATAAGGCGGTTACCTCACGATCAATATCGCTCGAAATATAAAGTATGTTGTGATCATAGCCAAAAGGCTGCTGAGGTGGGGTTAGATTTTTAAAGTATTCCCTATTCTGAGGCCCAGCGGGAGACCATTTTTTTTGTTTAAATGAAAAATTGGCGATGCGATCCCATTTTGTACCTTCTTTTTCTTGGTAGTGGTAGCTTGTATTTCCATCAATGTCTTTTGCTTCGGCGAGGCGAACATTGCCGCTTTGATCAGTAAACCATTTTGTGAAAGTACCAGGATTCGCAACACTGATAACTTGTCCCCCATTATTAATATTCAGGCGATAAACGTCAGGATAATCGACATTTCTTTTGTTGCTCACGACAAGGATTTCATCACGAGACTTGTTGAGAAGATCTAAAGGCCAGGTGTAGCGAAATACACGACTTCCGGTAGATTTAAGTGGTGGGACCAGCGTTCTGGGGTGCCCTCCATCACGATCAACAGCAAATAGGCCCCAAGATTCATTACCATTGAAATCCATAGTGAAAACTAGTCGATCATTATTCCCCCAAAAATAATCTTTGATCATTTGACTTTTAATTGCTGTTACTCTTGTCGGAATGCGGGTATTCAAATCTATAACATAAAGGTTTCTCGCACCTTTCCAGTCTGCCAATGCAGACAAGTATTTTCCATTTGGAGAAACGCGAAACTTGGCAAATCCAGTGCTTTTAAAAAATGACTCAACTGGGATATCACTAGCCGAAAGTTGGATCCACATGATCCCTAATATAAAACTGAAAGATTTTGTTATCCAGTTTCTCATCGGTCAGAATACTTTCTTTAACGATAAAAAGACCATACGACCGTAAGGATTGTGCGCGCCGTTATTGTCATCATAACCTTCCGATTGAGTTACATAAGCAGGAGGATCTCGATCAAATAAATTACGGGAACCAAGCGTGATGTCCATACCCCAAAAACCTGAATAAGTAAGATTTAAATCAATGTTCATGAAACTGCCCACTTGTGGGACTCCAAGATATATTGTCTTGTATCCCGATGAATAATTGGCAGTAAGAAACGCAGAGAAATCACGATTACTGCTGACCCATTGTACAGAGTTACGCGTTTGATATTTAGGTACTCCTCTGAAACCAGTTAGATTAAAACCATCACTGATGAACTGGTCAAAAAAGACGGTGTAACTTCGCAACCAGAAATCGCCCTGTGTTTGTGTGCGGTAGTGATAAAATAACTCAAAGTCGAGCCCCTGAAGATCTATCACTTGAAAATTCCTCTGTTCGTTAAGGATAAAGTCAATGTGACCAGGAACGGTTAAGCCGCGATGCACTGTATTCGGTTTTCTATAAATTCTGGTTGTTTTCCCACGAGCTTCAGGGTCCATAGTTAAAAAAGTAAAAGGGTCTTTATTATATAAATTTATTTCTTGTGTAAGTAGGTTAAGTGGATTTCTGGTACTAATTATATTCTCAATTTCTAATCGCCAAAAATTAAGGCCGATGGTTAAATCTTTTATTTTTTTCTGAGTTATATACGGTCCCGATGTTAAAATATTGTGATTTTTCTGGTTCAAGATTCGGGTTTCCGGTCGTTCGAATATCTCGTGACCTGAAGTCATCAAAGGGGAAGGGCATCTCTTTTTCTTGATTATAGGTCAGACTATATCGTAAAAGGTCGCGTTCTACAATGAAGCCGCGAGTTGTACCACCAAAAGCTTGCTCCAAAGAAGGTGCTTGAAATCCTTCCGAATAGGATGCACGTACCAGTAATTTTGAAGACGGATGGAAATTTAAACCTATTTTGGGATTTATTGAATTACCAAAGTCATTGTAATCTTCACGACGCAAAGCAAAATGACTTTCCAACCAGGAAGTTAAAGGAATTGCAAGCTCCCCATATATAGCACTAATTTTTCGATTTCCCTTTGCGGATGTGCCTCCTGAACCAAATAATAGAAAATTTTCTGCGAGATCAGATTGGTTTCTAACCATCGACTCCTCACGATACTCACCACCCAAATAACCTAGTACTCTACCGGCACTTAATTCAAAAAGTGCCGTACTGATTCCTCCGCTAAATTGGTTAAATTCCCTTTTGCCATAGCGGATGTCATCTGTAGTTATGCGGTTATAGATTTCTTCATTGTTGTCTTCACCTGGACCTGAAGCAAAGGGATTGAGCACATCAGATCCCGTTGCATTTAAAGCTTTCTGAAACAAGTCAACCCGTATCAAATTTGTCGATAGATTATTGACTTCGCTCTGAGTCTCTAGATAAGCAATTTCCCATTGAGTTGCTGTCCCGATTTGACCATTGAGACCTGTTACCACGCGTAACGATTCAGAATCGATTTCAAATAGACGAGGTCCAGTATCTGTAGGACGTAATAAAACTTCAGTTAAATCTAATCCCCCAGCAACTATATTGACCGTCGGGTTATAGGGGTTTGTTGAAGGAATAGTAAACCCACGGTCTAGGGCAGAAGGTGCAAATTGGGATTCTGACTTATTTTTCTGATAACTAAACTCTGTAAAAAATTCAATGTTATCGCTTAACCTATAGTTTCCAATCAGAGTGACCCCGCGTCTTTCGGCAGCGCTTATTGCTGTTTTGAATTTATTGTAATTAAAGCGGGCATATTTTTCTGCGGTTTTAGAGAATCCATCGCCGATAAAAAAAAAGGTATCGTTTTCGGAGGTGAATGAGAATATTCCTGGGTAAGAAGCCCAATCGCGTAAATCGAACCCACCCTTGTCTGAGTGATCCGCACTTGCTGAGAATGAGCGGTCACTTAATCTGATCGAATTTCGGTTAAGATAATTGATAAACACGGCGAGGTTAGAATTTGGAGAGCTTTCGCCCCAGGCTATATTAACTTTAGTATTTGAGAAGTCGTCACCTCGTGTAGTATTACCATAGGTGGTTTGTACTTCGGCCCCTTTGAAATCTTTACGTAGAATAAAATTTATAACTCCGGCGTGTGCATCAGAACCATAAATAGCTGAACCTCCTTCTTTCAATATTTCAATTTTTTCAAGTGCTCCAACAGGGATGGCATTTAAGTCTACAAAATTGACACCCCTCCCTGTAGAAAAGGCATAAGGAGCTAACCTGCGTCCATTAAGCAATACCAGTGTCCCCCCAACTCCAGTTCCACGTAAATTAGCTTGGGAGCCATCACCGGCAAAAGAACCCGACTGATCTGCTTCAGATGTTCCAGCAGTAACCGGTAGCTGACGGATAAGGTCTGAAATTTGTGGGGCTTGGGTAAGACTAATCTCTTCTCGGTTTACGGTCAGGAGTGGAACAGCAGTTTCAAGGTGGATACTTTTGATTCTTGAACCGGTAATAAGTAAGTCCTCCATTTCGACAATGACCTCTTTA
>PNEW01000004.1 GCA_002922725.1 Verrucomicrobia bacterium Opi.OSU.00C | reverse complement strand
AGATGTGTATAAGAGACATCTCTAATCTCTAGCACCTTGGGGATATCCAGATGGAAAAATATGGATCAAATAAATAAAAGTGGCGAACGTGCGGCCAGTCGCTATTATCCAATGGTTTATTGGACCTTTAATTGGCGTAAGCAGGGAGGAAGTCAGCGGATGGTAGAATTATCAAAACGTGAGGAGTTTTATCAGCAGGAGTATTGTGGTTGTGTATACAGCCTTCGTGATACTAACAACTGGAGGGTTAAGAAAGATCGACCGCGTATTGAAAGAGGAGTAAAATATTACGGGCACGATAAAAAAATCGGGTAAGGTAAGGTAGCTAAACCTGTGTGTAATTGTAATTGATCCCCTTGACAAACGATTTTACGTTCGCACAATTTACCTAATTAACGGATTCGGTACTTATTGGTCGTAAGTAACCGAACTTCAAATGCAAATATTAACAAGGAGGTGATCATGAGTAATAGACCATTTGCGAAACCAGGAATATCGAAAATGAATTTAACACCTCGTGAACTACTTGAAATTGGGATTGATTGATCGCATTCCTAATGAAAGACGGTAACACATTAACCATTCCTGGTGGGGGTCTTGACCGTTTATCTTTAATTCAGAAAGTTTTCGTTAACGAGAGCTTTACTTTTCTTTATTGGATGTTTGGCCTAGTAAAGTCAGTATATTAAATTTAACTTTTAACAATTAAATAAAGCCTGTGGTGTATTTATGCACCGCAGGCTTTTTATTAATTATACATTGTATTTCCTATAAAGGGAAAAGTGGTATCCCGGAAAATAAATAACTTATATGATAAAAAGCCTGTTTGTTTTTATCAAAAACTGTAGTGTATGACTCTGGTTAAAAACTATTTTTTTAATTGGGGTCGAGATTTTACACTGTTAGCTATAGCAGTTTTTTCTTTAGGGGTATTTTTCGGCGTACAAATGACCCTCTTTAATAACTTCATTGTCGAGCGCATAGGGATTGAGGCACATGAGCTGGGATATATAGAGGCCATGCGAGAGATCCCAGGGTTATTGAACGTTCTCTTTATTGCCTTAATGATTCGTGTAGTTGCCCCTGTGCTAGGTGGGTTTTCTTTGATCATTCTCGGCGTGGGAATCATTGGCTACGCCTGGTCAAGCACCGTTGTCGCGATTGCTTTGTTTTCCGTGATATGGAGTATTGGGTTTCATGGTTGGGTAACACTTCAATCTGCGATGGCTTTAAAGTTTTCCCCCGGTAATAATAAGGGGATATGGTTGGGAAAACTTCATAGTGTAAATAGTTTTGCCTGGTTAATTACGATTGGTATTTGTATTTTTACCTTTCGCTATATTGATTATGAGGGGCTATTTATAATGGGTGGAATAGTAGCCATTATTGGAGGGATAGCTATATTTTTTGCCTCGAAAGATCAGCCATTAGTACCTGAGAGAGGGTTTGTTTTTAAAAAACGGTATCAGCTCTATTACATTCTTAATGTGCTAGATGGCTGTCGTAGACAAATATTTATGACATTTGCTATTTTCGCTCTTGTAAAAGTTCACGGTATGCCAATTACGACGACAATGATTTTAGTTCTCATTAATAAGATACTTGTCACCCTTGTAGCCCCATTCATGGGGCGTTTAGTTGATACTCGTGGGGAGCGATTGATGTTAAGTATTACTTATTTCGGACTAATTTTTGTGTTTATAGGTTATGCGATCATTGAATCTCGGTTTATCCTATATACACTTTTTTGCATTGATAATCTCCTCTTTTTCGAAGGTATAGCACTGACGACCTATATTAACAAAATTACTCCTGCTGAAGAACTAAAGCCGACGATTTCAATGGGGGTGACAATGAATCATGTAGCCGCAGTTACCGTGCCTCTAATAGGGGGGATGGTGTGGTATTATTATGGCTATAAACTAATTTTTTTAAGTGGTGCGATTATCGCCATGTTTTCATTGGTGGCATCACAATGGATTGATCCTAAAAGTGAATTAAAAACTAAGGGTATATAAAATGATGATCTTCCTCTTAAAGATGGTGTTGTCGCTTTTGATGAAATATTTTTTTAAGGAAGCAACGGGACAAACCTAAATCTTTAGTCGCAATAATTATTTCCCCGAATCAGAATATAAAAGGATATTCTCATAGAGTACTATTCAATTGTAATCTCTTCTATCATAATTGGAATATTTGTCCCATCAGCATTTTCAAAAATAGCGTTTATACTTTGTGTCTGTTGTAGGGTCCCATCAGATTTGACATTATTTTGTGAGATCAAAATATCAAATCCAGGTGAAATCGAACCACTGGGTGCTACAATAATGGCATTACCATTACTCTGTAATAAATTCCCTCCTGTAATCCTTAATCCGGGATTAGGAGCAGCTTGGACAGTAAAGGAACCCTCGCCAAATAGTAGGTAGGGTAGCGCATCTCCACTAGCATCAATGTTTCCTATAGTTATTCGCACAGCAATTGGCACTCCTTCAGCGACAACCCCTGTTCTTCCAGAGGTAGCAGAAAAAGTTGTATTCGATAATTGTAAGCCCCCAATTCCAGTAGAATTAATTATTTCTACCAAAGTGATGTTAGCCTCTGCGTTGTACACTTCTCCCTCAGGGAATAATGTCTGATTTATCGCATTGATAGACCCTACGGTGAAGATACTAAAGTAGGTGGAGGTATCCGCTCCATCAATCAATACGCTGGGACGTCCAGATACGTACAATATTTCTTGATTATATTTTGTTGGAAATGCAGGAGGAAGGTAAGTGTTCGGATCAAGACTTACGGAAAAAGACCCACTACCAGAGAATTCTACCTGGACGATATCTTCATTTTCATCAAGAAAAGAGACCCGGGTGATCTGGTCAACTTTTGCACGTAGATTTACACTTTCACCGGTGAGGAGAACTTGATCGAAAACATTTCCACTCGGGTGCATGATATCCTCTCCTACAACATCACCCGCTCCACTTAAGACGAGACCCAATTGGACAATAGCAACATTGTGGTTACCGCCGGCGGCAAGGATAGAAACATTTTCAACCCCTGAAGGTATGTTGATCTGTCCAGATGAATTATCCCCCCAGCCCTTAACTAATCCTTCATTATCTAGGGCAAGGCTGTGGTTCAATCCGGCAGCAATGGATGTTACAGCACTTGCATTAAAGGCAATGGATAAATGATCTTGTGTTTTAAAAGTGGAAGCTTCTACTAAACCGATATCACCAAACTCCAATTGATTAAATTGATTATCTCCCCATGCCGCGATCCGGCTATCTTCAGTCAACGCAAGGCTATGGTTGCCTCCTGCTGATACTTGAATGACACCAGTTAATCCTGGGGGGACATTTGACTGACCAAAATTATTCCTCCCCCAGGCGATAACTGTACCATTACTTTTGACTGCAAGGTTGTGATAGCCTCCTGCATCAATAGCAATAATATCTGAAGGATTACCAGGTGGTTCAGATGCTTGGCCATAAGTATTTTTACCCCAGCCTATAACTGTCCCATCTGAGAGTAAGGCAAGACTGTGCGTTGAGCCAGCGCTTACTGCTATTGCATCAGAAAGTCCATCAGGAGGTTGGGATTGACCAAATTCACTATTACCCCAGCCAACCACAGTTCCATCATCTTGAACTGCAAGGCTGTGGTTATCACCAGCTGCAATGGCAACTACATTAGTAAGATTTTCAGGGACATCGATCTGTCCTTCATTAGCCTTTCCCCAACCAACAACCTTACCGGAAGCCGTCAATGCTAAATTATGATCCAGTCCAGCTGAGATCGCAATAAGTTCAGGGCTATCTCGCGCGGTGACATCTTTTGGTATTTCCTGTTGTTTAAAATTATTTTTACCCCAGCTCTTGCCCTCAATCCTCTTTTCAGTAAAAGCGCGTGACTTATTGTTATTAAGTGGGTCTTCAAGAATCAGTGGATCCATATCATCAAATGATGTTTCAATTGGATTGAAACTAAAATCATCAATACTTGTAAGACTTCTGCCAAACTCTGATAGTATACTTTCATTATCAGTTAATTCTATTTTTCCAATTCCATCAGGTGCATCCAGTTCAAGAGAGTTAAATCTGAAGAAAGGAGGGTTTATAATTTCATCGGGGTTAATGTTTTCGGGTAACATTGAGACAACGGTTAGTTGGTTCCCCTCTGTATCAAAGATTTTGATTTTACCATCATTGAGGATCAAATTAGCGGCATAAAATTGAACATCGCGAGCTGGAGTTTCAAAAGTAATTGTTGCCGTTTGACCATTATTAATAAACCAAAAATTTTCACTTGAGTGATATAATTGTGAAAAGGATTTTAACCCACCCACACTGCCCCCTTTAAAAGTAACGCTTTTAGGTGAATCGCCGATCGTAAATTTTTCGACAATATGGCTGGAATTTTGCGGTAGAATAGTTTCAAAATCAGTAAATATTTCAAGATTAGATGGCGGTGGAAGGGGGATAATATTTTCCTTATATACCGGTAGTGCTTCTAAGCTGCGATTACTATCAGCGAGAATACCAATATAAGAAAAGGATTCATCTGTCCCATCAGACATCGGATATAACTCCTCGTAAGTAATTTTTACAGGGCCTAAATTACGAGCGAGCCATAAAGTTTCAATAATCCTAATCTTCTCATTAAAAATCACTTGTTTTTGATTATCCTCTTCAGGACTTTTTTCTAGTGATTCGATGTTGTCTTCGACTATTTGATTGGTCTCGGTGCTTTGCTTTTGTTCAGCTGCAATTAATCTTATGGGTTTTATTTGTTCCAAATTGCGTTTAAGCAAGTAAGTTTCAATAATATTACGTTCCTCATTAAATTTTAATTTTCTTTGATTAAGCTCTTTAGAATTCTTTTCCTGTGAATCAGTTTTTATTTGGTCGACCTCTTTTCGATTAGTCTCCTCAAGGTCTCTTTCCTGTGAATCAGTTTTTATTTGGTCGACCTCTTTTCGATTAGTCTCCTCAAGGTCTCTTTCCTGTGAATCAGTTTTTATTTGGTCGACCTCTTTTTGATTAGTCTCCTCAAGGTCTCTTTCCTGTGAATCAGTTTTTATTTGGTCGACCTCTTTTTGATTAGTCTCCTCAAGGTCTCTTTCCTGTGAATCAAGAATATTATGAATGTTCTGATTTTGTTGTTGATCTTGATTTAATTTGTTATTGTTAAGATTATTTTGCTGAGCTGCAGCTGAATTTTGTTGATTTTGATCTTTTTCTTGATGCTGTTCCATAATCGTTTCAGTAAAGTCACTAATAATAGTAATCTTAATAGTTTCGTAATTACCAGTTGGTGTATCAATGAGTTCAACTCCTTCAACCGTTACGGTCATACTTTCCGATCCCTGCCCAGTGTAAATTTCACCAAGATCAACCTCGATGTATGTATAGTTGGTACTCGAAAGAAACGTGTCACCTATATTAAATGGTCGAGTTATGACAGAAAGCGGGGCATCATATAAGGTAATGTCTGAATCATTTTGGTCGATGAGATCTATACGGTGAACTCCTAATTCCAATTCATTTGTACTGTAGTAGGTGACTTTACTAACCTCTACCAATTCTCCTCCAACTGATGTCGTTGAAACTAATTGATCAAGAACAGCAGTAGTCTCTCTGCCATGGATTATTCCACCAGTGATATTCTGGCGATTTATTGTCGCTCCTAAAGTAAAGTTTATAGGTAAATCATTACTTTTTTCTGTGACTGTTCCCGAATAACTCCATTGAGAATCAACATCTAGAGGAAAAAAATCGTTGATATCCAAAGTGGTTGCGCAAATAAATGTACATGTGAAAAAAGGTAAAGCAAATGCGGGGATCTTAAGTAAATATTTAATAGTATGTTTTAATGAGAACATTTTCGCATTTAAATTAGATATATAACATTACATGTTTTCACAATTTAAAACTTTATCATAACTCGAACTCCGAGTATCATTCAAGTTTTCAACTATATTATAAAGGAGTTTAAAATCAATTTAAAGAAATGTCTGAGTATTAATATGTAAATAAGATCTCAGCTGATTTTATAATTGCCGGTTGACTAGTCAGTTTATATTGAAGCTACTTAAATATAATTTTAATTATAGTTAGCTAATCGATGAAAGACCCCCCTGTAATCTTATTTGATGGTATATGTAATCTCTGCAATGGGGCAGTAAATCTTATTATTAAGTATGACCTCGATTCGTATTTTAAATTTACTCCATTACAGTCAACATTTGGACAGCGTTTACTTTTAAAACATGGATTTAACCCTAATCTATTGAATACTTTTGTGCTTATTGATGGGGACAAGTGTTTAACGAAGAGTGATGCTGCTCTATATATTTCACGACACCTTCCGGGAATATGGTCTCTGTCTAGGATATTTTCCCTTGTTCCAAAACCTTTACGTGATTGGGGGTATAATATCGTTATGCGTAATCGTTACCAGTGGTTCGGGAAAAAAGATGTATGTATGGTACCATCAAAGACCAAACTAAACCGATTTCTAAAATAAACAGGTCGCACTGCTGTATAATAGATAATCGGTATTTCTTCAAAATTTTAAGGATGTTTTAGGTCATTATCGCTAAGTAATCATATTTGCCATTAATTCAGTTTGGTAGGAGAAACTAATATTTTACGCTAGCGGAGTAGAGATAAATCTGATTAGACTTAGAAAGACTGATTTCACATAGTATTCATGAAGTTATGAATTCAGATTTAAAAAAGTTTACAGAATTTTTTAGAAATGAGGGAGCTAATGATGTTGGCCATAGTAATATTACCTACCTTGCTCATTCGATGGGTGTATATCGAGACTTGAAATCCTGGGGCTGTGATAAAGATCTTTGTCATATGGCCATTTTTCACTCGATTTATGGAACAGAAACATTTCAAGATTATACCTTGCCATTAGATCGCCGCAGAGAAATTCAATCATTTATAGGTGAGTGGGCGGAGAGACTGGCCTATTTAAATTGTGCACTTACTTATGAGTCTTTTGATCAAAATTTTATTGGAACAGAAATGAATTATAAGCTTTACGACCGTTTTAAAAATGAAGAGGTTAAGCTATCTCCCAATGACTTTGAAGATCTGTGTCGGGTTCATCTATGTGATCGACTGGAGCAAGTTGGTCGTTCAATGGATTGGGAATGGCGCCGTGTATCATTCAAGAGAATGGCTGAATATTTAGGTGGTATTGCAAGTGAATCTTTTGATCGAGTTTATGCAGAAGAAAAAAAGGAATAAAAAATGAGTAAAGTGTTTACGAGTTCAATAATCCCAGCAGCCTTGGATAAAGTATGGGGTAAAATTAGGGATTTTAATGTATTACCAGATTGGCATCCGGTTGTTGCCGATTGTTATATAGAAAATGATAAGGCTAGTGATTGTGTCGGGTGTATCCGTAATTTTAATCTACACGATAATGGAGGTAATATTCGTGAGCGGCTTCTGGCTTTGGATGATGAAAAATATTATTTCACCTATTGTATTTTGGAATCTCCAATGAAAGTTGAAAATTATATCGCAACCCTTAGTTTACTCCCAATAACTGATGGTAATCAGACATATGCAGAATGGACTGCGCAATTTGATTGTGATGTAAATGATGAAGCAGAACTAATTGAGTTTATTGGTAATGGGGTTTTCCAAAGTGGATTTAATGTTTTGAAGGCACATTTCAGCAATCGATAAATTAATTGATTAGAAAATTGATTTAAGTATAGTTGAATTATGTCTTTAAACTTAAAGAAATATAATTTAATTTAATATGGAAATTACTGGTCACAAACTCGATCATCTTTAAAACCCAGATTGTTACTATGGAAAAGGTTCGTTGGGGAATACTAAGTACCGCAAAAATAGGTGTTAATAGAGTAATACCAGCAATGCAAAAAGGGAAATATTGCAGAGTTAACGCGATTGCTTCCCGTCAACTGAATAACGCTCAGGATGTTGCTAAAGAATTAGGAATTGCTAGAGCATA
Organism: Verrucomicrobia bacterium Opi.OSU.00C; assembly: GCA_002922725.1. Classification (GTDB taxonomy): domain Bacteria; phylum Verrucomicrobiota; class Verrucomicrobiia; order Opitutales; family PNEW01; genus PNEW01. The sequence goes on along the minus strand of PNEW01000004.1, from coordinate 43,086 downwards.
CGGCACCTATGAAGAGTTAATTGAGGATCCAGATATCGATGCGATATATAATCCTTTGCCTAACCATCTCCATGTTTCTTGGGCTATAAAAGCTTTGAAGGCGGGAAAGCATGTTTTACTTGAAAAACCAATTGGGCTATCATCGGTGGAGGGACAGGAAATGGTCGATGAATCGAAAAAGCGACCTCATTTAAAAGTGATGGAAGCGTTCATGTACCGACATCACCCCCAATGGCAAAAAGCATATCAATTGATTACAGAAGGAAAAATTGGTGAACTGCGGCTGGTTCATTCTATTTTTTCTTACTTTAACGTTAATCCAGACGATATAAGAAACAAAGCCGAAATAGGAGGTGGAGGGCTGATGGATATCGGTTGTTATAATGTTTCATTATCGAGATTTATTTTTGGCCGTGAGCCAAATAGGGTTTGTGGAGTTATGGAAATTGATCCGCAATTTAAAACTGATAGAATCGTTTCTGCAATATTGGATTTTGGATGTGGCACATCCCTTTTTACTTGTTCAACGCAGTTATCTCGTTACCAAAGGGTTAATATTTTTGGCACTGAGGGTAGGGTAGAGCTTGAAAATATCAACTATCCTGTAGATGAAGATTCAAGACTTTGGCTTCAAAAGGATAATGACATTACAGAATTATTGATGCCAAAATGTGATCATTATGAGATCCAAAGTGATTTATTCTCTCTCTCTATCATTAAAGACACTGAAGTATTCACTCCAATTGAAGACGCAATTGCCAACATGAAAGTTTTGGAAGCGATTGTCCAAAGTGCAACGAGTAATACCTGGGTTAGTTTGGAAAGTCTCTGACTAGATTTCTAATTAGATAGCTCAACACGCTGACGTTCTTTCCATGAACGTAGACCGGCGTCAATAATTTCCATCGATACGATCGCTTCATTTGATGGGCTTTCTGGTTTTCGGTTGCCTTTAACAGCATCAAAAAAAGCTTGGTGTTCGAGACGATACATATTGTCCCTTTCAAAGGGATATGTTTCCACTGATTCAGATCCGTTAATACGATCGACTAGACGAATAGATTCAGAATCTGCGTCGTAATGCAAATACTTTTGATCACCGATTATTTCACACGACGATTTACCCGGATGCTGTAAGTAATTTAAGTGAATAGAGGTCAGAAAGGCATCTTCATAATCGCAGAGTATGTTCATGATGTTTGGGTTGGATGTGTGTTCTAAATCTCCTCCCTGGATACCTGATACATAAATTCCTCTAGGACGTTTTCCAAAGAACCAATAAAACAGGTCTGGTTGATGTGCATAATCAAGAAATAGGGCACCTTCAATATTCCGTTGATAGCGAGATAGTGAATTGAGGAGAGTTACATAGGTACCAACATGAAAGTAAGCATGAAGGATAGTGCCTAATAACCCCGCTTTAATTATCGACTTAATTCGAATAAATGCGGGATGAAAATGATTTTGAAAACCGATATTAAGAATTGTTTTAGCAGATAAAGCGGCCGTATGCATTGCTTGGGCGTCTTCAAGATTACCACTCATGGGTTTTTCGCAAAGTACATGACACCCTGCTTGTAATGCTGCGATTGTCTGTTCTTTATGTAATGAGTGTGGGGTAGCAATGACCACCATATCCGGTGACTTTTCTAACACTGACTCAAACGATATATAGTTGCGCAGTTCGCCTAATTCTTTTCGTGCAATTTTTAAAGAGGATTTGTTTGGTTCGCAAATATTTAGTTCAATGTCATTTCTTTCACTAAGTAAACGTGCATGGCGGCGACCGATGGAACCGAGGCCAACAACAGTTATTTGACGCTTTATTGCCATATACTGAAACCACCATCGACAATCAAATTTTGCCCTGTTACATAATCAGAGGCCGGAGATGCTAAGAATAACGCAGCACCCTTGATATCAACCTCGTCTCTACCCATATGGCCAGTTGGTGTTCGATCACTGTAAGCTTCCCTAAAAGCATCATTCATTCCACGTGTTGGACCTGTAAATCCCCCAGGAGAGATTGCATTCACACATATACCCATAGGTGAAAGTAATCCTGCCAGATCAAGTGTCATCCCAATTACACCACCTTTTGCTGCTGCATAATCTACAGGTTGCCCATTCATATTAAGACGTTCATACATGCGCCGATCACGACCTACAATCCCAGCGATCGAAGCAATATTAATTATTTTTCCTGATTTTTGTTCTGCCATTAATTTGGCAACTTCCTGACAACAATGGAGTGCACCTATTAAATTAACAGCAATGAGATTCTCTGCATCTTTGGGATTGCGTTTAAATAAGTGAGCAGGGCCCGAGGTCGATCCCCCTCCTCCTCCCGCGTTATTAATTAGAATATCAATATGACCTTTCCATTCATAAGCTTTTTTAACTGTCTGACTAACATTTGCGTGATTACTTTGATCGAGTTCGAGTGGAAGGACTTCGATCCCATACATTTTCTTTATTTCCTCAGCCGATATTTCGGCATTAGAAAGCGTCCTTGAAGTAATTACCAAGTCTGAACCCGCTTCTGCTAGAGCATTTGCCATATCTCTTCCAAGGTGCCTGGCTCCTCCTGTTATAAGAGCAACCTTGCCGTTGAGCTTAAACATATCCATAACATTCATGCCAATAATTACCTATAAAACACCATTATCACGCAATCATAAAGTAGTGTCAAAAGGATCTATAAAGCCAAACCCGTGGTTGTAAACTATACTGTAGGCATTTCTGAACGAGCGATTTTTAAAATATCATTAGGGGCTATTTTATGCAGAGTAGAATAAGGCGTGCCATCACAATCCTTTTTATAAGGCTCATTATCAAATCTATTATATGTACAAATAAGCAACCAGCGATGGAATTTTGATTTGTTAGCTGAAGAGGCATGTAAGATATTAGAATGAAAAAATAATATGTCTCCTTGTTCTAATTCGCAATAAACGTGTTCGTAACGTTTAATTGCTTCTTCAACGCGTTCAGGGTCAGTCCCGGTCTGTACATCAGGGTTGTGACCACCTCTTGAAAAGGTGGTGAGGGCCTTTAATAATTTATCTTTACTAAAGTTTTCAGCCCCTCTCATTGTTAGGTCAATCCGACCCATTTTGTGTGAGCCTTTTAAAACCTCTAAACATGCATTTTCCTTATTGGTACGCTCAATTGCAATCATGCAACTGAGTGCGTCTGGCCGTAATAGGCCAGACTTATACCAGTAAGGGTAGTCTTGATGCCATTCAACCTCTCCTCCTACTTCAGGTTCTTTATATCTAATTTTGCTGTGCCAATTATAGACTTCTCCTCCAAGTAATGCTTCCGCGATATTAACTAAGTTTTCACTACACGAGATCGCACCATAGAGATCATCACGCTTCTCTTTCCATGAAATACCTTTGGTTACCCGGCCTTTACTATCTGCTTGGGTAAGAGGAGAATCCTGTATTGCGCTGTCATGCTGACATTTTTTTTTAAGTAATTCCATCAACTCTTGAGGAAAGAATTGAGGTATGATTAAATAACCTTCAGTATGAAATTTTGAAATATGATGTTTATCCATTTCAAGTGATCAAAGGTTGAGCAGAGTAGGATTTTAAGAAAAAAAAGTTATTATCTTAAATATTTAAATGTCTTTATCCAGTCAATCCACTTCTGACGACGATCATCTTTGTGTTCATTTGAAATCCATTTAGGATGGTACTCGAGGCTCGGTGATTTATATGTATTTTTTGCAAGATTCTCTCTGGTGCGGCAAGATCCTTTGGCATCATAGAATGTCGCTTCTTTTTCAGCAATAGTTTCTGGAACGCGATTGTAAATAAGCGTAATTAATCGGCGATCTTCTGACCCTCCTGAACTTCCATGCCAAAGTCGCGCGTCAAATATAATTCCATCACCTGGGTTAACTCCACAAATATGGGCACTGACATTGTCTGGTCTTTCACCTCTCAAGTTATTTCTCAGAAGTATTTCATGGAAGGGGTTATGATGTGAACCGGGAATGAACCTTATAGCGCCATTGTCAGCATTTAATGATTGAAGATAGAAAGCAAATTTGAGGGCATGTAAATTTATATCTTCACAGTCGGGGTGCCATTGCGTGTCGTTTACAAAACTACCAGAATTACAAGAAATTCCAAAAAACTCACTACCTAGAAGTTGCTTTGCAATTATGCATATTCTATTATCTTCCAATAAGGAACCTGTGAAGGGTGTATCTGGTCCAAGATTTGGCCAACTCACATATTTATGGTGACCTGGTGTTGTTGTTGAGCGAAGAGTGTTCTTTAATTTAGATTCAAACTCAAAATTAATTTCACCGATTTCATCAGGATTAAGTAGATCACGAAGAATCAAAAATCCAAAAGTCTTATAATAAGTAATTTGATGTGATGTAAGCATTTTTCTTTAACAGAATTAAAACTACTTGTGGTATGTGGAAAAATAAAATTTATGACTTGATTGGTAATAATATGGAATGTGAGATGTAAACTAAAAAATCCAATATTTCTTGACAATGATCCATAATGCTAAAAAAGATCCGACTTTATGGGGTCTCTCGGTTCTTATTATCCACGTGGTAATCAACGCGTTATATATATAAGCGATCCTTCCTCAAGTTTACGTAGTTATCTTCCAGAAAGACCGAGAGAAGAGGATTTAAGAAATTGGGTTGACGATTTAGCTGATGCCCAAGTGGACACTTTTATTCAGGAAGTTTATACTCAAGGGTGGACCACCTATTGGCGCTGTGAGCGATTTGAGTACGATCAACGGCCACAGCATCAATGTTTACTTCCTCTTTTAGATGCAGGGATTCAGCCACTATCGGTGCTTATTGACCAGAGCCATAAACGTGGTATGAAGTTTATAGCCGGCTTACGCATAAATGATGATCATGGACACATATCTCTTGAGCAAGGTGTCGGCGCCGGGTCTACATTTCTAACGAATAATCCTCAGTGGAAAATAAATGATTTACCTTCTGGTGAAGCCTATCAATTAAGTTCATTTCTTGATTTTACATTTTCTGAAGTCAGAGATTATATTATTTCCATTGCGGAAGAACTAGTGAGAAACTTTGATGTGGACGGTCTGGAGCTTTGCTTCAGGGATCGTATATATTTTCCTGCTGGTAAAAGCCGTGATCGAGAATCGTTGATGACAGATATGGTCAAGAAGGTTCATGAGATGTTATATAACGAAAATCAGGCTAAAGGAGTGAAACTCAAGTTAGGGGCAAGAGTTTTCCAGACTATTAATGACTGTCGTGATATGGGGTTGGATGTTACTACCTGGATTACTAAGGGTTACCTCGACTATGTCTCTCCAAGTGATCAAATGAATACAGATATTAATGCCCCATATGATGAATTTACAACTATTACTCGTGCTCAGGATAAGCCCTGTTATCTTTATCCAGCGATCCTTCCTTGGATGAGCAATCGATCGGAACGCAGATTAAACCGTAAGCCATTAACAATAGAACAAATGCGGGCTGTGACGCAAAACTACTACGGTGCTGGTGCAGATGGTATATCGATTTATAACCACTTTGTTTCAAATGATTGGGCGCCCTTTTATCCTATGCAGCTATATGATATGGTTGAATTGAGAGATCCTATTCGAGTTACCACAAGAAGAAAACATTATGTATTTGAACCCTTATGGGGTGGGTGTACCTTTCATGGTTTGGATTGTTCCCCAACAGGTATCGTAAAAGCGGACAAGATCGTTCTAAAGCGAAGGGAAACTGGGAAAAGTGCATCTTACCGTTTTCGTGTTTGTGAAGATTTTATCAAGGTGCGTAAAGCTTCTTTACTATTTCGTGCTGGTTATATGAGTCTTGAAGATCGAATAAGGGTATGTATTAATGATGAGGAAATCCCTCAAAATTCAATAAGACTAAACAATAATGAAAAACGTATTAAAGCAGCACCTATTGAGACTGCAACAGATAGAGCAATTCGCAAACTTAAAGAAGGAGAGGAAAAGGTAGCTGTTCATGATAATACAATAAAAGGTGATACATTCCTTCACGATCCTCAAACTACTGGTAGAGGACACCCTATCATTCAAAAAGAAATCGATCGCCCCACAACAACTTGTTGGTTCGAATTAAATTCCCCTCCTGCAATATACGGCGACAACTGGTTGCAAGTTGCTTTGATATTGAGTGATCCAAATATTGATGAAGATATTATTATTGATGAAATTGAAGTTTTTGTGATACATGAATAAATCTAAAATTTTTTTAAAAAAGTAGATCTTATGATTCCAGTAGAAGAAATTCGTGAGCAAGGTTTCACCATTTTAAAGAATGTCATCCCTGAAGACAAATTGAGTAGTGTAAGGAACGACATAGTTGAAGCAGCTGATAGGTACGGAAAAAAAGGAGCTAATAATACCTATCTTGCGACTACAATTAATTATACTCAGTCTTTTGCTCCTTATGCGGCTGATCCACGGATAATTACCATTATTGAATCATTATTTGGGTCCCATGCACGGATATCGGCCACTTCAACCCAAATCAATGAACCCCAAAATAAACGAGGTGATTGGCACTCAGATTGGCCATTTTGTCCGTTTAACGGTGGACACATTCCCAAACCGGTGCCTGATACTGTTATGCATCTGACGGCGCTTTTTATGCTGGTTGATTTCACACAGGATAGCGGTGGTACCCTAATGAGGCCTGGTAGTCATAAATGGGGAACTAATCCTACTTATGACAACGAGTATAGGTATGACGACTATCCAGATCAGGTTCATGGTGAAGGTTCCGCAGGAAGCGTACTTATCTTAGATAGCCGGTTATGGCATGCCAGCGCAGTAAATCATACGGACAAACGACGCGCTGCCTTGGTCGTGCGCTATGCACCCTGGTGGTTGAATTTAGATTCACTAATGCCCGGATCAGTGGAAAGAAAAATTATTGTTGACGAACCGGGTATTTTCGGGGCTGCATACCCAGCATTGAAGCAAGATTCTTATAGTCGAATTGATAATATTGCTAAACCACTTTTTCGACACTGGATTCAACCACGCTAATAATTTTTAACTATCATAAAATACAATGGAATATCGTAAATATGGAAACACTGAAGTGAAAGTTAGTTCTATCGGTTTAGGCTGTGTAACTTTTGGACGTGAAATCGACGAAGAAACTTCTTTTGCCATCCTTGATCATGCGATTGATCGAGGGATCAATATCTTAAATACAGCTTATGCTTATGGAGATGGCTCATCTGAACAAGTAATGGGAAATTATTTTTCTATTCGTAATAACCGAGATAAAGTTGTTATCGTGACAAAGGTTCACGGGGATCTCTCGCCAAAGACAATTTTTAACTGCGCTGAGGAAAGCCTTCTGCGTTTGAAAACAGACTACGTGGATTTTTTTGAAATTGGTTATGATGTTAATACCCCATTTCAGGATACGCTTGAAGCATTAGAAAAACTAGTGAAAGAAGGAAAAGTTCGTTATGTAGGCTGTAATAACTACAGCGATAATCAAATGGACGAGGCCTTAAAAATACAGAAAGATAATGGGTTTTCAACGATCCAATCACTAGAGGCAATCTACAATCTCGCGGTTCGAGGAATTGAAGATAAGGTGGTCCCTTTTTGTAAGAAGGAAAATATAGGTATCATTTCTTATAGTCCTCTCGGAGCTGGCTTCTTAACTGGAAAGTACAAAAAGGGAAAAGCAACGCCTAAAGGGACACGTTTTGATGTAAAACCTGGCCACAAAAATATTTATTTTAAGAAAAAACTTTTAGAACTTGATGGAAATTTAGAAGTTATCTCAGAAAGAACAGGTTTTTCCAGAGTTCAACTTGCGTTGCGGTGGGTTTTAGAACAGCCTGGTATAACAAGCATGCTAATTGGCGCTAGAAATTCTGATCATGTCAATCAAGCCTTTGAGGCTGAGGCATGTGATATCACTCCAGAGATCATTAATGAACTTAGTGTTCTATCCAGTTCTAATATGGATACTATTTAATTATTTTGAGCTATTTCATTAAATTCTAAAGTGATACTATCGTTATAGATATTTAACTTTGTGAATTTATGCAAAGTTACCAATAAATCCGCCAATATCCAAGTATAACACTGGATGAAACTGATTCCTTTTCTCTGATAATTTAGGTAGGTAGTGGGGGTAATCATTAACAGTGGAATGCCATCTAATATATCCATTACCTTGTATGCGGCGGAGGGCAAAAAAGAAATACCTCTTTAGGCAAAACGCTGTGGTCGCTCGCTGTCAAACATCGAGATAACAATCATCTTGTTCGGATATCGGATTCCGTGCAGGTAGTATTGCATTTCTATGCTTTCGGTAGAGGACCGGCGAACGGTTCGTGATCGAAGAGACACTTAGCTTCTACCACGCGTGGGTCGTTATTCTGACGCAGGATCTGTATCAGTTTAGCGGCCAGTCTTTTCTGGGTGTTACTGTAGGCGATGTTCCCGGCCACATTGTTCATGTGATGTGGATCGACACGAAGATCATAGAGTTCTTCTTTCGGACGTTTGTCAAAACCCAATCGAAACAGCTCCTGCACGTTTTCTTCGGTACGATGAAGAATCATCCAGGCCTTTGTTGGACTGGCATCCATATCTGGATACGCCACAAAGGTATCGTTGCAAAGCTTCTCAAAAGACGGCGCTCCTGTAGTTGGATCATCCAGGCCGCAGGGGTCGCCGATAGGCCAACGGTCCGGGGCAAAATTGTAAATGTAAAGAAATTCTCGTGTTCGGATCGCACGTTGGGGATAGGGTAAGTTGCCTTCACGGGCCGTGGCGCAATGCCGTTCGCGCCCTGTGACGACGAAGGTACGGTCGTCTTCTATCTGTCCACTCTTGTCGCTTTCAAAAACCGGCATGAGGCTTCTGGCACTCATACTGTCAGGAACACGTGCGCCAGCCGCTTCGAGGAAAGTCGGGCCCAGGTCCATCAGATTGATAAAATCTTCTACGACGCGGCCCGGCTGGATTCGGCCCGGCCAGCGTGCAGCAAGCGCGACCTCGCAGCCAATATCATACAGGTTGCATTTGGCACGTGGGATCCCCGGAATCCCGTGATCCCCGCTAACGACCAGGAGCGTGTCGTCCAGCTCGCCAATGGCTTCAAGCCGTTCTAGGAGAACGCCAAGTCCCGCATCCATGGCCAGGCATTCGCCCAGGTAATCGCACACGTCCTCACGGACTTCGTGTACATCTGGTAGGAATTCAGGTAGACGGCCTTCCAGGTCATCTGGCTCTAATCCCCAGAGAGCTTTGCCTGAGCCTCGCTCCCAGGTTCGATGAGTGTTTTGTGGCCCCCACCAGTAACAGAACGGTTTGCCCTCAGGTCTGGCCCCAAGAAAAGCATCGAAATTCTGACGCGTCTCCTCAAGAAGCATCTGCTTACTTGCTTCGATTCCTATTTCGGGAACCTTGTCGGTGGCGAATTGAGAAAACCGTTGGAAGTTGTTTCCGGCCGGTTCATACCGTGTCCGTTCCCCGCCATAGGGGGCATTGACTGTGCGTCCCGGAGACCACACCTTATAGGCGTATCCAATATGGTATCCTTCTCCCTTCTGTTCGAGTATTAAAGGATAGGTAGGTATGCTTTCATCCCACACGGCACCCTCGAGAATGGCTCCCAGTCCAGTCTGCCAGAAATACTGCCCTGAGAGGATAGCGCTTCGACACGGGGTGCAGGTAGGTGCTGGAACAAAAGCGTTTGTGAATATGACTCCTTCCCTAGCAACACGATCGAAGTGAGGGGTCTTGATCAAGGTATTCAAGGAACTCTCACCTTCGATTATGCTGTACGCACTGGCGTATCGTCCCCAGTCGTCAGCGAAGGCAAAAACGATGTTGGGTTTCATGACTGTGTCCTGTGATCTTTGTAGTTTAGGTGGACGCATACGACTATTTTAAATTTTTTGACTAAAGAAAAAGGATATTATTTTTATAGCTTATAATTCTTAGGGTTCTACTTATTATCAAGGCCACCAATAAGCAAGTGAGATATACATAGCGATGATATAGATTTAAAATCTGAATACGGCGGAGGTGTTTAATGAGAGGTGGGGTGATGGGCTGGGGTATTAATCTCCAAACAAGTATGGAACGTGGTGTCTAGAAGGTAGGTTGTTAATTACCTCACTGACGGTAACCAAATTCCAAAAAATCAATTATTTTACATTTCTTTGAAAGTTATGTCGGTGGCTAGTAATTTAACCGTGAAGTTGGTGCCTTAAGTTTTCGACTATAAGGTATAGCAACACAAACAGTTAAAACAGAAAGAACGATAACAGAGTGTAATCCTGCACGATCGGCGATATATCCACCCAGAGCTGGGAAAATTGCCGCGATGCCCAGGATTGTATTACTGGTACCTACATAAGTGGGACGTCGATCTTCGGGAGATATACTTAAGATATAGCTGCTGTACCCAACCCATAATCCTGACATCGTTCCTCCAATTAAGATAAAAATAGGAGAAAAGGCTGCTGTCACTACCCATGGTTGACTTTGTAATAACCAAAAACCAAACCCTTTACTAATTATTAAAGTATATATTGGTATTATGGCCTGTAAAATAAGGGCGATGAAGATGACCTGACGATCTCCATAGTGATTAGAAATAAATTTCCATAGGAGGTTAAAAAATAACACGCCAAAGGTTTGTGCCGTGATAAATGTTCCTGCGGTACTGACTGTTGAACCGAAATTTTCCTGAGCGATAATGATGTAAAATGGTAATGAAAAACTTATTCCTGATGAGAGTAACTGGACTATGATCAGCCGACGATAGTTAACATCTCGTTTTAATATTAATGGAATTTCTTTTATTAAACTGAAAAATGTTCTCTGGGTGGAACTAATTTTACTCGGTGGTTCGCGCACGAAAGAGTAAGAAGCAATGCCCAGAGTCATAAATAATGCAGCAAAAGTAAAAATAACTACAAAATTATTAGGGAAGGGGAACATTACTTCTTCACTGAGGATATATTTCACGATGAATCCTGCGATTATACTCATTATTCCTGCGCCAAAAAACATTCTCGTTGCAAAAAAAGAACCTAAATACTCGACGGGAATAGTTTTAGCAACCATGTCATTAAAAGGCAGTCCTGCGATACCCCCAAGAAATGTTGCAAATGCAAAAAGTAGCAAGAAACAGACTAATAGAAATGTAGGTTGTGTAATCGCGAAAGTAGCCACTAAGGGTATCGTTAGCCAGGTTAATAATAACCGTATGCTATTTATACGTAAATAGATATTCCGCTTGTAGGGGATTTTTTCCACGTATCCAGCGACGAGCAACTGTGGTAACAGCCAACCCATTCGCCACAATGAACCAGCAATTCCTACAATAAAATCAGAAGTGGTAAAACATTTTATAAATACAGGGAGTACGGTAAGTGGATTAATGAAAGCGATGCCAAACATGAAAAGAGAACCATTCGTAATCCCCAGAATGTAATTATAGCGTACATTTCCCTTCTGTGGAAGCTTAGTTCCTAATATTGAGGTTAAACCCTTGAGTTTATTTCTCATGTATTTTTACATGACGGGTTATGTGGAATTGCACAAGAACCGTTTTAAAATACTAATAAATACCCAAGGTTATACTGGGGAAACTTATCAGAATCTTACACCATCACCTACTATTTGATACTATTTAAGTTAAGCCCTTAAAGTTTTAAATTTTAGTGGGGGGTCAAGCTGCTTATAGCATGTGCCATTGCGTTAATCGAATTTGCAATTTCCTCGGAATTTATTTGGTCAGCTTTTTCATTGTAACCAGCCTTCTGTAACATTTCTACAGTCCTAGAGCGAATTTGTTCCAGGCTCCAAGCTACTGTATCGGGTGTATCTTTAAGGGAGAGGTGATGCATTTCATTTTTACCATCGGGGTCGTAGTGATAATGTGGATCGTTCTCGAAGCAATCAAACCGCAGCACCTGTGTGGTTTGATTCTTAATGTCTGCATAAACGCGAATCGCAGGGCCCCGGTCTTTACCAAAGTTTCGGTACTCAATGATAAAATTCAAACCGCCTGCTTGGATAGATATTTCATGTGCCATAGTAAATAATATTTAAGTAATGTATTTCTTAACTACAACTTATTTCGTGTTATATTATCACTCAATTAAATGAAGATGTATAAAAGGATATTACTAATAAAATAGTAGGTAGACTGTTTATCAAATGCCAACCAGTATCTAGATTTAACTAATCTAATATTAATACTTTTGTGTGTTAGAGGTGTAAAAACCTTTTCACACAGGTTTACAGCTATTGAACAACTGTTAAATAGAGGTAGCTACCTACACTCAGGATGCCTAAAACAGCGAAACTTATCATGAGTATAAAGTTGAGTGTTAAGGTACATATAAAGATGGCCATACTTACACCAATAGAACTAATCATAAGATATAAAGAAATTTGATCACCCATTTGCCAAGTAGCCCAATGGAGGAATCCAAAATACCCTAGACCAAACATCGCTCGAAGTCGCAAAATAGGATAGATTTCAGTGACAGATAAAAATAAAGATATTGCAAAGAAAAGATCTAATGCACCTACAAGTATTAATGGCTTATGCAGTATGAGCATATAGTTTCCTTCATCAATAACAGTTTGAACAATATCAATACTGGGATAGATATAAGCAATAGAACTTAAAATCAAAATCACCCCCATAAATGGTAGAGCAAGAGTTGCAGCTTTACCCTGCCACACCACTTTATTCTTGATGTGTTTAGTCTCCTCGGTGTCGCCTTCTGCTGCCGCGAGCATATCAACTACTTCGATTGTTTCTTCTTCATCTTCTTCCTCATCAACATTCAAGAGATTTAAGTCTTCGTCAGATTTGATTTTTAAACTGAGTTTCTTCTTTTCAGGAAAAATGATCTGTTTTAATTCTTCACGACTGCCAATCGCGAGCCATTCCCCTTCATCTCTATCGTTAATTAAGGTATTTAAGTCAATCTGATCAGATTCCGCCATTCCAGCCAATTTAGTTAGGGTAAAGGGACCGCGGACATTGTCTGTTTCAGGTTGTCGTATGTAGTATTCTTCCATCATTAAAAATCTATGCGGTTATTATTATTTAAGTTTGAATACATGCCGCATGCAAGATTTTAGCATTGAAGATCGTGATTGAAGCAGTCTAACCAATTGAATCACCAGTCCAATTTAATTTGCTACGAATCAATTTAAAATGTGAATAGTCTTTTTGAAGCATTAGTAGAAAATTCTTGTCTGAGACTGAAATTTGAAGTGGAAAGTCTTCCTTGTTTTTAGAACTACTTCTTCCGTCAATATTTAAAACTACATCATAGTCATCAGCGTGAAGTTTAACATTTAAAATTTCTCCGTGGTCAAAAATCACACTTCGATTACTTAAAGTATGTGGACAAATAGGTGTCATTGCTAAAACTTTAGCTGCAGGATGAATAATTGGTCCACCCGCAGACATGTTATAGGCTGTTGATCCAGTGGGAGTCGAAAACACAAGGCCGTCACAGAAATACTCATTTACCGATTCCCCATTCGTAAAAACTTCCAGTCTTACGAGCCGTGAAGAATGATTTTTTATCACCACATCATTTAAAGCGAAAAACATTTTTTTCTGAGTGGTAACACAGTTAATAATTGATCTTTCGACAATTTGATAGTTACCGGAAAGAAGTGTATCAAATCCCGCTTCTGCTTCCTGTGCAGAAAATGTAGACATGAAACCTAATTTGCCAAGGTTGATTCCAATAACTGGAAGTTTGTGTCGCACTGATTCTTCGACAACACTGAGCAATGTCCCATCTCCACCAATAACTACGCAACATTGAGAGTCAGCTAAAATTCCTTGAGGAAGTGGAAACTCTTTCGTCGTTAATGTTTGAATGGCTCTTTTTTCAGCTTTTGCAATTAAGGTATTTGCTAATTCCTCTGCACCGGCTTTTCTCTTATTAATTACAAATGTTATTTTATTTATAGGTTTCATTAGGAATGATAGATAAATGTAAAGTGAGCATATCAAAGATATAGATCGAAATATAACTTTGATTTTGAGGTTACATTTTTCCCTTGATGTGGCAACAAAGTAAAATGATGATTAAACTATGAAATAAGGGGCATATCTTTATTTTACCGATGTAGAGGGCATTATTGAACCTGATGCATAGTGTAAAAGATTCATTTAGTTTCCTCACGTCTCCCCTAAGGTCATAGTTTTAAATATTATTTATGCTCCATATAGTCCAAGGGCGATGATCAGAAATGGAATAATGATCTAACATAACATCGTCAGATGTTTTCCCTCTCAAATACGGTATAATCTAAATTTTTGAAAAAATTGCCTTTTAAAGGAGGATTCGAAAATTTTTTTAAACTTTGTAATGGGTTACTATAATTACCTGATACTCTTGGCCTAGGATTAAGATACTTGAAACTATTACCTTGGTCGATAATTATATAATTTTCAAACTCTATGTTTTCGTAGACTAAGAAAGAACTCGCGGTTTCCGTCGGCTCCTTTTATGGGAGATTCAATCTGGTCTATTTCTTCACTGCCCTCTAGAAACCGAGCACAGAATTCCTTAACCTCAAAGACAACTCGGTCAACAATAACTCGGTTTTTAACGACACCTTTTGCTTGTTTAATAATTTTTTTCCCTACTTCGAATTGTGGTTTTATTAAGACTATTAGAGTACCATTTATTTTTACTAGCGGCCATATGTCTTGCAATACCTTACGTAGTGAAATGAAGGAGAGATCAACTGTGATTAAGTCATAGAAAGGGTAGGGCAATATATCTGGAGACAATTTTCGGATATTCACTCTTTCAAGATGGATAACACGTGGATTATTAAGCAGCTTTTGATGAAGTTGGTTATGCCCCACATCTATACAAGTTACTGTTTTTACCTTTTGCTGAAGTAAGTAATCGGTAAATCCTCCAACCGAAGCACCTATATCAAGCACGATATTACCTTTTATATTTAAGGGGCTGTTTTCTAGAAAACCTGCAAGTTTGTCACCACCGCGGCTAACATAACGTGGCGGTTCGGTGACCAATAAGTCAATATCACGTAGATAAAATTTACCTGGCTTACTGAGGACACGTGATCCACTTTTAATTTTTCCTTCCAGGATCATATTCCTCGCTTGTGTGCGCGAATTAGAGAACCCACGTTCTAATAGCAGTTCATCTAATCTTATTTTGATTAGAGTTGGCGCCTTCATTTTAAAAAAAGTAATACATGATAAAAATTGATGCGGATTAATCTTCAAATTGCTTTTTGGCTCTAGGTAATGGCTAGAAAAATCTTCTAATCTTTGATTGTAGGTGCCTATTTCGATCACCGCATTATCTGCCCCGTATAAATACTAAATTTGTATGTCTTATGCCAATTTTTACGGGTGATGTAGCCATTGTCGAAATGAGTATAATATTATCAGTTACTCCGTCTATATGCAAAAGTATTCTGTCATTTCAACGAGATGGTTATTAGGCACTGCTTCTACGTTCTCACGGCTTAATTGTAACATAATAATTTATTATAGCATGCATATGTTTAAATGGTTCCCGTAGGCTGTTCCCACAATGGTAAAAGTTAAGGTTAAATTTTTTAAATGAATGACCAAAAGAGGTTGACATAGTGGAGTATAATGTCATGTAATGTCAAATTATGGTGAATTTAGTGGATTCATTATGGTATTAATTAAGTCAGAATCTTTATATGTGGGGGAGTTCAGGCATAATCTTGATGCAAAAAACCGTGTAACGGTACCGTCTAAATGGCGATTTAGAGGTGATGAGATAGATGTCTACGTCGCTTGGCCTCACCCCAATGGTTATATTGTCGTCTATCCGCCAAGGAAAATTGAAGAATTTCGTGAGAAGCTATTACAGATCCCTGAGAGTGATCCTCGCGGACAACGTACTTTGCAAAAGCTATTTGGAAAAGCGCATAATTTTGGATGCGATTCACAGGGGCGAATAAAGCTCCATGAAAAGCTGGTCCAATCTGCGAGAATTAAGAAAGGAGTTGTGCTCGTTGGGCTAGTAGAAAAATTTACGATTTGGGGCGCTGAACAATTTGATCAACAGGATGAAGAGGCATTTGATCTGCAAACGGCGATGAAGGATTTAGGCATTTAACCTGAAATCAAATAAGTTATGCAACTACGTAAAAACAGATTCACAAGTGAAATACTAGGTAATGAGGAGATACGTCATTTTAGTAGCTGGAAATTGCGAGGGCTCAACCATGCAGTCAACCTAACAAATCCTAATATCCTGACAGCCTTATTAGATCGCCGTAAACGAGTAATACTGAAACCTCATGGGTTAAGAGCGTGGCTCCATGCTATTTTTAACCGTTAATTTAATAGGTTGCCAAAGAATGGTTCAGCACTTGCCAGTTCTTCTGCGTGAAGTGATTGAGATGTTTTCATTATATGAAGGTTGCCATTATTTGGATGCTACTTTCGGGGGAGGAGGACACACGCGTGCACTATTAGAAAGGGACCCATCCAGCAAAGTGACTGTTCTGGACTGTGACCCAGAAGCATACTCACGAGCGGTAGAAATGAGTAAAGAATACGAAAATCGATTAACATGTTACAACTTGAACTTCGATCGCTTGGAAGAAATCCCTGAACAAAAATTTGACGGAATTATCTTTGATCTCGGTGTGTCTTCTTATCAACTTGACACTGCAGCGCGTGGATTCTCTTTTCATCGTAAAGCACCTTTGGATATGCGTATAGATCCACGTAAAAGTGTTACTGCGGCAGAATTCCTTAAAATATCTACACGTGAAGAACTAATTGAGGCGGTGCGTGACTTTGGTGAAGAAAAGCAATGGCGCAAAGTTGTCGATGCTATCCTTAAGGCTCGTGGAAATGGAGCTATAAAAGTAACAACCGAGCTGGCGGAGATGGTATCCAAAGCGATAAATACAGGTTTTGGAAGAGGAAGAAAGTCTCAGATTCATCCAGCGACTAAAACGTTTCAAGGTATCCGTATCGCACTTAATAAAGAATTAAATAAACTGAAAGTATCTTTACCTCAAGCATTTAAGAAATTAAATTCTCGGGGTATTCTTATCGTCATCAGCTTTCATTCACTTGAGGACCGTATCGTAAAACGCTACTTCAATCGTATGGCTGGTCGTCCTGAACATAGAGGTGACTCACTTCCTAAACAGTTGAGAACATCCCAGGCAACTTTATTAACCACTCGACCTCTACGGCCGTCTCAAAAAGAAAAAAATAATAATATTCGCAGTCGTTCCGCACGACTTCGTGCACTGCAAAAAGATTATTCTCCAACTCCAATATAAAATGATACCCCGACAAGACACAAATAGTAACTCTCTGCATAAAGTTGTATGTTTAATAATTTTGATCCTAATAGTATCGGCTAGTGGTGGACTTGGTCTCGTTTATCTCCGTCAGCAAATTTCAATAACGGCTACTCGGTTACAAGTGTTAGAACAAGAGCTCGGTGTCCTTGATAGAAATACTCGAAATCTCGATGCGAGGATTGGTGAGCTGCACAACCCCAATAACCTTTTACGTCACTCAACTGTCTTGGGGCTAAACATCACACTTCCTAGTGAAGATCAAATTATCCGGTTTAGTATAGATGAGCGCAATGTTATCTCTCCAATCTCAAAATCTGAAACACTAAAAGTTCCCGGTAAGTTCGCTTCACTAACTCCTTGAATATTTATAGTTAGCTAATGAGTAATGTTTACATTTCTACCTGGCGGTTATGTTTATTGGCTATTTGTATTGCTTTAGGCTTTAGTGGAATCCTGGGGCGATTGTATTATTTGCATATATGGGATCAGGAAAAGCTGGCAAAGATTGTTAAAACAAACCGAAACAAGATTGAAATTATACATTCCCGTCGGGGTAAAGTTGTCGATACGAGAGGTAACCTTCTTGCTACTACAAACACAATAATTGAGCTAGGTGTGGATCCTCATGTAATTAAACCAGAAGATTTCAATAAACTTTCAGATCTTTCTCATCTCATCGGTTTACCACTTAAAGAGTTGGAAGCTCGGATAGCCAAAAAGACACGGGAAAGGATGGGGGATTTTAGACGGGAAATTACCAATAATCATTGGTCCAAATTAGCTGATAAAATTGATGAGACAGACTATAATAAGGTTATTGAGCTGGGAATTAAAGGTGTCTATGGAAATCGTAAGTTTGAGCGTTTATATCCAGGTGATTCATTAGCAGCTCATCTTGTAGGCTTTTTAAACAAAGAAGCTAATGCAGTAATGGGAGTTGAGCGGTACATGGATTTTTATTTGAGAGGACAAGATGGGTGGCGTGAGATAGAGCGGGATGGACTTCGTCGTGAATTGGCACAATTTCGTCAACGAGAGGTCAACCCAACTCACGGTCTTAACATTGAATTGACGATCGATTTTATAGCTCAACACATTATTGAAGACGAGTTAAACTCATTGGCATCAACCTTTCAGCCACAGTCAGCGGCGATCGTCGTTAGCGATCCCTCTACTGGATATCTACTTGCGTTAGCAAATTGGCCGACTTTTGATTTAAATGAGTTTTGGAAATACCCTATTAATACTCACCGAAACCGCGCGGTATCAGATGCTGTAGAACCGGGTTCTACTTTTAAAATCGTACCTGTTAGTGGAGCACTTAATGACTCGCTCGTAATTCCTGAAACTATTTTCGACTGCAATCAGCCGGCTGTCGAGTATATGGGTAGACGAATTAGTCTGCCAAGTGATCATAAAAAATTTGGTTCACTATCAGTTAGTGAAGTAGTCAGTAAGTCAAGCAATCGAGGTGCTGCACAACTTGGTATGTTATTAGGACCCAATCGTCTTTATAGCTATAGTGTCGCATTTGGGTTTGGCCGGTTAAGCGGCTATCCTCTAGAAGGAGAAATAGCAGGAGTTTTACACCCTGTTAGAGAGTGGGATAGTCTTACAATTAGTCGTTTACCCATTGGTTATGCAGTAAGTGCAACACAATTGCAAATTCATTATGCAATGTCGGTTATTGCAAATAAAGGGGTTCTGATGAGCCCTCAATTAGTGCGCCGGGTATTTGATGATAATGGGGTTACGATAGCTAGTTTTAGACCCCGGACTAGACATCGGACTTTGAGTGTTGAAACGGCAAAAGATGTTGCCCAGCTATTAATTAATACTGTAAGTCCCGAAGGAACTGCCCAACTTGCATCTATTCCTAATTATGAAATTGCAGGTAAAACAGGAACTACTAAAAAAATTATTAACGGTCGTTATTCTAGTCAACACCATGTGACGTCATTTGTTGGTTTTTTCCCAGCGTCAAATCCACGTCTTGTAATTTCTGTAATTGTCGATGACCCACAATCATCAATACCAGTATATGGTGGAAATGTTGCTGCACCGGTGTTCAAAAATGTGGCTAAAAGACTCATTCAGTATTTGGATATACAACCAGTGACACAAGGACGTGAATTTTATGCCATGAGAGGAGAAATAATTGATCCTTGACCCTGAAAAAAGAGTCAATTTATGGGGAGAACTATCAATTCTTATCGGGTTATCTTTGCTTATTAAGAAAAGACCATATATTTCATTGATGAATGTCACATTAAAATCACTTTTAAAAAATCTGCCTCTTCAGAAATTCAATGGGAAAAAGGAGATTGTTATCCAAGCTATTTCTACAGATAGTCGAAGGACAACTCCAGGTACTTTGTTTTTTGCGCTTAGCGGTCTCGAAACTGATGGTAATCTTTACATTGATGAAGCCATAAGCCGTGGTGCCACGGCTATAATATCTGAGAAGGAAAGTAAGCCCCAAAGACAAGTGACTTATATTCAGGTTGTGAATATTAAGGATATTCTCGCAGAAGTAGCACGCCGTTTTTACGATAATCCAGAACGTAATATTGAGCTCATCGGAGTTACTGGGACTAATGGCAAAACAACAGTAGCATTTCTTCTTAAGTATCTCTTAGAGAAATCTGGTAATAACGTTGGGATGATTGGAACAGTTCATTATTATCTCGGGCAACGCACATTGCCCGCTTATAGAACGACACCTGATGCAGTAAGTATATATGAAATGTTATCACAAATGCGTGATACTAAATGTAGCGAAGCTGTGATGGAGGTTAGTACCCACGGTATCGATCAGGGACGAGTAAGTGGATTAAAATTTAAAATCGCTGCATTTTTAAATCTTACTCGAGACCATATTGACTATCATCATTCGATGGAGGAATATTTTCAAGTAAAGTGTAAATTATTCAATGGTGGTATCGGTTGCGTCCCATCAATAGCTGTTGTTAATTGCGATGACCATTATGGTCGCCGATTAATAAAAGATATAGGGAAGGACCTGTCTGTCTTAAGTTTCGGGGTTAAGTATAATGCGGATATTTACGCAACAGATATAAAACTTAATGACCAAGGTTCTAAATTTACCCTTCATTGGCCAGGTGGATCCGGAATAATTAAAACTGCATTACTAGGGCATTATAATTTGAGTAACACTCTTGCTGCCTTTACGGTCCTATATGCAATGGGTCGTGATCCTTCAATATATATCAAGCATTTAATAAGTTTTCCTGGCGTTCCAGGTCGTATGGAATATATTAAAAATGATCAAAATATAAACTTACTCGTTGACTATGCTCATACGGATGACGCATTGAAAAACGCACTGTCCATGCTGCGAATGATTAGCAAGGGTAGATTACTTGTAGTATTTGGATGTGGTGGTAACCGTGATCGAGAAAAACGACCCATGATGACACGTGCTGTTATGGAGCAAGCGGACTTTACCTGGGCAACAGCTGATAATCCAAGAAATGAATCACAGGACAAAATTTTTACTGACATGAAGGGTGGAGTGAGAGATATCGATCGTATTCAGTTTATTGAAGATAGACGACGAGCTATCGCTTTAGCAATTGAATCAGCAAAGCCAGGCGATTGTGTCCTTATTGCAGGAAAAGGACATGAAGCTTTTCAAGTAATAAAAAATACAGTCGTGCCTTTTGATGATCGTAAAGTCGCACAGGAACTTTTAGAAATTAAACGTATTAAGAAGAGACAGTGGGATGCCTAATTTTGATCCAGAAAAGTTACAGAAGTGGACCTCTGGTGAGTGGAAATCAGGATTTCCATTAACCATATCTGGATTTTCGTGTGATACCAGAACGCTACAAGCTGGAGAACTTTTTGTTGCTTTAAAAACTGATAACCGTGACGGGCATGACTTTCTCGTTGAAGCTAAAAATGCTAATGCTAGTGGCGCATTAGTCTCTCGTTTAAGGTTAAACTTTCCCCTGCCACAACTGCTAGTAAAAGATCCACTAGAGGCACTTCATACAATGGCCGCTCATCACCGACAGGAATTCCACGGGCCTGTTATCGGTGTAACTGGCAGTTGTGGCAAGACTTCAACTAAAGAACTCCTCGCTCTTCTTTTAGGCGATACCCAAGTCCATCGTAATCGCGAAAATTATAATAACTATCTTGGAGTCCCTCTAACTCTTCTTGAAATTGATCCACAAAATCACGATTTTGTGGTTATTGAAGTCGGAATGAACGCACCAGGTGAAATTGAATTGCTCTCCCGAATGATCGATCCTACCGAGAGTATTATTACCATGGTATCGAACACACACTTAGAGGCTTTTGGCTCGATTGAAAGTATTGCTCATGAAAAAGCTATGCTCGGTTACCACACACGTACGGACGGTTGCGTCGTTTTTAATAAAGAATGCAGCGAATTTAGTGACTTCCAAAAATTTCCAGCTACTTCTATTATCCTTCTTCCTGAAGACGGAACTAAGACTCTCATAAAAAATAAAAATAAGTATCTTTATTGGTCAGTAAAGCAACCAGTATTTCCGGAGGAAAAGTCGGTACTTAGACTAAATGCTTCATCAGGTGAAGTTCATAACTTTGATCTTCCAACTCTTAGTCGAGGTATGGTTGGTAATACCAGCTTATCGATCGCAATAGCTTGGAGACTGGGCATGAATGATGTGGATATTCAAGATCGACTTTCCAGTTGGCATCCTCTTTCCCTTCGCGGTGAAATTGTATACCGCGAAGAGAAATATTTTTATGTTGATTGTTATAATGCGAGTCCTGCCTCAATGGCGGATAGTCTTTATGCTTTTAATTCTATAATGAAACCAGCTTTGCGACGACTCTATATTCTTGGTTGTATGGCTGAACTCGGAGAAAAGGCACATGATCTTCATTATGAAGTTGGACAGCTGTTGAAATTACGTCCCAAAGATAGAGTTTTAATCTTGGGAGATTATGCATGTGAAATGCGTGATGGTATACTTTTTTCAGGAGGTAAGACAAGCGATGTGAGTGTATTAGATTCAATAGAAGATATTCGCGATAGCGTAAGCGAATTTAAAGGAGCGGTATTCCTTAAAGGCAGTCGTATCTATAAGTTGGAAAAATTAATTCCCCTCTCAAGAGCGGAGGAATCTATAAGGGAAATGGAAGCATGTTAAGTTATCTTGCATATTTTCAAGAATTATTCGGACCTTTTCGTTTGTTCGATTATTTAACTTTCCGTGGGATTTTAGCGGCAGCTACATCACTATTTTTAGGTTTTTTAATTGCGCCTTGGATTTTAATAAAACTTCGCAGGTTCAAACTTTCACAATCAATCCGTGATGAGGATGAAGTTGGTAATCTTGCCGAACTACATTCACATAAAGAAAATACTCCAACAATGGGCGGATTGATTGTATTTTTTGCTCTTTTAGTCAGTTCCCTTCTTTGGGCTAAGCCGAATATATATGTCATTACTGCACTGTTGGTGTATGTTGGACTAACACTAGTCGGCTTAATCGATGATTATTTAAAAATATCAAGAAAAAATAGTAAAGGATTGGCCAGCGGTTACAAATTGTTGTCACAAGCACTAATAACTATCTTTGTATTAAGTTTATTGATCTTTAATCAAGATACACATGAACTTATGCGTGAACTCTGGGTGCCTTTTATTAAGCAACCGCTGATACAAAAAATGCCATACTGGTTTTTATTTATGTTTTTTTTCCTAATCCTTTCAGGGTCAAGTAATGCAATAAACCTCACGGATGGGATAGACGGATTAGCTATAGGTTGTTGTATTACTGTAGCTTTGGTTTATTCTGTCATGGCATATTCAACAGGGCACGCCATAATTGCAGATTATCTCTTAATAGGTTTTATTAACGGTGCAGGAGAGTTGGCCATTATTTGCGCAGCGATGGTAGGTGCCAGTTTGGCATTTCTCTGGTATAACGCGCATCCAGCTGAGGTTTTCATGGGAGATACGGGTTCTCTATCACTCGGTGGTCTTCTCGGGGTAATTGCTTTCATGGTACACCAACCGATCACACTCATTTTAGTCGGTGGTATTTTCGTTATAGAAGCGCTTTCTGTGATTATTCAGGTGGCCTCCTATAAATTGCGAGGTAAACGTGTTTTGAAAATGGCCCCAATACATCACCATTTTGAATTAATGGGATGGGCAGAATCGAAAGTTGTTGTTCGTTTTTGGATTCTCTCATTAATTTTTGCGATTGGTGGTTTGATAACTTTAAAACTAAGATAAAACGAAATGGGAATTCCATACGAAATCAAAAGTCTTGTAGCTTATCCTGTTGCTGTATTTGGCAGTGGTGTAAGTGGTCGGGCAGTGATGGATCTCCTGAGGCATCATAATATTTCATTTCTCAGTTTTGATGAGCGTGGTGGGGAGAATGACCGTCATTCTTTTAATTCAAGTGACGCACACGAGCATCCACTTGTTATTTATAGTCCAGGATTCTCCCAAGATCATATTTGGCTAAAAACCGCTCGCAATGAAGGATGCCTTTGTTTAGGTGAAATTGATTTTGCATCTCTTTTCTGGAAGGGCCAAGTAGTTGCCATTACCGGGACTAATGGTAAGACTACTTTGACTGAATTGATATCTTTTACTTTAAAAAGACAGGGGACTGATGCCATTGCCGTAGGTAATAATGGATTCCCTTTTTCACGACTTCACGATCTAAAGGCTACTGAGCAAAAAGTGGCTGTTTGTGAAGTGAGTTCATTTCAAGCTGAATCTATTCATTACTTTAAATCAGACGTGTTAATATGGACAAATTTTACAGAAGATCATCTTGATCGCTATGAGAACTGCCAAAATTATTTTTCTGCTAAATGGAATTTGGTGAAATCTTTACGTAATTCATCTTTTGTAGCAGGTGAATCGGTAGCTAAGGCAGCAGAGAAATTTGATTATCAGATGCCCCAATTTGTTGAAATTGTCGCTGAATCTGGAAGGCTAGCTTGGAGATTACCATATGATTCGGCTTTTGCCACACACCCACAACGTAATAATCTTCAACTGGCTTTGAGTTACTGGCAACGTGAGGGGTATTCCAAAACTATTTTAAAAGATGCAGTGGTCCGTTTTCCTTCACGGAGACATCGTCTCAAAAAAATTGCAGTGATCAATGATGTTAATTTTTGGAATGACTCTAAAGCGACTAATTTTGCTGCGACTTATGCTGCGCTTAAACAATTTGATAAGCCAGTCATTTGGATTGGAGGTGGTCTATCTAAAGGTGGCGATATTAAAAATTTTGCCCGAAAAGTAGCGGGTAAAGTTAAATCAGCTTACCTTATTGGTGAAACCGCAGAGGAAATAGCAGCCGGTTTTAATGAGAAAAACACGCCCGTAGATAAATGTAAAACGATGCAAGACGCAGTATTTTCTGCATTCTATAAAGCTGAAGCAAACGATATTATCCTGCTCAGTCCTGGATTTTCGAGTCTGGACATGTATGATAATTATAATCAGCGAGGTACTAGTTTCGAGAATGTGGTTATGAGATTAAAAATGCCACTTAATATAAAATAAAATATAATGAAAAAACCAAAATTCGATATTCAGATATCAAAAATCTTCAGTGTAGTTCTAGGCCTACATTTACTTGTTTTCAGCATACTTCTGATAGTGCCTGGTTGTATGACAACAGAAGAATACCGACAAGCTACTGAATCTGCAAAACCTAAAGGTGAAAGCATAAAATCAACACCTGGTGTTCAATCATCAGTCACTCAGATAGATCCAGCCTTTAATTCTGAACTTGATAGTAGTGGTACTCGACAAAATATAAGGGAAAGGAGGTATCCACCCACTCGGCCAACGTCAGAAGAAGAGATGGGTTCCATACTTGAGCCTCTTGGTGATTTAAGGGATACTTCACATTCTATCTACACAGTTCAAAACGGAGATAGTCCGTGGTCAATAGCCAATGCCTATGGCGTGACTCTTAACGACTTATTAAGAGTAAATGGATTTACAAGGGAAACTATTATCTATGTTGGTCAGGAGATTGTAATTCCTGGGGGGGATGTGACTTCTGAAGGTAATGATGACCTATCAGTTGATTACTCAATCATGGATAGTGAAAACAAGTATATGGTAGAACCTGGTGATACACTTTCGGAAATTGCCGATCGCTATAATGTAACAATTAAAGCTTTGAAGTCGATAAATAATCTAAGTAGTGATTTTATTCTTATAGGACAATTTTTGAAAATTCCGGGCGAGGGCAATTATATCTCTCAGTCAATTAATGTACCTGAAGATGAATTCATTGATTTCTCAGCTTTAGGTAATGAAAATATTCATATTGTTCAGGAGGGAGAAACCCTAATTTTGATTGCCCAAGAGTATGGGTTAAAAATTCAAGAGTTAATGCGAATAAATAGGATAATAAATCCTAACAAAATACAGCCCGGGCAATCATTACTTATTATGATGCCTAAAGTTACTGATGAAAGTTCAAATATAACTACTCACAATGAATCAGAATTGGATCCTTTTGAATTATTGGAGAGGGAAGACCGTCAAACTTTAAGTGTGGAAGATCTTGAACGTAGTCTTCTGGAAGAAGAAGATAAAATTCCTGTTATACCTATAGAATCCGAAAATAGCAATTAATCTATATTTATAAATTAATACTATGTCTTGGTGGATAAATATTCGGAGAAATCTTCCAGCCTTAACTTTGATCCTTTCGGTTGCTAGTCTGACAGGACTTGGTTTAATAATTCTTTTTAGTGTTACTCATTCTCAATATGTGGATCCATATTTTATTGTTCAACGACAAGTGATATGGCTCTGTCTTGGGATCGTTGCTACGGCTACAGCTTTTTTTAGTGATTTTGATAAGATTAGGACCTTTGTTTGGGTTATCACTGCCAGTGTATTAATTATGCTCACCCTTGTCCTAATTCCAAGTATAGGTCTCGAAATCAATGGCGCTCGACGTTGGCTAGATCTAGGACCGATGAATATGCAAGTATCTGATTTCGCTAAAATCGGGTTGATCTTTGTCCTCTCTCATTATCTTGCTAAGAATCAACGCGCTCTTAAAAGTTTTAAACAAGGATTTTTCATTCCCTCTCTGATCATTGGTTCAGTGGTTGTACTAGTTCTATCACAGCCAGATTTTGGTACTGCATTTCTCATCGGAGTTATTGGATTCACCCTACTATTTCTTGCTGGTGTGAGGCTTATTTATCTTATACCAACGGTATTTCTTAGTGTGGTTCTTTTTTGCATTGCTATTTTTCTTGATCCTTTGCGCCTTAAACGCATCACTGCATTTCTTGACGTAGAAGGAAACAGGAGTGATGGAGCTTACCAGCTGTGGCAAGGTATTCTTGCATTTGGAGCTGGTGGGGTTGAGGGAGTTGGTCTCGGTAATGGTAGACAGCAAATGGCATTCCTTCCTGAAGCTCATACCGATTTTATTTTTCCTATTATAGGTGAAGAGTTAGGGTTTTTTTTTACGACTGGAGTGGTTTTTGTTTTTCTGGGTATTTTTTTAATTGGCGTATGGCAACTGCGTCGCTCATCAAACCTTTTTCAGTTTCTTTTCGCAAGTGGAGCTCTCATGCTTATTACCCTTCAGGCATTGCTAAATTTCGGTATTGTTACGGGGTGCCTACCGACTAAAGGCATGTCACTGCCCTTTATAAGTTATGGAGGCTCTAATCTTGTATGTATGTTTTTCCTTGTAGGAATAATTTTGAATTTTCTCCAGGAATGGAATCGATCACCACTTCGAAAACCACGGGAAATATGAGTAATTTTGTTATATCATGTGGCGGAACGGGAGGACATTTAGCTCCTGGTATTTCCCTTGCTGAACGGCTTATTGAAGAGGGGCATCATTGTTGGCTTATTATTAGTAAAAAAGAAGTTGATTCCCGTTTGGTCAGAAAGTACCCACAACTTGATTTTGTGCGCGCGCCAGGGGCAGGATTTTCATTCAGTCCATTAAGATTTGTTAAGTTTTTTATTCAACAGTTCCAATTGCTCATATTTGCTTTCAGTCTATTACGGAATAAACGACCTGATATAATTGTTGCCTTTGGGGGTTTTATCACAGTTGGAATTACTATTGCGGGGGTCATTCATGGATGTCCAATTGCTATTCATGAGGCTAATCGCAAGCCGGGAAAGGCAACACGGTACTTACGTGGATTAGTCAAACGGTTATATCTTCCTGAAGGAGTTCAATTAGCTGGGGTTCCCTTGGATTCGATAAAATATTTTGGATATCCATTGCGCAAGGGAATACGACGCACCCCAAAAGAGTTGGCGCGTAGGACGCTTCGTATCGATGTTAATGGTAAATTACTTGTGGTTTTAGGTGGTTGTCAGGGTGCTCAGGTACTTAATGAATGGGTTAATGCAAACTTTGAAAAGTTGGGTACTGAAGGAATTAGTGTTTATTGTGTAACCGGTTTGGGAAAGGGGAATAATGGGGTCTTTGAGCATCGGTCAACATCTAATGAGGTAGTAAAAGCTTATTATTCTACATTTTGTGATAACATGGGTGTTCTCATGTCGGCAGCAGATTTAATCCTCTCAAGGGCTGGTGCGGGTACAATTGCTGAATTAATGCAATGTAGAGTTCCCTCTATTCTCGTGCCTTATCCTAATGCAACGGATAATCACCAACTTGCAAATGCACGGTTTCTCGAACAGTTGGGTGCAAGTTTGACGATTGAGCAGGATCAAATGGAGGGTTTGAAGAGTGAAGTTATTGAACTAATTTATAACGATTGGCTTTTAGATAAATTTAGACAAAACCTTCAGCGCTTAAATCCAAGTAAAAGTGCTGAATTGATCGTACATGATCTTGAAAATCTTTCATCTAAATTTACTAAAAAGAGCAATAGTAAAAGGCTGCAGGTTGTATAATAATGAACGAGCAAAGTAAAAATATTTATATGATAGGAATTGGCGGTATGGGGATGGCTCCCTTAGCTCTTTATTTGCAGAGTGGTGGTCATAAAATTAGTGGTTACGATGATAATATTAGTAACCCGATTTCAAATCTGCTAATGAACAATGATATTAGTATAGAGTCAGAGCCTGAAATTTCGAAAGACATTGATACAGTTATTTATTCAAGTGCGATTAATGAAGCCCACCCTTGTTATCGTGTAGCAATTGAACGTGGACTGCCTATATTGAAGCGAGGGGTTATGTTGGCTAATACGGTGGCTGATAAAAAACTTATCGCAATAGTGGGTAGCCACGGTAAAACGACAACTTCAGGTATGCTTATAGCTGCTTTGGAAAAAGAGGGATTTAAATTTAGTTATATTTTAGGAGCATTATTTAATGGCAATTACTACTTGCCTGCCAAGTTTGATGGTGGAAGTGAATGGATTATTGCTGAAATCGATGAAAGTGATGGAACAATAAATGAATTTTCACCTGAAATAACGCTAACGACAAATCTAGATTGGGATCATCCTGATCAATATCGCAATCTAGATGAATTAGAAAATACTTTTGGACGGCTTTTTCAGCGGACTGAAAAATCTGTGTTTTTACCGACCGACTACAAATATTTAGGACAAATATCTCAGAGAAATATTACGGCTGAACGGTTAAGTTTCGGTAAAGATGGAGATTATGCTGGTAAAATTGTACGACAGAGTCGTAAAAATTTATCATTACAATTAAGTGGTCGTTTCTCTAAATGTGAAGTGTCGGTACCTGTGCCCGGTTATTTTAATGCGATCAACGCCTTGGGAGCATTAGCCGTAACGCACTACTTGACGACACATCTTAATAAGCAATCACTTGAACTCTTTCCAGGTATAAGACGTCGACAGACTATCCTTTATAGTAGTTCTCAATTAACTATTTTTGAAGATTATGCGCATCACCCTGAAGAGATAGGATCTCTATTAAAGTTCATTCGTGAGGACTACCCAGACAATCAAATAATTATTGTTTTCCAGCCTCATCGCTATTCACGAACACTTTACTATAAAAAGGAATTTGCTGAAGTCTTGAAAAAAGCGAATGTAATTTATCTTCTTAATGTCTACGAGGCTAATGAGAGTCCTTGTGAAGGTGGGACAAGTATTGATTTGCTCACACTTCTCCCAAATGTTTCACGAGGTAGAATAGTTAATTCGATAGAAGAATTGAGCAACAACCTTGAACGTAAATTAAAAGGTCCTTCGGTTTTGCTTTTTGTAGGAGCAGGCGACATAAATGAATGGGCCAAAGCGGTTGTCGCGATAATAAAAAATAAGTCCCCAAAAGTGATTAATTGTAAACAGAGAATGAGTAAAGATGGAAAATGGTGGATCGATTTATCACATAAAATGGATAAGCAAACAAAAATAGCTGATTTTGAATCACTTGCTAATAAAACGACCTTAAAAGTTGGGGGGAACACACGCTATTATGCAGAACCGGCGTCTGAGAAAGATTTACGAGTTCTTTTAAACGAATCAAATAAAAATAAAATTCAAGTATATTTTATTGGTAGAGGTTCTAATCTAATTGTTCCTGATGAGGGGTTTCAAGGTTTAGTCGTTCGCCTTAACCATAATTACTGGAAACAAATCCGACCATTAGGTGATGGTCGGATTTGGGTAGGAGCAGGAGTGCGATTGAATAAAATTTGTGTTGAAGGTATAAAATTAGGTCTAACGGGATTTGAATTCCTCGAAGGGATACCAGGGACTTTAGGAGGATCACTTCGAATGAATGCTGGTGCGATGGGTGGATGGATATTTGATATCGTAGATGAAATTCAATTAGTTACATGGGAAGGAGAATTAAAAAATATAAAACGCAAAGATGTTCATATTAGCTATCGGGCATGCGAAGAGCTTAAAAATACAGTTGCGATAGGGGCGACTTTACATGCAACTTCAAGTGCGGAAGAAATAACTATTAAAAATAAAATTAAGTCGTTTTCAAGTATCCGAAAAAGTAGCCAACCTCGTGAACCAAGCGCTGGGTGTATCTTTAAAAATCCTGAGGGGTCTTATGCAGGGCAGATTATTGATGAATTAGGCCTCAAGGGGAGGAAGATTGGGGCAGCTCAAATATCAAAGCTTCACGGTAATTTTATTATTAACCGTGGTGGAGCAACGAGTAAAGATATTATTTCATTAATAAAAGACATACGAAGAGAGGTAAAGGCTAATCGAGGATTTGATCTCGAACCTGAAGTCCTTCTTATGGGCAAAAATTGGAATGAAGTACTATGAGTAATCTTTCTATCGCTGTTTTGGCTGGAGGTATTTCAAAAGAACGTAATGTCTCATTAGAATCCGGTCAGGCAGTTACAGCTGCATTAAAAAAGAATTATTCTGTTGATCTCATTGAATTAAATGAAATGGCTCTTCCAAAAAATCTTGATCCTGACAATCAGATTATTTTTTTAACTTTGCATGGAACTTTTGGTGAAGATGGGGAGATACAAAAATTGTTAGAAAAGGAGAAATTTTCTTATGTTGGCTGTGATTCTGAATCGAGTCGTTTGTGTATTAATAAAAAAGAAACAAAAACGCTTGTAGCAGATTCTGGCATACGTGTTGCCAAAGATTTATTAGCGACAGCCCCTAATTTACCAACTGTGAACGAAGTAGTAGCTAAACTTGGTAGTAATATCGTAGTTAAACCTTTGTGTGAGGGGAGTAGTATAGATGTATTCATTGCTGAAAATGAGGAAGCTCTCAATAAAAAAATGGCCAAACTTATTTCAGGAAATTGGCTTTTTGAACAGAGGATTCAAGGAAGAGAAATTTCAATTGGGGTACTTGAGGGAAAAGGAATGGGTTTGGTAGAAATAATCCCCAAAAATGGTATTTATGATTACAGACACAAGTATACAGAAGGAATGACAGAATATCATTACCCTGCTAGACTTGGATATTCATTGGAGAAAGAAATTCGTGAAGTCGCTGAATCTGTCTTTGACATTTGCGGTTGCCGTGATTTTATCCGTGTTGATTTTATGACTTCGAATAGTGAGGGAAGCTATTTTCTAGAAATAAATACTCTTCCTGGTCTTACTTCTACAAGCCTCTTACGTAAAAGTGCCTGTTGTCTGGGATATGATTTTCCTCAATTGGCCCAAAGTCTAGTTTTACCTGCAATAAATAGGTTTTACGCTTTGCGAAGCAATTGATCATGGCAAAAATTAAATCAAGTTGTATAGAGACTAGAAATTGGCGTGGAATTAAGCAAACAGCTGGTCGACAAGCGGTCAGCACAATAGCTCGCAAACGTAAAATTTTTGGGCGTGCTAAAATGTGTGGTGTCATTATTATAATTTTATTTATGGCTGGAGGTATTGCTTATAGTGTTCACTTTTTCCGCTCAAATGATAACCAGATAATTCTTGCTGGTACCTCTGCTCCTGTGCGCCGTATTAACTTTCAAAGTAATGGAGAGTTAGATCACCATTGGTTCGAACAAAATATCGCATGGCCACAGGATGCTACAATTATGGAGGTAGATATTTTTGCGATCAAACAAATGTTGGAAAAGAAAGGACAGATAAATTCTGCAGTGGTCTCACGAAAGTTTCCAGATGAATTGCATATTGAGGTTATAGAAAGAGAGCCTGTATTACGTGCTAGAGTCCGAAGGAATAAAAAGAAAATAGAGGAAGTTTACATCGCTAGGGATGGGACAGTATATTTTCACGAGAGCTATAAAATAACAAAAAACAAACATTTACCTTATTTAGATGGAGTTCGATTCAAACAGAATGGCGATCACATCTTTTCTCTTTCTGGGATAGAAATAATTTCACAACTATTGGATTTAGCAAAATTGAATTATCCGAACATATTTAAGTCATGGGAGGTAGTTTCTTGTAAAGAATTCGATGAACTTAATGGCTTGTCTGATGAATTTATTAAAGTACGAAGTAGTATTGTGCGTGAAATAATATTTGCTCCATTTGATTTTGATCGGCAATTAGCTCAATTAGCTCGCGTTATAAAATACTCCAAAAGCAACGATATCTATAATATTAAACGTATTGATCTCTCGGTAAAAGACGAAGTTGCAGTACAATTATATCGGGATATTGGCCCGAGAAAGTTTAGAAATTGAATATAAATAAATAAACTTACAACCCAATTATGAACGAGAATAGAATCATTGGTGCAGTTGAAATAGGGGGGGGGCGAAAGTCGTCGTAATGGTTGGTGAAATTATCGATGAAGGAAGAAGTCTCAATATCATTGGGATGGGGCAGTCTACAGCGATGGGTGTAAGAAAAGGTGAAATAATTGATTTTCGTGCTGCGAGTGATTGTACTCATGCTGCGATCATCGCAGCGGAAAAAAATGCAGGGGCTATAATTGAAGGAGTATTTCTTGCTCAAACTGGAAGACACCTCCAAGGTTTTTCGAATAAAGGATCTGTCATGGTTAGTTCGCCTGATAATCTTGTTCGCCAGAGTGATGTCCAAAGTGTAATAGAAAATGCCAAGCGTAAGGAGCTACCTCCCAGACGCGTTTATATACATCATGTACAGTGTGGTTTTCAATTAGATGGAAGATCGATTAAAGACCCACATCAGATGGAAGGTGACGAATTAAATGTTACTTATTGGCATATAGAAGGAGATGAAAGAAAGGTTAGTGATCATATCCATGTAATTAATGGGTTTGGTTTAAAAGTTGAGGATATGATAATTTCAAGTATTGCTTCAGGCTGCATGGTTACGAGTGAAGAGGAAAAACAAAATGGTGTACTTGTCTTAGATATTGGTTGTAGCACTACGGACTATTTGCTTTACAACAACGGACATATTGTGCGGACGGGAGTAATAAGTGTTGGGGGTGATCACCTGACAAACGACTTAAGTTTGGGATTGCGTGTAAATAAACAACAGGCAGAGAAACTCAAATTAGAATTTGGTAAAGCGATTATTGATAATGAAGATAAAGATGATAAAGTTTGGCTCTTCGGTGACTTGACAATTGGTGATCGCGCAATATCTCGTTTAGCAATTTATCAAATACTTAAAGCAAGAATAGATGAGCTCTTTGGAATCGTTAAAAAAGAGCTTGTCGAATTCCTAAACCCTGAAGAATTAGCAGCTGGTGTGATTTTGACGGGAGGGGTGTCACGTTTACCAAAAATCGCCGATGCAGCATCACTGCGATTAGGGGTGTCTACCCGGGTGGGTGATAACCCTTCCTGGGTGAGGAACGATTTACGTAAACCAGAATACAGCACTGTTTTGGGGCTACTTTACTATGGTCTAACAGCCCAGAATAAAGAGGATCAGGGTTTAAAGAAATCAGGAATATTTAGTAAAGTAGCCAATATATTTAACTTATAATCGTATTATGCATAGCGAAAGCGAAAATTTTAGTAATCCAAATAAAATGTTCAGTGGTCAGGTAAATGATGAAATGATCCGGATAAAAATCATTGGTATTGGTGGGGCTGGCAATAACGCAGTTGACCGGATTAAACTGGATCATCTCGATGAAGTTGACCTAGCGGTAGTTAATACTGACAGTAAAGTTTTAAGTAACTCGCTTATCGAGGATAAAGTTATGATTGGGCGTGAGATCACCCGTGGTCTAAGTGCTGGTGGCGACGCCGATATAGGTAAGCGTGCGGCAGAATTTGATAAAGATCAATTACTTCAGCTCGTTAACGGAATTGATCTAGTCTTTTTAATTGTTGGATTAGGAGGAGGAACAGGCAGTGGGGCAGCACCTGTTCTCGCAGAGATAGCTGCAAATCAGAAAGCCCTAATTATCGCTTTTGTTACATTACCATTTACAAATGAAGGAATTCGCCGGCATAACCAAGCAGAGGAGAGTCTTGCGCAATTGAGGGATTTGTGTCATGCGGTTATTCCACTACCTAACGATATTCTTCTACAGCAAGTTGATGATAGTGCAACCGTTCTCGATGCATTTACTCTTGCAGATGAATGGATTTACCGTGGTGTGCATTCTATTTGGTCAATGATAAAAAGGACTGGTCTTATAAATGTCGATTTTTCTACATTGAGAAACGCTTTTGAAGATAGAGGAGGAAAGACTCTTTTTGGTCTTGGTTATGGTGAAGGTGACAACTATGTCGATAAAGCTTTTGATGATCTAAGGCTTTGTCCTTTACTACATACACCAGAATTTTCAAAACGCGCAGACTCATTAATTGTAAATGTTTATGGTGGGACTGATCTTACTATGAATAAAATAAATGAGATCATGACGGTTGTCGGTGAACAATTTGGGAGTAAAGATAATATTGTTTTGGGTGCTTATATTGATGAGAGTATGCAACAAAAGTTGAGCATAACAGTACTGGGTACGACAAATCTGGACGGCATAAGAAGACGTTACCCATCAGTAAAACCTG
Organism: Verrucomicrobia bacterium Opi.OSU.00C; assembly: GCA_002922725.1. Classification (GTDB taxonomy): domain Bacteria; phylum Verrucomicrobiota; class Verrucomicrobiia; order Opitutales; family PNEW01; genus PNEW01. The sequence continues at coordinate 8,318 of PNEW01000004.1, read as the reverse complement.
CTTTCAACTCCATGAAACATACCCAGAACCCAACCTCAAGAAAACGGAAAATGGAGCTTTATCCCCCTGCTGTTCATAAATCTAAAATTAATGATCTAAATAATACAAAAGATAATCAGGTTGAATTTATGTTTTCTAGTGATGAGGAACAAAGAGGAGAATTCAATAAAACTGAACGAAATTTCTATGAAGGTGAAGACCTTGACGTGCCGACATATCTTCGACGTGGAATTAAAATAAATTTATGATATATTATGGTTAACATTTTTTCACTCATTTTCATTGAAATCTTTTAATTTCCACATCTAAATTAAACTGAGTGAAAGTCATCGTTTACGTTATACCTAAAAAGAATGTTCTTGATCCTCAAGGGACTGCAGTCGGGCAGGCAATGAAAAGTCTTGGGTATGTGCAGGCGAAAAATGTTCGTGTGGGAAAAACCATAGAATTTGAAATCCAAGGTGATGATAGTCCTAGTTTTCGAGCTTCAATTGATAAGCTCTGCTATGACTTATTGAGTAATCCGATTATCGAGGATTATCGTTACGAATTAACTGATTAGTAGAGCTAAGTAATTCTCTAGGTTCAATCTTATCTAGTTTTCTTGCATTGAAATAAATTCCGAAGAAATTTAATCTACCATACAGGAATGTGAACTGTTAATTGAAAGTCATTTTTATCACTGAAAAGTTTCTGAAGTTTGCACAATTTTTAACAATAAAGCTTTACTTGCGGTCTCGACAATTTGTACCTTAGGCAAGGTGAGTAAAATTGAAGGTATATTTGTTCCTAATATTGTTCCTTTTGACGAAGAAGGGAAAATAAATGAGAATGAACTACGTAGACAGACTAATTGGCTTATTGATAAAGGAGTCTCTGGGCTTTATCCCAATGGGAGTTCAGGAGAATTTATTCGCCTCAGCTTTGAAGAACGTAAGAGAATAATCGCAATAATGAGTAGTGAGGTAAAGGGACGAGTCCCTATTCTCGCAGGTGGTGCAGAAGCAAATGTGGAAATGATTCTGGAAGCCTGTGAAACCTACGCGGATTATGGTTGTTCGGCTGTTTCTGTTACTGGTCCTTATTATTACAATGTTAGCCAAGAAAGTATTGAGGAACTTTTTAGGGAAATTGCTGCTAAATCTCCGATTGGGATCGTCATGTATAATATCCCTCAGTTTTCTAATGAAATAAGTGTCCCAGTGGTTAGGCGCTTAGCTTTGGATTGCCCCAATATTATCGGAATTAAAGATAGTAGTCGTGATATGCCTCGTTTTATTAATACCTTGAATGAAATTAAACCCCAACGACCTGAATTTAGTATTCTCGTGGGTTGTGAGGAAATTCTATATCCAACACTTGTTATGGGAGGAGATGGTGGGACAATAGCAACTTCTGGAGTTGTTCCGGAAGCTGTAATGAAGCTATACAATTGTTTTCTTTCAGGTGAACTTGATGAAGCAAAACGAATTCAGTTTAAACTTTTAGATCTCATCAATACCATGCTTTATGCTCCCGATTTTCCCCATGGGTTTCGCATAGGATACGAGTTAAGAGGTTTCAATATGGGTAGTTCCAGATATGTGCTTTCATCACGTGAAAAAGAAGAATTGGGTAATATACGTTCAAAAGTTGCTTGCCTTCTTACGGAATGTGGATTTGAGGAGGCGGCGAGTAATTGTCAAAAATCTAGGGCTGACCTCGTTCAGCCTTTTGTAGGGACAACACTAGCTGATAAACAGGGGTCTTCTCGTAATGTTATTGATGTGGATAAAATTGTAGATGAAGTATTACGCAATCTTGGTAAAATATAATTTGGTTTAAAGTAATTTTACTATGGTAAAATCATATGAAGAGGTAATTGCCTTGGGCTTTGCCGAGGTTTCTTTTTGGAGTATTGGCGCAGTGGTGGCAGATAAGATGGTGAAAGAGTCTGGAGTTAAGCTACTGGGGCTAGATACTACAGCTCTTGAAAATATATTAATACGTGTTGCCGGTGATGTGTCAGATGTCAACTCTTCACTGCAGACTGCAGTTGATTTTGGCAATGAATTGGGTGTAGAAGTAATTAGCAGTGTTATTCCTTCACCGGCAAGTGGGTTTGATAAGGCGGTTGATTATCCTAATACGATTAATCCTATTTATGGAGCACGTGAACAATTTTTACCAAGCGATTATAAAATAACACAGAAACAAAATATGAAAAATAACCAACATGCCTTAGGATTCTTGGAAACGCAAGGACTTGTCGCAGCTTTAGAAGCGACAGATGCAATGTTAAAATCTGCAAATGTAACACTTGTTGGAAAAGAGAAAATAGGAGCTGCTTATGTCACCGTGGTAATTAAAGGTGACGTTGCTGCAGTCACAGCGGCAGTTGACGCAGGTAAAGAAGCAGTTAATGAATTAGGTACAATTATTGCATCGCACGTAATTGCTCGACCCCATACCGACCTCGTTTCACTTCTTCCAACGTAATTACTTTATCCACAGTATATATATTCTTGTTAGTTGAATAGTACGGTCGGATTACTGGCTTTATTGTTATTACGGTTTTTCTTTAAGCTACCGATATATCTACCTTCTATAATTAATTATATTTTACCTTAATATTTATTTTACTTTGGTTATTTAAAATAACGTATTAAAAAGATACAAAACAATGAAACAGATTGATTTATATATAAGTGGTAGTGAAGGTTATCATACCTATCGAATCCCCGCGTTGGTTTTATCTAAAAAAGGAACAGTTTTGGCGTTCTGTGAGGGACGTAAGACAGGTAGAGGTGATACTGGGGATATTGATATGCTTGTTAGACGTTCTGAAGATGGTGGTAAATCCTGGGGTAAACAACAGGTAATATGGAACGATACTGCGAATGTGTGTGGTAATCCTTGTCCAGTTTTAGATAAAGAGACAGGGGTAATTTGGTTGTTAATGACCTGGAACCTTGGAACTGATTATGAGAATGAGATCATAACCCAAATAAGCGATGATACTCGTCGAGTATTTGTAACCTCATCCCATGATGATGGATTGACTTGGGAAATGCCAAAAGAGATAACCACGACTGTTAAGAAACCTGAGTGGACTTGGTATGCCACTGGACCATGTAAAGGAATCCAAATTCATAAGGGAGAATATAAAGATCGTCTTATAATACCCTGCGACCATATAGAGGCTGATACTTTGAAATACTATTCCCATGTGATTTATTCAGACGATCATGGCCTATCTTGGAAATTGGGCGGAAGGACACCTTTTGATCAAGTGAATGAATGTCAGGCGGTGGAACTTGCGAACGGTAGTATCATGCTCAATATGCGTAATTTCGATCGAAGCAAAAATACACGTGTCGTTTCTATCAGTAATGATGGTGGTTTAACTTGGGGTCCTTTGAAAAGGGATTTAACCCTTATTGAGCCGATTTGCCAGGGAAGTATAATTCGTTATACCAATGCTACTCACCAAGATAGAGATAGGATACTTTTTAGTAATCCAGCCAGCACAACGGATCGGGCAAAGATGACGATCAGGCTCAGCTATGACGAGGGTGAATCTTGGGTGATATCAAAATTGATCCATGAAGGCCCTTCTGCCTATTCCGATCTAGCAGTTTTACCTGAGGGTGAAATTGCCTGTTTTCATGAATGTGGAAAGGCTCACCCTTACGAGAAAATTACTTTAACCAGTTTTGATTTATCCTGGTTGACGGATGGAGAAGATGTTTTCAAATAGTGATATGGGTAAGATCAAAGATCATCGCGAATACTCACAAGGTAAAGTACCGTTGATTGATGTCGAGGGGACGGCATCCGAATGCGGTGTCATGCTCGGTTACGCCTGGCAGGAGTCTTTGCAGCTTAGGGCGAGTCGGATTGTTCCCGATTCAATTCCGTGGTGGAAGAATAAAAAATTCAACCGATTCATAAATAAATATATACCTCACATTCCTGATGTATTTCTCGGAATGGCAAAAGGGTCGGGCTTAAATGAAAATCAGATAGGAACAATCGGTCACGTAGAAGATAACGCGTGCACTTCTTTTGCGATACAACCTACTGCATCACTCGACGGCATCCCGATTTCGGGTCAATCTAAAGACACCGATGCATTTCGACAGTTTCAATTCCAAGTGCTGCGCATGAAAATGAGTAACGCACCATCGGCATTAACGCTTACCTACCCGGGGTGGCTTTTTGGACACGGATTTATTCAAGGTCGTTGTTCAATTTTTCGCAATGCACTCTACGTTGATAATCCCAATGGTGACCTGCCTTATGCGGCTTGGGGATTGATTGCCCTGCATTGTTCGTGTGTGGAAGAGGTTATAGAATTTACAAAACAATTTCGGATTGAATTGTGTGCTCACTGTACAGTTGCCGATGAGAAGGGTGGGATAGCGGGAATTGAAATCACGCCCTATGGAATTGGTGTTCTTAAACCCAAGCGTGGAATATATACCCATGCGAATTGTGTTGTCTCAAATAAACGCTTGGCAAAGACGGAAAATTTCGGGCAGTTTACCCGTGAAAATTCACTCATGCGTGAAAGTATGTTACGTAAGAATCTGGAACCTAACAACGGTCGATTGACTGCGCAATTAGCTTACTGCAGCTTTTGTGATTTCACCGACTTTCCCGACAGTATCGAACGACATGTTGGTGACATCGGACTTACGACAGCCGTCGTCATAGCAGAGCCAACCCTGGGTAAATTGTATGTCACGCGTGGTGCCGCTTCACGTAATTGGCCGGAAACTTACAGTTTGTAAGAGGAGAGTAGCGAAGCTTCACCTTTACGGTGATACGGTTTAGTCCTACCGCGATAGATGGTAGAAAGAATATGGATTACTATCTAATTCCTAAAGGGGCACAGATAAAGAGGTGTTTAATGGAGATTATTTAGATTTAGATTTTAAAAAATGTCATATCCCCGCTTCTTCAGGAGGGATCTTATAATTTGCTATCCAAAGGTTTCGCTATGCGTCAACTCTGGCTTCTCGCCGATATGCTAGGATTTACTGTCACCTCTTCCGCGACCGTAACCCCCTCTTATCCCACCCACCTAGGCGTGAGCGGGGACGGTCTCCTTAACGAGTTCGACTAATTTATCCGCGTTAGGGAGATAAAACTTTTCCAATTCTGGTGAGAATGGCACGGGTGTATGTGGAGGTGTGAGCATCTTTGGCGCTGCATTAAGACTGTCAAACGCCTTTGAGGAGGCAAGAGCGACAACATCCGTTGCAATGGAGCACCTTGGATTGTCTTCATCGACAACTATTAGATGTCCTGTTTTTCGCACTGAATTCAGAATCAATTCCTCGTCAAGCGGTGACATCGAACGAGGATCAATCACCTCCACACTGATATCATCTTGCTCCAGTTTTACGGATGCTTCATAGGCGATGAGGACCATCTTAGAAAAAGCAACGATTGTAATATCTGTACCTTCGCGAACGATCTCACCTTTTCCCAAAGGGAGAAGATACTCTTCCTCGGGAACCGGCCCTTTCGTATCATAAAGACCCTTGTGCTCGACAAAGATTACGAGGTCGTCATCACGGATCGCTGATTTTAACAGACCTTTAGCGTCATAGGGAGTTGATGGTGTAACCAGTTTTAACCCCGGGAGGTGAACGAGAAGTGAATGGCAGGAATGTGAATGCTGAGCTGCAGCCTGAAAACCTCCCCCAATCATTGTCCGCATCACCATGGGGACCTTAGCTTTTCCTCCGAACATATAACGCATGGGTGAGGCCTGGTTCATAATCTGATCTAGACAGAATCCAAGAAAATCGATAAACATTAATTCTACGATTGGCCTCATCCCACTGGCCGCTGCACCGGCAGCGCAACCGACAATGGCACCTTCAGTTATGGGAGTATCACGGACCCGTGATTTTCCATATTTACCAACCAGTCCCTTGGTAACACCGAATGGACCACCCCATGCGTCAAACTCATCGGGGGCTTTATTTTGCGCTCCCCCAGCAATATCCTGTCCGAGGATAAAAACATTTTCATCGAACGCCATTTCTTCGTGTAATGCTTCATTTAGGGCTTGCCGGTAAGTAACTTTTTTTCTATCAACCATGATTTAATACTCCTAAATTTAATAATTTACATAAACATCATTAAGACAGTCTTCGGGAGATGGAAAGGGAGAAGACCTACCAAATTCAATTGCTTTTTTGATCACATCCGCGACTTTTTCATCGATAACTTTCATTTCATCTGTAGTGACACCAATGGCCGGAGCAACATTATCAGCGAATAACACAAGGGGGTCACGTTTTCGTGCTTCAATGGCTTCGTTTGGATCACGATATTTTAAATTATCTCCTTCAAAGTGTCCATAGAAGCGTGTCGTTTTACACTCAAGTAAGGAAGGCCCTTTCCCCTCCCGTGCGCGTTCAGCGGCTTTTTTAGTCGCGCGGTGAACAGCGATAATGTCCTGGCCGTCAACAATAACACCGGGAATATTATAGGATTTAGCTCGTACCGCGAGATCCTTAACATTCATCGCATAGGAAGTCGCTGTCGTCTGTGCATAGCCATTGTTTTCACAGACGAAAATGCAGGGAAGATCCCAAATCGATGCGAGGTTCAGGGATTCATGAAAAATACCTTCGTTTGTAGCGCCGTCCCCGAAAAAACACACCGCGACCTGACCGCTATTTCTCATTTGGGCGGATAGGGCAGCACCAACAGCAATCGGCGTGCTGCCAGCAACAATACCGTTAGCGCCGAGCATCCCCTTAGAAAAGTCAGCGATATGCATAGATCCACCCTTTCCTTTGCAAATACCCGTTACCCGTCCGTAGAGCTCAGCCATCATACCGTCCATTTCTACACCTTTGGCGACACAGTGTCCATGACCACGATGTGTGGAAGTGATATAATCATCATCGTTTATTGCAGTCATTACACCAGAGGCGATGCCCTCTTCACCCACATAAACGTGGACGAAACCGGGGAGTTCTCCCGCCGCATTCAGCTCGTGAACGGCTTCATCAAAGTCACGAACGCGTCGCATGTTTTCATACATTCTTAACCCCATTGCATGATCAATATCAGCAAATGTTGTGGTCTCTTTTTGGGGTTCAGTTGTTACCTCAGTCATTTTATCCATCCTCCAATCTCAGATTTTCTATTTTATCAACTAAGTCTTTTAAAAAAGCGGCTCCTGCCGCGCCATCGGCTACGCGGTGATCTAAAGTTAAACCCAATTCAATAAATGGCGCAAGAGCTATCTGACCATTGTCTCCAGAAACGGCAAGTTGCTGAATGCGTCCAACGGAAAGGATACCTGTTTGAGAGGGGTAGAGCAAAGCGGTAAAACGATCGACGGGAAACATTCCCAGGTTGGTAATGGAAAAGGTACCACCTTCCAGTTCATCCGTCAGGGCACTGCGTGAGCGCACCAGATCGACGAGATGCTTCCTCTCCTCACAAATCTCGGGAAGTGATAAGCCACAGGCCCCTTTAACTACAGGAATCATCAATCCTTCTTCCATGGCTATAGCGAGGCCGACATTAGCTTGAGAATGGATGCGCAACCCAGCCTCTTCATAGGTGGAATTAAGACAGGGATGTTCTTTCAGGGTACGGGATACACAGAAAATTATAACATCATCATAGGCGATAGTTCTATCCACTTCGCGAAGTCCCATCATCCTAGAGGCGGATGCGCGGGTGAAAAGAGTAATCTGGGGGACAGCTGCTGAATGGGTGACAGTACGCGTAATGGCTTTACGCATATCCGACCAGGGTTCCAAACTACCTTCATTTTGTTGCGTGACTTTTTCCTCTACAGGAAGAGCTTCCGAAGATATAGCCGTTGCGACTGAGATTTCTGAGCGATCAGGGCCTTCAGTGGAGATATCGCTTTCCGACTCACCCTCCGCGAGGATCCATGCGATTGTTTCGGCGACATCGATTTCATCACCTTCCTGAGCGGTAATACGCACGAGCGTACCGTCTGCCGGTGAACTCAACTGATTAACGATTTTATCGGTTTCGATTTCCGCGATTTCCTGTTTTTTTTCAATCTTGTCTCCTTCATTAACAAGCCAGGAGACGAGTGTTCCTTCAGTCATCGTCAAACCGAGTTTAGGCATTTTTACAGGAATAGGCATAGTCTTAAAAAAGTTTTATCATCCATCAGTGAAAATGTGAATAAAAAAAGATATTTATCTTTTATTAATATATATATATATAATTATATACCTTTCATAAGAAATCCTCCGTCTATGTAAATGTCCTGGCCGGTAATATAACTGGAAGCATCAGAAGCTAAAAAAATGACCAATCCG
>PNEW01000003.1 GCA_002922725.1 Verrucomicrobia bacterium Opi.OSU.00C | reverse complement strand
AGTAGAACCATTACCAAGTTTATCCTATGAAGAATTTTTAAAACAACACGGTGCACCAAAAGATCAAAATTACATAACCTCAGTAAAAAGAGTAGTAAAAGTAATAAATATTTCATTTTCATAGGATCGAGTCTGCATCATATGTTCATTTAATGTATCATGAGCGCCATAAGTCGGATTAAAAAACAATACGAGCACCTTTCAAGGCTAGAGATCGCACGGTTTCTGGCCATCTCCGATCAGCACATATCATGACACCAAACAATCCGAAATCAGACTTAAAAACTGGTAAACTTTTTCCTGGAAGATATTTTTCGTCATGACTTTGACAGTGAACTTTATCGTAGATCCCAACCTTATCTCCAGATCGATTAACAATGAGAGCCGAATTATAAACACCTTCCTCACTTAATCGGGTGAAACCGTAAATGAACCATGAGTTATTGATCTTAGCCCATTCAGAGATGGTTTTAACATAGGGTGATCTATCTGGATTAATCGCATATTTTTCGATATTAGCTCTGGTCACAAAACTTTCAGTAGCAACATAACCATCAAGAAAACACTCAGGGGTAATAACAATATCTGGTTTAAATGACTCTACTTCATAAAGTATCTCCAATAATCGGGAATGGTTCAAACGTAATTCACCCTTAACTGGGTATACTTTAATTTGTGCGAAACGTATTCTCTCCATTGCCGAAATCAGTTATTATGGCAACCTCCATGAACATTTTATTCCTTCATACGAAAGGTTAAGATTAGAGTATATTTGTTACCGTCGGGAGTAGACACGGCCTGCCCTACACGATCAAAAGCGTCAATTACAGAATTATCAAATAATTCATTTTTAGATGAATTGATAACTTGGATATTTGAAATGGTGCCATTTTGCGATATGGTGAAACGTAAGGTCGCAATAAATTGGCGCCCTGAAAGTTGTGATGGTTTATTCCATGCCTGATTTATCTGAGCCTTAAGACTACCTATGTATCGTTGAATCTCATCTTGCTGAACCACTGTCATACGGCTCACTTTCTGCCAATGATCACTGGAAAGCGCTTTTTCCAATTCTACTCTCAAGTTTTCGATATCAATATTTTTTACTTTTACTACTCTTTTTACTGAGGTTATGTAATTTTGATCTTTTGGTGCACCGTGTTGTTTTAAAAATTCTTCATAGGATAAACTTGGTAATGGTTCTACTTCAACTTCTGAAACCTGTGGCTTCACTATAGTATCTTCGTTAATAATAGGACGTTTTTCATTCTGCAATGAGGACGTAGGTGGCGATATCATCGTAAATACAAAGTCATCTTCTTTCGCGAAAAGATAACTAATCAGTGTCCACACAATTAATATAACGAAAATGACGGTATGTAATATAACTGATACATAAAAGGCTGTTTTCGAAGTTAATTCCATGCCACATTCACATCGGGAAATGTGATTTCATTTTATTTGGGTATCGAGACTGATCTTCGTCAGGTTATTTTGCTTCACTAGATCGATCACAGTAATAACCTTCTGGTAGGGAATTTCACGATCAGCACGAATACTTATAACAGGTTTATCTAATTGCGCTGATATATCTTCAAGCAACTCAGTTAGTTTTGCTTTGTCTACTTCACGATCATCCCAAAAATAGAGCCCCTCATTATTTATAGAAATGGTTAAAAATCGTTTCTTCTCTGTCGATGATTGTAACTTTTGATCTTCAAAAGGCAAATTCAGATCTATACTTTGTTCAAGTAGAGGTGCTGTAATCATAAAAATAATTAAAAGCGCAAACGCCAAGTCAAGCAGTGGCATTATATTAATTTCAGAGATCGCACTTAGCCTATCTCTACGGTGAAATGTTCGTGCCATTATTATTAAAGTCTAATATCTATTACTCATCTTCTTTCACCATGTAAGCTTCCAGTTCGATTCGATCGGCAAAGGAGCTGGCAAAGTTTTCTAAGTCAGTAATCATTATTTTTGATTGAGTAAGCAAATAATTATACCCAAAAACTGAAGGGATAGCAACAAGTAGGGCCGCAACAGTAGTAAGTAATGCCCCGGAAACTCCCGGTGCGAGTGTTTGGATGTTAGCACTACTTTTTAAGGCAATCGAACCAAAAGCATCCATTACACCCCAGACCGTTCCAAGTAACCCGAGAAATGGAGCACCTGAAACAATAGAGCCTAGTAAAACCATTTTTGACTCATATAAAATAGTTACCTCAGCAACGGATCTTTGAAGGGAGTTTTCGACATGTCCGATACGTGCCGTTTCATTTTTCCAGCCATGTTCAGTACGATAAAATGCATCAATGGCATTCTTTGAAAGAATACCATAAGGCCCACTTACATGACGATAAAATTGAGTATCAAGATTTAATACAGTATTAGTTTGGTTGAGTTTATTTTGTAAAATTAAGTTCAAATCCCGTAACCGTTTTAAATCAAGGTATTTACCAACCATAACTGTCCATGCGAGCAAACTTAAAAGGAGCAGGCCGATAACGATAAATTTTCCCGCAGTATTCGATTGGCTGAAGTAAGTAAATACATTGGGCGATGTACCTAATACAACCGGTGAAAATATTATTTTATACAAGAGCATATCCAAATAATAAAAAGATTGAGGACATGATATGGGGCTTACAGTATCGTTACATTAAACACCTATTGGCAAACCTGAAATCAGAAATAATTGTTTAACGTCTCATTGCTAGCTTGCATGGCCATGATACGTTGCTAAACTCATTATAAAAATATTTAATTTAAAATTTATGAATTTCAATAAAGGAACTTTAGAAGAACTTGAATGTAAAGGCAATGCGATAAGCTCTAAAAATGCTGTTGTGGGATTTGACGGATTTGTCGATAAGATTATGACAGTAGTCGATAAACGCCTAGGTCCCGGAGATAACTTTACCGCGATTAATAGAATTTGTGAATTAGGTACTCGTATATCTGGAGCTGCAGGGAAAAGCACGAATATTGAAGTCTACCCAAAAACCGAAAAAATCGGAGGAAATGGACCAATTATGGCCAATGCATTACTGACAACAGGAATGCATGTTAAATATTTAGGGGCACTAGGTAAACCCAGTATTCATCCTGTTTTTAAAGAATTTGCAAAAAGAACTGATGCTGTATCCGTTAGTGAACCAGGTGTCACACTTGCCTTAGAATTTTCAGATGGGAAAATTATGATCAATGACACCTCAGGTATCGAAAATATTACTTATTTCAATATTCTAGATAACGCAGGTGAAGGAGCATTCTATGATGCCTTATCAAGAGCCAATTTAATCTCCCTACTAAACTGGACGATGATACCCAATATGACTGCTATATTCGTTGCTCTACTGGAAAATGTTTTACCCAACTTGCCACCTCATAATGGACGTCTATTTTTTTTCGATTTGTCAGACCCCCAAAAGAGACCTGACGGTGACCTTAAAGTAGTCCTCTCAACAATAACAAGATTTCGCAGCCATGGAAACGTCTGTCTTGGGCTTAACTATAAAGAAGCGCAACAGGTATTCAAAGTTTTGGGTCATAAAACACTTAAATCTGACGCAATGGGTCTCAAGAAAATGGCCACACTTATTCGTCAAGATTTGGAAATCCAATATGTCGTTATCCACCCACTTGAATCCGCAGCTTGTGCGACAAAGGATGACTCTTGGTGGATTCAAGGAACCTATACTAATGAACCAAAAATAACGACAGGTGCTGGTGATCATTTCAATGCTGGATTTACTATTGGTTTAATCCTAGGATTGAGTCCGCCCGCTTGCCTTACCTTAGCGGTTGCCTTTTCAAGTTATTATGTGAGTACAGCAAAAAGTCCTTCACTTTTCGATATCGACAATTTTATTAGGAATTGGAATTAATATTAAGATGAAAGATATAGATCGGGGGATACTAATTACATTTGAAGGGTCAGAAGGTAGTGGAAAAACCACACAGATAGGTCGGATAGCGTCTCGATTTCAAGATGCTGGTTACAATATAATCGTTACTCGTGAACCTGGTGGCACAGAGATTGGAGAAGAAATTCGCCACTTACTTAAACATATATCTCAAGGGACCAACATCTGTCCTGAAACCGAATTATTACTTTTTGCCGCAAGTCGAGCACAGCTTGTACGCGAAATTATTCTCCCAAATCTGAAGGAAGGTAAAATTATACTTTGCGATCGCTTTGTTGATTCGACGACAGTATATCAAGGTGCAGGCAGACAGATTGCTCCAGAGCCTGTGAGTATCATAAATACTTTTGCTATAGGTAATCTGATTCCCGATATTACAGTAATTCTGGATGTCCCTGCAGAAATTGGCCTTTCACGAATAAAAGAACGTGCCACCGACCTCCCTGATCGTATGGAGGAAGAGAACATTGGTTTTTATCACAAGATTCGAGAGGGTTATTTAATGCTCGCAAAAGAGATGCCTGAAAGATTTGTGGTCATAGATGGAACTCAACAAGCAAAGCAGTTAGAAGAACAAATTTGGAATGAGCTTAGCGAACGCTTTACCTGAACCCTTGCGCAAAAGCCGACCCATTATGGCTCTTGATCAATCAATCAAAAAGGGCCGTCTTGCACATGGTATTCTACTTCACGGCAATGATTTGGATCTACTTGAAGATGTCGGCTTAGCACTAGCGTCTGTCCTCTTAAAACCAACAAGTGAAGTAACTATTCACCCCGACTTTTTCACCTTGCGTCCCACGCATAAGGCTAGACAAATCCGCATTAATAACACCCGCGAACTTATTAGACAAATACAGCATACACCCCGTCAGAGTAAAAATAAGGTTATCCTTGTTTATGAAACTGATCGAATGAATCGTGAATCAGCTAACGCTTTTCTCAAAACATTGGAAGAACCACCTGCCAACACGACGATCATTTTACTTTCGACTCGCCCTCATGCCCTACTTGATACTATTCGCAGCCGCTGTTTTAATTTCCATATTCCCGCTCAATTAAACACCCCAACACATCCAGAGTTGCAATTGTGGCTTAAAGATTATCGCCATTGGTTGGAGCAATTAAGAAAGGAAGTGAGATCAGTTCAAGATAAAGCCAATTTAGTTTTAGCTGCATATGGACTTATAGACCGTTATCAAAGTATTCTAAAAAAGAATAACTATACTAATGGTGGTAATAATAAAAAAGATATTTTACATCAGTACTTTGGTGATGAAGAAAAAGATGCCTATGAAATTGGAATTCGTAAGAGACACCGCCATAAATTTATTGTTGAACTTGAGATAACTACTAGAGATTTCGCAATCGAATCGATTAAAAGATCCGAACCATTCCCAACCCATCAATTAGCACGGGTGGTTGCTTGTCTTGAGCACAGTGCTGGTCTCCTTGAAGTTAATCTTAATGAAGGAACGGCTATGGAATATTTTTTTTTAAATTCATTACGTATTTGGGCGAAATAAATTTTAGTCATAATTCAAGGACCTAAGCAAAGAGTTAAGAAAGGAGGAAGAAGATTATCGGTGATTGGGCTTACTTCGACAGTGATCGATACTGGCGGGTTTCGTTATTGAGTTTATAACCTTCTTTTTTATCTAATACATAAACTAAGTAAGCATCCTTTTGACTTTTTGATCCTCACTAAGCATACAAATGGCGAAAAAAACACTAACTCCAATGATGCAACAGTACTTGGGTATTCGTGATAACTTACCTCCAAATACGTTGCTGCTTTTTCGCCTAGGTGATTTCTATGAGATGTTTGATGAAGATGCGAAAAAGGGAGCTGAAATACTCGGTATCACCTTAACTGCTCGCCATAAGCAACCCATGGCAGGAATACCCTACCATGCTGCTGATAATTATATTAGTAAAATACTCTCAGCAGGCATAAAAGTTGCGATCTGCGATCAGATGGAATCATCACATCCAGGGAAAATTGTTAAACGCGCACTCACACGAATTCTCACACCTGGAACGATAATTGAAGATCATCAAATCGATGCGTGTAAAAACCACTATATACTTTCCTTTTACCTATTTAATGATTCAATTCACGCTGCATGGTTAGATCTAACAACCGGTGATTTCCAAATTACCACCGATCAAAACCCAGACAATCTACTTCCTCTTTTTACAAGCATAGAACCTCGAGAAATAATAATTCCAGAAAGCTGTCGTGAATTATTCTCGAAACAAAATCGACTTTTATCTTGTATTCAACCTTTAATTAATTTCTGTGAAATAAACCCCTTAAATGAAATACCTGATTATCATTTCGAACAATCCACAGGGGTAAAAAACAGTCACTGAAACCTTAGGAGTGCTTAATCTTGAGGGTTTTGGTTTAAAACGAGATCACCCGGCCCTTGGAGCGGCAGGTGCACTTATCTATTATGTTACAGAAAATCTTTGCGCAAAACCGGCAAACTTAACCTTGATTCGCGAATATAGAAGCACTCGTTCCTTATTACTTGATCCTGCAACATTGCGAAATTTGGAAGTATTCCGCACAACTAATAATACCCGTGATGGATCACTTATTGCAGTCATGGATGCTACAGTTACGGCTGCCGGTTCAAGACTTCTCGAACTCTACCTTGCAGAACCTATTCTTGATTTGTGTGAAATTAAAAAACGTCAACTCTGTGTGGGTGAATTTCTAGAAGTTCCCAGTATAAGCTCAGAATTACATGACTACCTCAAGTGCATTCGTGATGTCACGAGAATCATCGGTCGATTGCAGAATCGTTTGCGAAACCCTCGTGAACTTGGTGGCATTCGTGATACCTTACAACAACTCCCGCTCATCATTCGTGCGCTTAAGAAATTTAAAGGTCCTAATATAAATAAACTAAGCGAAAATATTGAAGATTTTCCAGAACTTAGAAATCTCCTTAATAAATCATTAGTTGATACGCTCCCTAACCAACTTCAAGATGGAAACTTTATTCGTGATCAATATGACGATGAATTAGATCATTTACGACTTCTTTCAAGAGACAACAAGATCTGGATTAATGAACTTGAAATTAGCGAGAAGAAACGGTCTGGGATAAAGAATCTTCGTATTAAATATAACAATGCATTTGGTTATTTTATCGAAGTTACAAAATCAAATATCCATCTGGTTCCAGATGATTATATACGAAAACAAACGATGACAAATGCTGAGCGTTATTATACACCAGATCTAAAAGAAAAAGAAAAAGAAATCCTCCATGCGGAAGAAAAAAGCATTGCCCGAGAAGAACTCCTTTTTCGTGAACTAGTAGCTCAGGTATTAGCCAATGTTGATAGACTCAAATCAACTGCCGATACACTTGCAAGAACTGATCTCTTTTTGGGATGGGCAAAAATTGCACGCAAATGGGATTACAAATGCCCCGTTATAGATAACACTGATATACTATTTATAGAAGAAGGTCGTCATCCGGTCGTAGAACAAATGATGAAAAATGATCGCTACGGATTAGCAGGAACTCGTTCCTTCGTCCCCAATGACACAAGCTTAAGCGCAAGCAGTGAACAGATAGGGTTAATCACAGGGCCCAATATGGCAGGTAAATCAACTTACATCCGACAAGTAGCTCTCCTTGTTCTTATGGCCCAGATTGGCTCCTGGATTCCAGCTAAACGTTGCCGGATTGGCATGGTTGATCGAATTTTTTCCCGTGTGGGGGCGAATGATGAATTATCACAAGGTAATTCCACCTTCATGGTAGAAATGAATGAAACAGCAAACATTCTTAATAATGCCACTGACAAAAGTCTTATCATTCTTGATGAAATCGGTCGAGGGACCAGTACCTATGATGGGTTAAGTATTGCATGGGCTGTTGTTGAACATCTTCACGAAAATAAGAATCGAGGTCCTCGTACCCTTTTTGCTACACATTATCATGAACTGACACAACTGGAACAACAACTTGCGCGTGTTAACAATTACTGTGTTGCAGTAAAAGAATGGGATGATGAAATTATATTTATGCGTCAGGTAATACGTGGCGCATCCGATCGTAGTTATGGGATACAGGTAGCGAGATTAGCTGGCTTACCACAAAGTGTAATTAAACGGGCTAAAACCATCCTACAAAAACTGGAATCTGATGATTTCAGTCATAATTTAATTCGTCGTCATATGATGAAACATAAGAAATCAAATAATATAGATGAAGAATACAGTCAGCAAAATTTGTTTTAAATTACCAGAGCCTTGTCTTCGTTCTGAGTTAAAAGTTAATTTATTGTCCCCTATATAATTTAACTCAAAGAAAAATAGGCAATGTGACTAACGTAGATAAATAAACCAAAGATGACTGTACCTAACACGCTTGTTTAATTACTTCAAATGCTATATCGGTTGGGGTACCACGTTCCACTCACATTTATTATATACATAGCTTAAAGGAGTGAAAACCAACATAAAACTCACACATCGGGTATAGTAACGGGATCTATTGTACCATTAAATAGTTGTTGATAGATTTTGTTTTTTGGACTTTTTAACTTTTGAATATTAAACTGGTTCTTTTTAACTGCATAAAAGCCATACCGATAAGAAGCAGCGAGAAGGGGGTAATTGAAATGTCGATGTTTTTGCAATAATTTGCGATTGTAAGCTAAATACTTTGTCCCAACCTCAATGTTTTTACGCCAATTCCAAGCTTTACGATAAGGTAGGTCACTGACCTCCCTCCACGCAGTTTTGCTTAATTGCATTATCCCTCGTGCATGACGAGAATTCGCGTGGGCATCGAACCTGCTTTCTGCGAAAGCAATCGCAAAAATGAAAGATGGCTCAATATTATATTTCCCACTCTCGTGCCTAACTACTTTCCAAACCTCTTGAGTTGCAATTGGCATGGGGTTTTTCCCACACCCTGAAACAAGAAGTGTGCATATAATCAAATTTATACAATAAAACTGCTTATACTTGCGGGAAAACAGAGTATAACAAAACGAGTTTTTAAAACTAATATAATTAGACATTAGAAAATTGAACTTCTAAAGCGAATCTTAAAGGAAAATTTAACAAACGATGTTGATCCTTAATAATTTCTGCTAATTGATGGCATGTTACTTGGATAGGATTATGACCAATACCCTTTTGTAGATTGATGTTGATATACCTAATACTTAATTGAAAAATATTACTCTTCATTTATATCGACACATATTCTTTCTATCTTCGGTTAGATTTAGCTGGGCATCCATTAACAAAGAACCTGACTCCATGAGAAAAAAGTGGTAGCTATACTTAAGTTTATATAGGTAACTAATAATTAGTTCACGACATCTTTTAGTAATGATTGAGTAAAAGTTTTATGAGATCTAAAAAGGATTTGAATATTAGGTTTACGTGTACCCACTATCAACTTGTTTTTAAAGCTGTAGCTGTTATTCGTTAAATTTATATAATGTAGGTATCCATTTTTTAAAAAAATAAGATATAGACTAGTTATTAATTAACAATTTATGAAATTCAGTTGGGATAGGTAAATTAGCTTCAAAGTACACTCTGCGACCAACATCATTTAGTGGAATACGAATATGGCTTGCATGGAGAAAAAGGCGTTTATAACCAGTAGACTTTCGTATCTCCCGATTCAATTGAAAGTCCCCATAAGTGTTATCGCCAACGATAGGCAAATTTCTTTTAGCACATTGAACACGAAGTTGATGCGTTTTCCCGGTAATAGAACGTAACTCCATAAGCGCACATTTTAGATAACCCGGCAATAGATATATTCGTCGAGCATGGGTAAGCGCATATTTCCCATGAGTTGAATTAATCTCTGTGCGCAATCTTTCGTTTTCTCTTACAACCTTTAACTTGTCCCGCCAAGTTTCATGTTTTACCCTATCTCCACGAAATACTATCGCATGGTAAATTTTTTCTACCTCTTTATTAACAAAACGTTTCTTCACTTTTTCCGCAAATTCAAGAGATATCGACCCAACGATCAAACCTGATGTGGGAGAATCAAGCCGGTTTAATAAATAGAGTTTCTTTTCACGACCATCAGGTAAAACCCAATAGTAAAATTGAAGCTCCTTATTATAATGACAGTTTAGCAGTGCCCGTTCATCCATTACAGTAGAATTGGGATGTGCACGAACGCCTGTAGGCTTGTTGAAAGCGAACAAACCCGAAGTGTGAGATTGGACTACAGTTACCCCTCGTCCTAGAGGAATATCAAGTGTATTGTTTTTTTCAGAGACATTCATTGATAAATAAAAGTTACACGAATTATCTGCTCTTGACCTAGCGTCCTAACCATTTCATCTGTCCACACCCCAAAAGGAGAACGGGATTGTACGGCATCTTTGCAAATAATTGTAGCCGCCTGACCTGCAGTAGAATGAACAACCTCTAGATTCTCAATGTCTCCTCTATTAAATATTATAAATTTTAGAATAACACGTGAAGAAATCTGGGCAGAAGCGCGACGGGTCTGATTGGCCAGCAACAACCATTGATAACCAATAGCTTCATACATCCGTTGAAGGTAATCTCCAAATTCACTAAATTTGGATTCAATGGCAATCATCCCCAAACCAGACACGCCTGACATAGACTTCATCGTAGGCCCTGGTAAAACATCAGA
Source organism: Verrucomicrobia bacterium Opi.OSU.00C (assembly GCA_002922725.1). Lineage (GTDB taxonomy): Bacteria > Verrucomicrobiota > Verrucomicrobiia > Opitutales > PNEW01 > PNEW01. The sequence goes on along the minus strand of PNEW01000003.1, from coordinate 53,024 downwards.
CGAAAGGCGAGGTCGTGGTTTTGGAAGTTGAGGTTCCATTTGAGGCTGTGTATCCGTAGACTGGATCTGATTATTATGATTACGGACAATTTCACCTTCAACATTGTTGGAGTTGAGATTGATCGCAAGCGGTAATCGATCTATAGTATGTTCAATAGGATCTTCAGCTTCATCGGGATCAAGGATGCTTGCCATTCCTTCTTCTGCATCTGCTTCACGATCTATAAAATAGGGTATAGGCTGGGGTTCTGGTAAAGCAAAGACTACACCCTCATCTATGAAGGATGCACCGGTTTTTATGGCACCTTGAACACTTATTGGCTGCTTTGGGACTTCAATTGCTGATTGTGATTGTGGGATATATTCCCCTACCAGAATTTTTGGTGACAATTCTTCCTCACCATCGAGATAAGGTGTTTCATTATTAATTATTTTCGCTGTTTTCTCCTGAGCTGCCTGTTGATCACGGGCTGCAATATTTAATGTATTATCGGGTAGATTTATCGGTACATCAGGATTAGCTTCCACAAATCTCTTCTGCTCCGGTTTTGATTCCTTTTCAATATCTTGGTAAACATACTCCACTTCATTTACCTTTTCACGTTTTTGTACAGAAACGGTGGTAATAGCTTTAGGAATTGTAAAATAAACTAAAAAATGAATTATAATTGTGAGAATAAAACTGGACAATACCGATTCGTGATCCTGGAAATATTTTAACCCCAAATCACCTTTTTTTGATTTAGGGACTTTCTTTTCTATAGACTGCAAAACAACAGTCATTTTATTAATTCTAAAGGCAAGGTTTCTAAAGGTTTGGTTATGAAATAAGATAATTCTACAGTTTAAAAGACTTATTGTAGGTTAAAATCAAATTATTAACTAATCTCAATCAACATATTCGTCTTCTACGACATATACTTTATTCACTGAATAACAATCTCACACCACCTCGGGAGCGAGCTAATTCAAGACGACTAAGGTTATAAAAGTATACTGCTTCGACGAGTTCATCATTAGCTGCTGCTAGGGCTGCTTGTGCATCTGTGACATCACGATTATCAGACACACCCTCTGCAAAACGTTTACGCGCTAAATCTAGTTCTTCCTCACTTAATACCATTTTTTTACGAACGATATCGATCTGTTTGTAACGCGAACGGGCATCCTGACTCGCCAGTAAATATTCTGAATTGATTTCCAATTTCAAATTCTCAAGAGCTAATTCCTGGTTTCGTACTGAGGCAATTGCCTGAAGCTTATTAGAACGTAAACGTAATCCCTCAAATATAGGAAGTGAAATAAAAACACCTATAACCCATGCATCATCTTCATTCCCATCAAAAATTTCTTCTGTAACATAGCCGATTTCACCAAATAACTCTATCGATGGCAACCTTTCCAGTTGAGCAGCTTTTTTTGCATATCGATCACGAGTCAGCTCAAGTGAAGCTTGTACAAAATCAGGCCGCATATTAAGAATATTATCAAAATCATAGATCAAGGTATGGCCCCGGTCAGGGCTTTTCAATTTAATATCTTTAAGCGTTAAATCAGCTTCAAGATCAAGTTTTAGCAAACGTTTAAGTTGAAGTCCGCTCTCTAAAATCAATGTCTCTTGTTGCAATCTCTCTTTTTCATCGGTCGCAATCTGCACTTCTGCCCGCGTGACATCAATCCTTGTTGCCACCCCCGCTTGGAATTGATTTTTAGCAAGCTCTAAAAGGATACGATCACGAATAATATTGGCATCAATTACATCAATTCTTTTTAGGTTGCGTAAATGCGTAAGATAGGCGTTAGTAGTAGCTTCGAGAATATCTTCCAGAACGCTATTGTAATTTAGCTTAGAAATTTCATGTTGATATTTAGCTAATCTATAACTGGAATATTTATTATAGTTAAAAACAGGAACTTCCCCTACCAGTTTCGCATCAAAACGATTAACAGGAGGGGGCGAAGGAAAATCAAAACCCCTTCCAACATTCACAAATTGCGTACGTAGTTGAAAACTTTCCAGATTAACTGAAGGTAATAGTTTTGACCGTTCAATAAATGATCTTTGCAAGGCCTCCTCAACTACCTGTCGTTTGATTAAAACCTGTAAATTTTCACTTTCAATTATGTCTAAAGCCTGAGAAAGGGATAAAGAAACGATTTCTGCATTTACTACTATTCTTAGCAAGAAACAGACTAATAATAAAATAATATGCAAAATCTTTGTCTTGAGGTTTCGCCAAAGATTATGAGAGTAACCTTGATATAAATTTATAATAAATCTCATTGTATAGTACGCTGATAAAAACAACCTCATAATACTTTCTTATTTAAAGAAGAACCAATTTTTTCTAATGACAATTCTATTTGTATAAATTACTAATAATGAAGATAGGACTTGCGCAGATTAATACGACAGTAGGAGATATTGTCAGTAATCGACATAAAATAATTGTCGCTTATAGGAAGCTTTGCGAAAGTGGGGCTGAGCTTGTTCTCTTTCCCGAGTTAGTAATTACTGGATACCCTCCACGCGATTTGCTTTTTAAAAGCCGTTTTGTTCCCGATAATGTAGCTTCGCTCCATAAAATTGCTGCGGAAACGAGTGATATTCCAGCACTTATAGGTTATGTCGCTCCAAATATGGGAATGAAAGGACGTCCCTTTTATAATGCCGCGGCCTGGTGTGAAGGTGGCAAAGTAAAGCTATCGGTTAACAAATGCTTGTTACCAACCTATGATGTATTTGATGAAGACCGTTATTTTGAGTCTTCAAATATGCCACAAATAATAAATTATAAAGGGTTAAAGTTAGGAATCACAATTTGCGAGGATATCTGGACAAGTTGCAACATTCATACCGGAAAACGATACAACCAAGATCCTGTGGAGCACCTTGCAGGAAAAAACATTGATATTCTTCTTAATCTCTCATCCAGCCCTTGGCATAACGGTAAAAGTTATGTTCGTGAAAAATTGGTTAAAGCTGCTGCCAAGCGCTGTGGCTGTCCAGTATTTTATTGTAATGCCATAGGAGGTAACGATGAACTTATTTTTGATGGGAATAGCCTCGCTGCCACACCTGACGGTAAAATAATTAGTAGGCTTGAAAGTTTTAAAGAAGAGCTTCGGGTCATCTCATCAGAAATTGAAACCGAAGCTGCTAGTTCTTACCAAAACGAAATGGAATCCATCCACGATGCACTTACATTGGGTTTACGCGATTATGCACACAAAAGTGGATTCAAGAAAGCTGTTCTTGGGTTGAGTGGAGGGATTGACTCTGCTGTTACAGCAGCGATCGCGGTAGACGCATTGGGTAGTGAAAATGTAATTGGAATTAGTTTACCCTCATCTATTTCTAGCCAACATAGTAAGGATGATGCAGCAAGACTTGCAAAGCAACTCGACATAACTTACCAGCAACTTCCAATAGTTGAGTTAGTAAAAGCATCAGAAAAAGCACTCAAACCTATTTTTGAAGGGGCTAAACGAGATATCACAGAAGAGAACATTCAGGCGCGAAGTCGTGGCGTATTGCTTATGGCAATATCAAATAAATTTGGTTCGCTACTTCTCACAACAGGAAATAAAAGTGAATTAGCGGTAGGCTACTGTACCTTATATGGTGATATGGCGGGTGGATTAGCAGTTATTTCAGATTTACCTAAAGTTAAGGTCTATGCTTTAGCACGTTGGATGAATAGGGAAAAAGAACTTATACCTTGGAGTTCAATAGAAAAAGCACCGTCGGCTGAATTAAGACCAGATCAAAAAGATGAAGATTCATTGCCTCCCTACGAGATCCTTGATCAGATACTAGAACTCTATGTTGAAGAAGGCAAATCTTCAGACCAAATAATAACTTCTGGCTTCAATGAATCCATTGTTAAAGATGTTATTCGTAAAGTAGACCTGAATGAATACAAACGAAAGCAATCCGCCCCGGGTTTAAAAATCACACCTCTTGCGTTTGGTGTAGGTCGCCGTATTCCTATTGTTCAGCGTTTTATCAGTTGAATTTTGAGCTATTTATGAGTGAAATATTTTCTTATCTGTCCGCCTATAAAATTCACCAATCACTAAATACATAAAACTAAAACCCAAATCTATCTGTATCAGAAATCTGTTTAGTGGCAACCTATTCTATTCTAACATTATAGGATTACACGAAAGAATGTAGGCAAAGATTTTAAAGATATTGACCGTATTACTTTACAAAATGAATGAATCAGAAAAACTTTTTAAAAAAGCATTAAAATTAATACCAGGTGGGGTAAATTCACCTGTAAGGGCTTTTGGTTCCGTTGGTGGTCATCCTTTTTTTACGGAAAAAGCAAAGAATGCATCAATCACTACAATAGATGGACGAGAGCTAATTGATTTTGTCTGCTCGTGGGGACCAGCTATCCATGGGCACAATCATCCTACAATTCTTAACGCTATTAATGATGCCTTAGTCAAAGGGACAAGCTTTGGCACACCCAACCCATATGAAGTGGAAATGGCAGAAATAATCACTCAGGCGATAAGCTCTATTGAAAAAGTACGTATGGTTAATAGTGGGACGGAAGCAACAATGTCCTGTATCCGACTCGCCCGCGGCTATACGCAACGCGATAAAATCGTTAAATTTGCTGGGTGTTATCATGGACACGTTGATTCTCTACTTGTTAAAGCTGGTTCCGGTGCACTCACCTTTGGGAATCCAGATAGTGCTGGCATTCCTAAGAGTTATGCAGGGGAAACATTAGTTTTACCATTTAATGACTTTGATGCAATCGAACTTGCATTTATTAACCATGGTGAAAAAATTGCTGCTGTCATCCTTGAACCATACCCCGCCAATAACGGTCTTATCTTACCCCAACCTGGATTTCTCAATAAACTGCGAAACCTTTGTGATAAATATGGCAGCGTTCTTATTTTTGATGAAGTTATATCTGGTTTTCGTATCTCATATGGTGGAGTACAGGAAAAAGAAAATATAAAACCAGATCTCACGGCACTAGGAAAAATTATCGGTGGTGGTTTACCAGTAGGTGCCTTTGGTGGGAAAGCTGAGATTATGGATAATCTAGCACCACAAGGCCCTGTCTATCAGGCAGGCACTTTAAGTGGGAACCCGCTTGCCCTAGCTGCCGGTATAGCGGCGGTCAATTTACTTAAAATTTTAAATCCCTATGATAATTTGGAGCGAGCCGTTAAAAAACTAAAAGGGTATATTCTTGAAGCCGCGGACGAGAAAGGAATACCATTACAAATACCACAAGCAGGTTCAGTGTTTTGTATGATATTTACTGAAAAACCGATTAAAAGCCTTAACGACGTCACAGCCAGTAATACTGGGCTATTCAAACCCTTGTTCCACTACGCACTTACTAATGGAGTGTATCTCCCACCCTCAGCCTATGAAGTGTGCTTTACCAGTACAGCACACAATGAAGAAATACTTGAGAAAGCAACTGAAGTTATCGTAGCTGGGATAAAAGCTTTGTAGTCAAATAGGCGAAGAGAAACGCACCCAGTCCTGAGTTTTTTCTTTTAAAATTTATGATAAATAAAGGATTTTTCGTAATATAGTTGTTAATAGACAAAATAGCTACGCACAGTTTAGAAATTATTTTCATATTCAGGGATTATCTTATATTTGTTAGAATCTATATTTTTTCAATAGAAGTTATGATTTCGCCTACCTGCTTTTTAAGATACACTCTGATTGTCCTATCAGTCTTAATTCTTTCCAAACGATTATATGTGATAGGAAATTTAGAATATAAATCACTCGGATAAATTACTAACTTCAATTTGCCGTAACGCTTCATAAACGGCTATCCCAACAGAGGTCGATAAATTGAGTGAACGTAGATTTTTGTTAAAATGTGGAATTGTCACACGTCGTTTATCCCCTACCCATGCATGAAGATTTTGAGGACATCCCGAACCTTCATTTCCAAACAACAAACCGTCATCATCAGTAAACTTTACTGTCCAAAAAGAGGTCTCGGCTTTTGTACTGAACAACCATATTTTTCTAGGACGATTTGGGCTCATTAAAAACCCCCTCCAATTTTCGTGATGATAAATGTCAAGATCATGCCAGTAGTCCATTCCGCTGCGTTTAAGATAACGATCGTTTACTTTAAAACCCAAGGGGTGAATAAGATGGAGACAAGACCGAGTAATAGCACATAACCTACCGATATTACCTGTATTTTGTGGAATCTCAGGTTCATATAATATAATGTGTAGCATTATAATAATGATGGGGGGGGGAATTCAGGTATCAGTTCCATCAAATATTTAATTTTAAAATATTCTATTTGCGTGCTACATTTTTACTGAATTATAAATTTGTAAAAAACTTTAGAGACAAAGAGTCTCAAATAAATAATCCTGTATATTCATTCTTCTATACTAAATCATCTAATTACGTTAATCTTTCATTATTCTTTCAATATCCCGCAAAATCGCTTTCTTTTTAAGATCTTCACGCTTATCATAAAGTTTTTTCCCTTTGCATAAAGCTACCTGTATTTTTACAAGCCCTTTTTTAAAATAGATTCTTAAAGGAACTAAAGTTTTGCCTCCACTTTGCATCGCAACTTTAAGCTTTTGAATTTCCTTTTTATGCAGGATTAGTTTACGTGGACGATAAGGAATATGATTATTGATATTCCCATACAGATATTCCTCGATATGTGCGTGGTATAGTAAAATTTCTCCCTTATCTATACGGATAAAAGCATCATTGATATGTGCCCGACCATTGCGTATAGACTTAACTTCAGTCCCTGTTAATACAACACCAGCCTCTAAGGAATCCTCGATAAAAAAATCCCTTCGGGCCTTGGCATTACGAATTTCTCGGTATCGTTCTGGGTCTATCTTTTTTGCAGCCATGGATCATTTTGGAAATAAAGCAGCACCTACTATTACCACTTCCCTTAATTTATGAGAATGGACATGCTATAGAACATCGATGGCTAAAAGGAATTAGTTTTCCTTATCCGGATCAAATAGTTCGTGTGTAATTTTCCCTTCAATAATCTCTCTCAATGCAATATCTTCAGGACTTAACCGTTCCAAAGACTCCACAAGTGGTTTGTTGCCATATTTAAGTTGTTTTACACGGCGTGATACCACGTTAATAAGAATATTCGGGTCAGAAATAATTTTTTGGGCTTCTTCAATATAGTCGTTTCTCAAAGTAAAACCTTTCCATTCAAAATTTAGATGACTGAACGTATTAAAACGGAGAATCCGCGAAAATGCTTAATTTTCAATAATATTGCAACAGGATTCTTAAAAATACTAAACTTTTTGAAAGCACTGAAACCACAAATTATGATAATAGACAATAAAACCCGTGTATGGAATATTATGTAAAAGTAATAAGGGCGTTAATCCCCCTTTATCCATGGTGAAGATTTATCGTGTTTGAAAATAGGATTTAGATGTATAAAATCCAATTTTTATGGAACTGTGTGAAGAATTTGAAACGCCCTATCTAAGAGTCAAACCCCTGGATAGCTAATAGTTTTATTTCTCTACTTTTACAGATAGACTTTGACGGATTTGTTGTATCTGCGATCATAATTATACGATTAAATATTATTATAAATTTCCATAAATACATATTAAGTAATACTTCTTTATTATTTTATTAATATATAATAAATCTGAAGAAGCCAGTTTCTGATATATGAAAACATACGATGACTATATCCGTGCTCTAGATCAGTTACTTCAAAAGGCGGCACTTATTCCGCGAGGTGAGTGGCCGAATATACCTCGTCCGAGGCTGTCCAAAGATGCGCCACGTGTATTAATCTTCTCTCCTCACCCAGATGACGAAGTAATAATCAGTCACTTACCCCTGCGATTGATGCGAGAAAGCAAAATGCAGATCAGCAATGTTGCAGTCACATTGGGTAGTAAAAAAGGACGTCGCAAAAGCAGACTTAAGGAACTCCGAAATAGCTGTCAGTTTATAGGATTTGATTTAGTTAGGATTAAAAATGATGGCTTGGAGAATATCAATCCACACACACGAGAAAACAACCCACAATATTGGTCTTACTGCGTTTCTCTTATTGCCTCTATTTTAGATAAAAATAGACCTGATATAATTTTTTACCCACATGTAAAAGATTGGCACACGACACATATAGGAACACATTACCTGGTTGTCGATGGGTTAAAAAGTATGGGCCATAAATTTTCCACTTACTGTATTGAAACTGAAACTTGGGGCTTTATGAACAAACCCAACCTTTTAGTTGAGTGTAAGAAAAAGGATATAGCTGATTTAATAACCGCATTATCTTTCCATCGCGGTGAGATTGAACGCAATCCCTACCATCTAAGTATTGCAAACCGATTAATTGATAATGTAATGCGAGGAACGGAATTAATTAAAGGTCAGGGAACCCATCCACCCTCTATCCAATTTGCTAGTCTTTATAAACTAAAATACTGGAAAGCAAAACAATTTCATGAATGCCAAAAAGAGGGCAATTTTTTACTAGCCTATGACAATCCAGCAAACTTATTTAAACATATAAAATAGTAATAGTATAAGTTTTATAACTAACAATTTGTGGGTTAATCGAAGCACATTGAGTCTACTTTTTATTTTTTATCGCGTAAAATTTTATATTCAACTGAATCTTTCAGGGCTTCCCAACTTGCCTCAATGATATTATCACTGGCTCCCACTGTCCCCCAGATCTCTTTCGAATCACTGGATTCGATCTGAACCCGAATACGTGCATCGGTTCCTTCAGCACTATCAAGAATTCTCACTTTAAAATCACTTAAACTAATATCCTTTATTTCTGGAAAGTCTTTTTCTAAAGCTTGTCTTAATGCTCGGTCTAATGCACCCACCGGCCCATGTGATTCCGCAACCACATGGTGTATTTCATTTTTGATTTTAATTTTAACCGTGGCTTCTGAAATTAACTTATTTTCGGTTTCATCACGTTCTACAATTACACGGTAACTTATCAATTCAAAAGGATGCTTTATTTTTTTTAACCAATACTGGAATAACAACCGAAATGATGCATCTGAGGCTTCATATTCGTAACCTCGGTATTCTAGATCTTTTAATTCTTTTAGGAAGCTTTTTACATCGATTGTATTTTTATCAAGTTCTAGCCCCATTTCTTGAATTTTCATCATAATACTACTGCGCCCCGATAAATCCGAAACGAGAACTCTTTGTCGATTACCAACCAATGAGGGTTCAATATGTTCATAGCTCCTTGAATCTTTAGAAGCGGCATTGGCATGAATACCGCCTTTATGAGCAAAAGAGCTTGCACCTACATATGGTGCTTTTGTGTCAGATCTTAAGTTAGCAAGATCATCAACAAAAAGTGAAAGGTCGCGTAATTTTTTCAGGTTCTTCCCACAATTCATGGGATGTTCCATTTTCAGGATAAGGTTAGGGATAATGGAAGTAAGATTGGCATTTCCATTACGTTCACCATAACCATTTAAAGTCCCCTGTACCATTAACGCTCCAGCATTAATCCCAGCCAAAGATGTTGCCACTCCTAATCCGATATCGTTATGACAATGCACTCCAATCTTAATATTGGGAAACTGCTCAATAATATCTTTTGTTGTTTCATAAATATATTCAGTAAGATTTCCGCCGTTAGTATCACACAGCACGAGATAGTCTGCACCTCCTTGAATCGCAACTTCAAGCGTCTTCAATGCATACGCAGAGTTATCCTTATAACCGTCATAAAAATGTTCCGCGTCATAGATAACCTCTCTATTCTTATTTTTAATATATTCAATAGATTCTTCGATCATGCGAAGATTTTCTTCCGGCGTTGTACGAAGAATCTGTTTAACATGCAAAAGCCAGCTTTTACCAAAAATTGCAACCACCTCAGTTTCAGATTTCAACAAGAGATCTAGTTGAGGATCTTTCTTTACACTGAAATCAGCACGCCTCGTAGAACCAAATGATGAGATTTTAGCGTGTTTTAATTTAATGCCTTTGACCGCTTCAAAATATTCCATATCACGTGGATTCGATCCCGGCCATCCTCCTTCAATGTAATCGACCCCAAATTGATCCATACTCTTCGTCAGCCTAAGTTTAGATGAAACAGAAAAAGAAATGCCCTCTCCTTGAGTTCCATCTCGAAGTGTTGTATCGTAAATAATTATTTTAGGCTTTTTATTCATCTATAGAATTATGAAAGTAAACTATTTACCTCTACGAAAGTCATAGCAACATTACTTTTAAGAAACTGCATTATCTTTGATAAAACCCTGTATTGCTTTTTTTTCAGCGGCTATTGGGTAAAAAACACTATTTCTATCTTTAAGAATATCTAGCGAATTACTTGTTGGCACAATACCAATAGCCTTCTTAATTACCTCAGGAAATTTTGCAGGATGTGCGGTCGCTAAGGTTACTGTTATTTTATCCGGATCGATATCCTTAAAACCACAAGCAGTATGTGGATCAACAATGTAGTCGTATTCCTTGTAAATACGATAAATAATATCTATAATTTCCTCATCAGATGTATGTGAAGATGAAAAAGTATCAGGATTAAACTCTTTAAATTTAAAATTTCCTGTAGATTTAAATTCTGCCATTATATTAAGAATTCGATTGGAATTACCGCCTTCAGCGTAGTAAAGGAAACGTTCAAAATTTGAAGCAACCTGAATATCCATCGAAGGGGCATGGCTGAATTCAACAGGGGCAATAGAGTAAACACCTGTATTAAAAAGACGGTAAAGAATGTCATTTCTATTTGTCGCAATTTTGAGTGATTTTATGGGGAGCCCCATTTTCTGCGCTAACCAGCCTGCCAGGATGTTACCAAAATTGCCAGTGGGAACAACAAATTCTACATTTTCTTTTTTATCGGAAGGTAACCTAAAAAAAGCATAGAAATAGTAAACACATTGAGCAAGAATACGTGCGAGGTTAATTGAATTAACTGCTGAAAGATTATACTTGAAGCGAAACATCTGATCATTGAATATCTCCTTTAGGACATGCTGTGTGTCATCAAATGAACCTTCTATTGCCAAGGGGAAAATATTGTTTGCTCCAGTACAGGTCATTTGTCTTTCCTGTAAATCTGAAATACGTCCTTTAGGATATAGGATAAAAACGTTAGCTCCTGACTTACCTAATAATCCGTGAATCGCAGCTGCACCTGTATCTCCAGAAGTTGCACCCAAAACATTTAATTTTTCCCCCGTAAATTTTATTTGTTCGGCATATAAATTTCCAAGTATCTGCAATGCGAAATCCTTAAATGCGAGGGTTGGACCATGAAATAATTCAAGAACAAATAAATTATTTTTTAATTTCTTAAGAAAAGCGATATCAGGATGAGTAAAATTTGCGTAGGCATCATAAATTACATTGCGCAAAATTTCCGAATCATAATCTCCTGTGAAGTAATCAAAAAAAGAGAGACATAGATCACCGTAATTCAATGATTCCCATTCTTCAAGTTTACCAGATAGATCAGGAATTTCCCGGGGGAGATAGAGGCCACCATCAGGCGCTAGTCCAATGGCAACTGCCTCTGCAAAAGAAACCGAAGGCGATTGCCCTCGTGTACTTATATAATCCATGAAAACTTAGCTTTTATCTAAGTCGAAAGCCTGATGCACTACACGACAGGCTTCATCTGCCTTATCAAGATCTATAGCTACAGATATTTTTATTTCAGAAGTACTAATTAGCTGGATATTTATATTACTTTTCGCGAGCGCGGAAAATAAAGTTGCCGCTATGCCACTATGACTTCGCATCCCAACACCTACGACTGAAAGTTTAGCAATATTACCAATAATCTTTACACTACTGCGACTAATACTGTCAAGTATGCCAGATACAGCTTTTTTCGCACGAGAGGTGTCGTCCAAAGATACAGTGAAAGTCAAATTTGCTTTGCCTGCTCGAGCAATATTCTGAACTATCATATCTACATTGACATTAGCATCGGCAAGAGCATTAAAAACTTTTGCTGTTGAGCCCGGTACATCCGGTAGACCACTAACTATTATTTTAGCTTGATTTTTATCGACGGCGACACCTCGCACTACTACATCTTCCATTGATTCCATTTCACCTTTTACCATGGTTCCTGTATTATTGTTAAAACTAGAACGAATTTCAAAATTAATTCCATATTTATACGCAAATTCAACTGCTCTAGGCTGCATCACTTTTGAACCACTACTCGCAAGTTCAAGCATTTCATCATAGGTAATTACATCCATTTTTCTCGCGTTTGGAACGACACGAGGATCAGCTGTATAAACACCTTCAACATCAGTAAATATTTGACATAGATCAGCTTTGATAGCAACAGCTAAAGCGATCGCTGACAAATCTGATCCTCCTCGTCCAAGGGTGGTAGTTTGACCCTCCTTATTTACTCCCTGAAAACCAGCAACAATGACAACTTTTCCCTTTGCCAACTGATCACGTAAATCATGACCGTCAATTTTGAGAATTCGAGCCCTGGTATGCTCATGATCAGTAATAATTCCTGCTTGCCCACCTGTCCTAGAAACCGCTGGGACGTCTAAAGCATGCAAAGCGATTGCGGTCAACGCAATTGTTTCCTGTTCCCCAACCGTTAAAAGCATATCCATTTCACGCTCATCCGGATTCTCGTGAAGTGTTTTTGCTTCAGAAACAAGTCGGTTTGTAACTCCTGATCTTGCAGAAACGACGACCAGAACATCATTCCCCGCATTGCGTGTTGCTTTTACGCGATTCGCCACATTTTTAATGCGGTTGATATCGCCCACTGAAGTACCACCATATTTCTGAACTACCACTGCCATAATTTATATTTCTAAAGTTAATCAAAATTAACAATGCGTAAAAGAAAAGGTTTTTGATGAACATTTTTAAGCTCCTCTAAATCACGAACCGTATCCTGTATTCTTTTTTCATTACTTTGGTGTGTAGTTAAAATGAGTGTTGTTTTCTGATTACTACTCTCCTCTGGTTGAATCATACTTGCAATACTAACATCGTGGTTAGCCATCACGGTAGAAATCTCTGCAAGCACACCAGGTTTATCAGTTACACTCAAACGAAGATAATATTGACTGCTCACATCCTCTAATGAGGATAGTTCAATATTACTACCAACAGGTGTGTAAAGCTCGTTGGTGTCTTCGAGACCCATAGGTTGAGGTGTTCTTAGTAAAATATTCACTGCATCTGCAACATCACCGATGACTGCGCTGGCTGTAGCATCCTGTCCTGCACCTCGACCAATATGAATACCTGAGCCTACAATATCACCATTTACACTTACTGCATTGTAAACGCCATCTACATTAGCCATAATTTTATCCTTGCGAATGAGCGTTGGATGAACCCGAACAAATATGGATTTGCCCTCATTGTTCTGACTTATAATACCAAGAAGTTTGATCTTAAAGCCTAATTTATTCGCCCATTGAATATCTTCAAGTGTAATATTTACTATCCCTTCAACAGGAACATCTTTTATACTAACCCATTTACCATGAGCAAGATATGAGAGAATGACAGCCTTGTGAGCAGTATCCCATCCATCTAAATCTAATGACTCATCAGCCTCAACATAACCCAGTTCACGTGCCGCAATTAAAGTTTTATCAAAAGTTAAATTTTCACGCTCCATACGTGTTAGGATATAATTACAGGTACCGTTTAAAATACCATAAATTAAATTAAACCTATTAGCGACAAGTCCTTCACGAACAACTTTAATAATCGGAATACCACCAGCCACACTAGCTTCATAAAAATAATGTCCCCCTCCAGCACGAGCAGTTTTAAAAAGCTGAGCACCATGTTTGCAGATCAAAGCTTTATTTGCAGTGACGACAATTTTACCATTATGTAATGCTGCTAAAGTAATTTTTTTGGCGAGGGTTGTCCCTCCCATTAACTCACAAACGATGTCAATATCAGGGTTATTAGCAATACTCATAGGGTCAGTTGTAAGTTGATCAGGGGGAATTTGTACTTTGCGTTTTTTCTTCATATCTTGCACGGCCACTTTAACCAATTGTAGCCGTGCACCTAAACGCCGTTCAAGTGCTGAACGATTTTGCTGGATATGCTTCCAAACCCCCTCGCCTACTACTCCAAAACCAATTAATCCTATTTTAACTACTGGTTTTTTACTCATTTTAAATAGATTTTCTTTAAATCAATAAATTAACACCTTACAACAATAAATATTCATTGGAATCGATTTTCTATTCCTTTCAATAGTCTTTCAATATTTGATCGATGACGGAAGATAGTAAATACAGAAATGCCGATACACAACCATAACCGAAAATCCATAACGCCCATTATAATATTAATCAAAGGAAGACTAATTACGAATGCGATAGAAGCAATTGAAACATATCGGAAGGTGTAAAAAATAATAATCCAAATAACTATGCCTACAACGAGAGGAATAGGGGTGATGATTGCAAGGCCTCCCATTGTTGTCGCCACTCCTTTTCCACCACGATATTTATTAAACAGGGAATAGCTATGACCAATAATTGCTGCTATAAGACCGAACATAGCTAAGCCTATAGTATTTTCAGTCGAAAGTATCAGCAACTTTGGCCATCCTGCAGCAATCACTCCTTTAAGAAAATCTAAAAGAAAACAAACATTACCTGCACCTTTACCAATTGATCTTTTAATATTACTTGCGCCAGGATTACCACTCCCCACTTCCAATATATTGATACCATAAAATTTACCAATAAATATAGCGAAAGGGATAGACCCTATGAGGTAACCACAAATGCAAACCACTACAATATCAATTGTATGCATAATAAAGTAACCGAATAATTAAAAATAAAGGACTTAGAGTTCTACGAGATTCATATTTAAGACAGCTTCGGCTACATTAAGTTTGTCCAATGCTTTTTGACTGGGGATTGAATCTAATTGAAAAATAGTCATCGCAACACCTCCGACATCATTACGACTAAGAGACATACTGGCAATGTTTACGCCATCTTTACCTAGAATTGTACCGAGAACACCAACAATCCCTGGTAAATCTTTGTTTTCCAAAAGTAATAATTTACCTTCGGGAATCACTTCTACATCACGGTCATTGACATGAACTACTCTTGGCTGTTGTCGCGTTCCAATAAGTGTTCCCTCAATATTGTACTTTTCACCTTGAGCACTTATGGACTCAATACGGATAAGCTCAGTGTAACCGCTTTCAGAACTAGACTTTATAATCTCAACCTCAATTCCAAGATGTTTCATGATCAAAGGTGCATTAACATCATTAACCCCTTTCCCACTAATTTTGAGTAAATAGCCGCGTTGAATACCACGAGTTAATGGCATGGCGTCAAGGTCCATGATATTACCCCAATAGGTAACAATCAGTTTTTCTATTTGAGGGGGTGAAATCTGTTGTAAAATCGTCCCTAGTTTTTCACCAAGAACAAGGTAAGGTTGAAGAGTTTTTAAAGTACGTCCGTCTATAGATGGCATATTTATAGCATTAGTGATAATACCACCACAAAGCACTTCGGTTACCGCTTTAGCTATTTCAAGACCGATACTTTCCTGAGCCTCCTCTGTCGAAGCACCCAGATGAGGAGTTAAAACCAAATTAGGTGTATTTCGAAGTTCACTTGTTTCACTTAAAGGTTCTTCATTAAAAACATCCAACCCCGCCGCTGCCACTTTTCCTTTCTTTAGTGCATCGATTAAATCTTTTTCATGAATCAAACCACCACGCGCACAGTTTATGATGCGCACCCCAGTTTTCATTTTTTCGAATGCTTTTGCATCAATAATATGCCGTGTGTCATCAGTCAATGGGACATGTATGCTAATAAAATCAGCTCGCTTAAAAAGTGGATCTAAATCCACCTGCTCTACTTCAAGTGCAAGTGCGCGTTCCTGGGTAAGATAAGGGTCATATGCTATGACCTGCATACCAAACGCCTGAGCCCGTTTCACAACTTCACCCCCAATACGGCCAACCCCAATAACCCCAAAAACCTTTTTTGATAATTCGCTTCCGGCATACGTCTGCCGTTCCCATTTACCCTCATTCATTGAAGAATTTGCCTGTGTAATTGGCCGGGCAGAGCAGAGCATATGAGTAAAAGTTAATTCGGTTGTTGCCAAAGTATTTCCGGCGGGGGTATTCATTACAATGATCCCTCGTTGTGTCGCAGTTTCTACGTCTATATTATCTATGCCAACACCCGCACGTCCAATTACTACAAGTTGTGGAGCAGCTGTAATAACCTCCGCAGTTATTTTCGTTTCACTTCGTACAATAATTGCTGTAACATCTTTAACCTGTTGTATGATTTCTTTGGGTTTCGAATCCAAAGCCACCAAAAGCTCAAATTCAGGTTGACTCTTTAAGTATTCTATCCCGGAGATAGATATCTCATCTGCTATTAGGATCTTCTTCATTAGAAAAAACGCGCATGAATAAAGTTTCTTAATGAAAATTGCAACAGGTAATTAAAACAGTAAATCATAGATCATAACTAGTAATTACCTCAACATAAACCTAAATTCTCAAATTAATACCACTTCTGAACTTTTAATTTTTAAACTCCTCAATATACAATCGAATCAATATTTACCTCTAGCTAAACGATCAAAACCACAGCTGCAAAGGGAAAACCAACCATACTATTAATTTCAAGATTTTTTAATAAATCACAATTTGTTAAGCAAATAATAGATGAAATTTAAAGTGGCATCATAGTCGATCTATCTATCTTTTATGTAAAATCATACTACAAAGACAACCAATAACATTTTTTGCCCAAATAATCAGGAATAATATTCTTCAGCACATGGCTTTAAAAGAAGATACAGTTAGTTTTACTCCAACTAGATCCGTTTTATTGTAAATCAATGAATAGTGATCAATCTATTTAAATAAATACAAATAAACCTATGTTCAAAATGCATTATGATTTTATTGTCATTGGCGGTGGTAGCGGCGGATATGCAGGGGCACGAACTGCTCGTGAAAAATATGCGAAAGTGGCAATTGTTGACGGTGCTGATAAACTTGGTGGGCTCTGTATTTTAAAAGGTTGCATGCCATCAAAAACAGTCATCTATGCAGCTGAAGTCTTGCACCACGCTCACCATGGAGAACAGTTTGGATTAAAGATTCCGCAAGCTAAAGTTGACATGGAAGCACTACGAATTCGTAAAGAAAAAATAATAGGTGATTTTGCAGATTATCGTGTTCAGGAATTGGAATCTGATCAATTTAAGCTTTATCGTAACAATGCCCGTTTTATCGATGAAAAAACAATTATCCTCGATAACGGAAATCAACTTAGTGGAGATCATTTTCTAATCGCGACAGGTTCCATTATTAACCACCCCATCATTCCGGGACTTGATAGTGTTCCTTTCCTAACTAGCGATGAAGTATTAACGTTAAATAGCCTCCCGGAATCGATAATTGTATTAGGAGGAGGGATAGTCGCCTGTGAATTGACTCAATATTTAAATCGCATTGGCAGTAAGGTTACAATGATACAACGCAGTGAACATATATTAAAAGAAAGTTCTTCCAAAGCTGCAAATGTTATTGAAAATGCTTTTCGCGATGAAGGGATCGAACTTTATACTAACACTAAAATTGAAAATATTTCACTGAATAACGAAAAGATTCAGGTAACATTTTCTCATCGAGGCAAAAAAGTCATCTGCAAGGCTACTCAAATACTTAACAGTCTTGGTCGCATACCTAACACGTTGGATCTCGGGCTTGAGAATGCCGGTATTGACCTACTACCTAGTGGACATATCAAAATTAACGCTAATCAGCAGACCTCAAATGCGCGCGTTTATGCCGCCGGTGATTGTTGTGGTCCACATGAAATTGTTCATATCGCGATTATGCAAGGTGAATTGGCTGCCAAACACGCCTCAGGCCAAAAATCTAGTTCAATTATTTACGATCACCTTTTAAAAATTATTTTCACCGATCCCCAAGTAGCCACTGTTGGGTTGACTGATCAAGATTTGCTTAACCGAAAAACCGATTACCTTTCCGCTGAATTTCCATTTAATGATCATGGAAAATCAATCCTTATGGAAGCGAAGTATGGTTATGTCAAAGTTCTTGCACGCAAGCCTGATGGTCGTATCGTTGGGGCCGAATGTGTAGGTAAAGATGCTGGAGAAATCATTCATTCATTGGCCGTAGCAGTATCCATTGAGGCAACTGTCAATGATCTCCTCAAAACACACTGGTATCACCCAACACTTTCAGAAATCTGGACTTATCCATTAGAAAAAATGGCCGAGGAACTAAATGACACAACATAAATTCTTAATGCCTTAAGACCTTCGCAAGATTGATTTTATCTTCATAAAGCGCCTTGCCAATTATAACACCTTCCATACCTGGGTGTTTTTCACTTATTTTAAAAAACTGATCGATATCTTCATAAGTCGAAATACCTCCAGATGCTATGATTTTAACATCAACCTTTGATAACATTCTTTTCTGCTCATTAAAATTTGGCCCATATAGCATCCCATCGCGACTAATATCAGTATAAATGATAGTCTCTACCCCTAAAGTTGAAATCTTGGTTGCAAAATCAAGCGCCTTTAGCTTCGTAGTATTTATCCAACCTTGGGTTGCCACCCGACCATTTTTTGCATCTATACCAACCGCAATTTTATTAGAATAGCGATCTACTAATGTCTTAATAAAGACTTCGTCTTCACAGGCTCTTGTTCCGATGACGACACGACTCACCCCTATATTGAAAGCTTTTTTAATACTAACACTTTCACGTAGCCCACCACCCATCTGCACTTTCACCCCCAAGGCACATATCTTTTCAACTAACTGCCAGTTTTGTGGTTCACCAGACAGTGCACCATCCAAATCAACGACATGAATCCATTCTGCGCCAGCCTCACGCCAGAGCCGAGCAGGTTCGACAGGGTCATTAAAATAAATAGTTTCACAATCAGCCCTCCCTTGCTTAAGACGTACACAACGGCCTTTACGTATATCAATGGCTGGATAAATATTCACCCATTAATTATTAATAGATCGATCATATTTGAAAAGTAATATTTTACTGAATATTTATTTAAGGACAATATGATGCTTACTTGAGTATATTTATAGAAAGATCTACTTTTTTAATTGATTATTTTAATTTAAGAGAATGCCATGATTAAAATTAGTTAATATTAATTTATTATGTCCACTAAATCTTACTCACCTCCAAAATTCCTTATCGAACTACTCAATGCCCGATCGCCTTCAGGATACGAGGACGAAGCACATCGTGTGATCGACCGCTATCTTAAGCCGATTGCCGATAAATATAGCAAAGATGCAATGGGTAATCGCATCGCGACAATTAATGAAAAAGGTGATCCCGTTCTTATGTTAGCTGGTCATATGGACGAACTTGGGTTTATAATCAAATATATTGATAAAGATGGTTTTCTATATTTCGACACAATTGGAGGCCATGATAGAATTATGATATCAGGACGTCGTGTTAACATCCTGACTGCCAAAGGTATAGTGAAAGGCGTAACAGGTAAAAGAGCTGTACACCTCATGAATATCGAGGATCGGAATAAGGTACCAAATTTAGAAGCGATGTGGATCGATATTGGTGTTGAAAGCAAAAAAGATGCATTAAAGCTTGTTTGTATAGGTGACGTTGCAACATATGATCATGATTTTGAATTTATTAATGGCAGTATTGGAACAGCTCGAGCGTTTGATAATAAATCTGGTGCTTATGTAGTAAGTGAAACATTTCGCAGGCTAGCAAAATTAAAGCAATTAACAGCCAAAGTGGTAACAGTAACAACAACGCAGGAAGAAATTGGTACCCGCGGCGCCATAACATCAACCTATGCTGTAAACCCACATATCGCAATTGCCATTGATGTTGGGCATGCCACCGATCATCCCGATTGTGACAAACGTAAATTTGGTGAAACTAAACTGGGGTTTGGTCCAATTATATGCCGAGGTGCGAATATTAATCCTTTTGTTCATAAATTATTAGTAAGTTGCGCAAAAAAAGGAAAAATCCCTTATCAATTAGAGGCAGATCCTAGACCGACTGGAACAGATGCGCGTTCAATCCAAATTGGAAGACAAGGTGTGGCTACCGGATTGGTTTCTATACCTTTACGCTACATGCATACACCGAGTGAAGTTGTCGATCTGAAAGATATCGAAAATACGATAAAATTACTTGTTATATTTGCAAAGGCTCTTAAAAAGGGCCAATACGGGCACTGGTAATCGTACCCACTCAAGCCGCGTGCTTACGATCTTTCTTTGAAATCTTGCGAATCTTTGCTTTTTTCTTACCTTCAACTACAGCTCGATTAATAGCAACCTCCCCAACATCAGTCATCTGTGGAAGGTTATACATAATATCAAGCATAAGTTTTTCAAGAATCGAACGAAGCGCACGTGCCCCAGTTTTTAATTCAATCGCTTTTTCTGCCACCGTGCGCACAGCATCTTTGGTAAAAATTAAGTCTACTCCCTCCATTAAAAATAATTTGCGATACTGCTTAATAAGCGCGTTTTTAGTTTCGAGGAGGATCTTCTCAAGGTCACCAATTTCCAGTTCTTCAAGCGAAGAAACAATAGGTAACCTACCAACAAATTCCGGTATCATACCATATTTGATGAGATCTTCAGGTGCTATATCTTTAACAAGATTTTTTTTCTGTGGGTCATCGAGTTCAGTTTTGTTACCAAAGCCTATCGATTTTTCTCCTATTCGCTTATGAACTATTTTATCAAGGCCAATAAATGCGCCTCCACAGATAAAGAGAACCTTTGATGTATCAACCTGGATATACTCTTGATTCGGATGTTTTCGCCCACCTTGGGGTGGTACATTACAAACGGTACCTTCAAGAATTTTAAGCAAAGCCTGTTGTACACCTTCACCCGACACATCTCGGGTAATCGAAACATTCTCAGTCTTACGACCAATTTTATCTATTTCATCGACATAAATAATACCACACTCTGCCTTTTTAACATCGTAATTGGCTGACTGAAGCAGCCTTAATACAATATTTTCTACATCTTCTCCAACATAACCTGCTTCAGTTAAGGTTGTTGCATCAACAATGGAAAAAGGAACTTCTAAAAGATCAGCAAGAGATTTAGCAAGTAGAGTTTTCCCACTTCCCGTAGGTCCAATGAGAAGAATATTACTTTTTTCAATTTCGACCTCACTAAATTCTGTATCATGATCCTTGTTGTCAGACCTATCCGTATCCAATTCAGCCTGGAGCCGTTTGTAATGATTATAAACGGCAACAGATAAGACCATTTTAGCGTGATTCTGACTTATGACGTGATCATCAAGAGCCTCATTGATTTTTGCAGGCTTAACTAATCTAAAAGCAAATTTAGAATCTTGATCAGCCGGCTTCAACTCGCGATCAATTATTGTTTTACAGACAGTTACACAAGAATCACAAATATAGACACCAGCAGGTCCGGCGATCATCTTCCTTACTTCATTTTGCGATTTTCCACAAAATGAACAAAATGTCATTTTTGTCGCTTTTGCCATCGAGTAAATAATTTAAGCAGATTTTTTTTCTTCCTCTTTATCCTGATTCTTTCTCTTTTTAAATTCTATGACATGATCAACAATCCCGTAATCTTTAGCCTCTTCCGCTGTCATGTAGTAGTCACGATCGGAATCACTTTCAATTTGATTAATGGATTTATTTGTATGTTCTGAAAGTATTTCATTAATTTTATTTTTCCAACGCAAAATTTCACGCGCTGCAATTGATATGTCAGACGTCTGACCAGTTGCTCCTCCTGATGGCTGATGTATCATTATTCGACTGTTGGGCAACGCAAATCGTTTCCCCGGCGTTCCTGCTGCAAGAAGTACAGTTCCCATACTTGCTGCCATACCAACACAATAAGTCACCACATCACAGCCCAAGAAATTCATCGTATCATAAATAGCCATTCCATCAGTAACATTGCCGCCTGGAGTATTGATATAAAGTTGAATTTCTTTTTTTGGGTCTTCCCCTTGCAAAACCAACATTTGTGCAATCACCCCATTAGCGACATAATCGTCAATAGGGGTACCAATAAAAATTATCCTGTCTTTAAGAAGACGACTGTAAACATCCCAATGGCGTTCTGTACGGCCATCGTTTTCAACAATATGTGGTAATGGTAAATAGTAACTCACCAGTGATTCCTCTAAATTAAAAATTATAAATTAATCTTGTGGTCGTTGTTTATCAAGCGAAATAAAAAGATTATCAATCATAGATAATGAAAACTATTCGAAACTAAAATTGCTACATTGAATAATACCCTTTGAGTGAAATGAAGATTTGATGCGGAATTAGTTATTTTTAACTTTAACAGCTGATTCTTTTACCAAGTAATCGAGTGTTTTATTATAAATAATAGACCTTTGAATGGCCATCATCTGTCCCCTATTTTTCTGTAATTCTTTTAAAATTTGTTCCGGCTTAGTCCCTGTCTGCATGGCCTGGGACATTATATGATTCTGAATATCCTCATTTTTTATTTCGATTTTCTCTTCTTTCGCAATGCGTCCAAGAATGATTTGTAACTTTACACGATGTATTGCTGCGCTTTTAGCATTTTTACGAATTTCCTCCTCATGTTTTTGAAATTCACTATCAAGAACGCCTCTTTGCTTATTTTGATTTACAATATCATTAAAAATACCTCTTGATTCAAAATCGATCGCACTTTCAGGTAAAGGGAATTCTATACGTTTGTCCAATGCCTCAGTTATTTGGTAGCGCAATGATTGATTTATTTCATTTTCTTTACGTTGCTTCAACTCGTCATTTATTTGCTTTCTAAATTCTTCAATGCTTTCAACATGTAGTTGTTTTAGAAATTCGTCATTCAATTCAGGAAGTACACGTTCACGCACTTCGTGGATTTCCATTGTATACTCTGCTTGCTTACCTTTTAGTTCAGCAACTTTAAAATCCTTGGGGAACTTCATCTTCACCTTTTCTTTATCTCCAATTTTCATCCCAATCAAGCCTTCAACTACAGCCTTTACTCCCATGTCATTTTCAGCACCGGCTTCTTCCCAGGTATTTTCCTGCTTACCATAAATATGGTGGTCAGGTACAATCTCGGCAATCAGTCGCTTACCAACCTTACCTTCATAACTAACTTTTACAAAATCTCCTTTTTTAACAACTCGATTTACCTCCTTAAAATCTGAACGTTGTTTACGGATTTCTTCGATTGATTTATCAATCTCACTTTCATCAATCGCTGCAGATGAAACTTCTGTTGGAATACCCTTATATTCGGGAAGGTTAAATGACGGATTAACATCAACTGTAATTTCGATCTTTCCATCTTTTCCAGGTGAAAACTTTCCTTCGTCGACGGTCACGACATTATAGATATCTAGCTCTGAATCTTTTAATGACTTTTCATATGCCTGTGAAGTCACTTTGCGGTTTAGCTCACTTGCTAACTCTTTTCCATATCGCTTTTTAATGAGTGACTCTGGAGCCTTTCCAGGACGAAACCCTTGAATTTTAACAGAATGTTTAAACTCCTCTAATATTTTATCCGCCTCTGCTTCAATTTCTTGTCCTGAAACAGACACAATAAGCAATTTACGCGTTTCATTAATATCTTTAGTGTTAATATTCACAATGATAGATTAGAATGATGATCTATGGTTAATGGGAAAAGCGAGAAAAAAAAGTAAAGGTAAGAGATGGTCAATCAGGAATTAAATAAATTAGAAAAAATTGATATAGAATCTATATTTCATCATTTAGCACTTTAACTTTAATTTCCAACTATTCTACCTCGACTACCGATCTAGGATATCTATGAAGATTACTATTTGAGCAGATGCATTTAAAATCGATAATAAATAATACTTACGATTGAACTTAAATGTTAATATTCTGTCTTTTCTTTTTCTGCCGGTCATCACCAAGCGCCTTACGTATATAAGTCAGATCTTTTTCCATCGAATCGACAAATGAAATAAGGTCAATACCATGAACAATTAAATTAGCTCCTGTTTTATACCAGGCTATTTCTTGTTTGATACTCTGCCAATAGTGAATCCCCGCCCCTTTATTATGTTGGCGAGCTTTTTCAAAAATCCCCCTCACAGCCTTATCAAATTTCTTAAGATGGTATTGCTCTGGTATTCCCAAACTACAGGAAAGGTCATGAGGCCCGATCAATACCCCATCAAGCTCTTTAACTTGGAGTATATCGTCGAGGTTTTCAATTGCAGGGATACTCTCAATATTTACAATTAAAATATTCTCCCTGTTTCTCTCTTCGAGATATGTCTCTAAACCTTTTTCAAATTTTTGACCATCTTCTAATCGCTTTTGTAATCGCATTCCTTTGATTGGTCTCAACTTTACCGCACCACTTAAAGTCTTAACTTGCTCTACAGTCTCTACATAAGGAGCAATGATGCCATTAGCACCACCATCCATCACCATAGAAGCATAGTAAGGATCAGGGGATGGTATACGAACTATAGGAGCAATACCCAATGCACGATAAGCATTACACATCCAAGAGAGCTCTATACGGTCAATGGCAATATGCTCGGTATCAATAAAAACAAAGTCCAACCCCAGCTTCCCAATCACATCCAACCAACGTGGGGAATGAGAAACAACAAGTGTTCCATATACGTGCTTCCCTGATCTCAATGCTTTAGCAAGTTGTCTTCCTGTCATACAAAGACTTCTTTACTTGTATAAACTATTTGTCCAGAAAAATATAAATCAGCTATCACCATTTAGCTATACATGACAGAATATAAAACCTCAGTCTTAATTTCTAATTAATATTTACCCCAGAATTTATAAATAACTGTGGTACAGTTAGGGAGGGTTAAATTAAGAGAATAGCTGTATCCATCATTGGGATCATCACAGGTAACAAGTTCCTCCAGGCTTTCCTTTCCATTACCTCCATTACTGTACAAATCTGAATTTATAATTTCTTTCCACTTTCCTGAGTACGGCACCCCCAGGCGGTAATTTTTTTTTACAATAGATGAATAATTACCAACTACAAGAAATGATTCCCCATCATATCTCCCAACACGCAGAAAAGCAATTACGCAGTTATCCACATCATTCGCCCGAATCCAATTAATATTACATGGGGTATTATCTCTTTCATAAAGTCCAGGTTCAGACTTATAAACAATATTAAGTTCGCGCACAATTTTTTGAAGCCCTTCATGATCCACATACTGCAAAAGATACCACTGCAAGTTTTCATCATGATTCCATTCTGATGATTGTCCAAATTCGTTCCCCATAAATAAGGACTTTTTACCAGGCCAAACCCACATTAAAGTATAAAGAGCCCGAAGATTCTGCGCTTTAGCAGACATCGATTCAGCGCCCATTTTCATAATCATGGAACCTTTACCATGAACCACTTCATCATGAGAAAAGGTGAGAATAAAATTCTCTGAATCCTTGTATATTGATGCAAAAGTAAGATCATTAAGGTGCCTTTTTCTCGAAATAGGATCTTGATTAAAAAAACTTAAAGTGTCATTCATCCACCCCATATTCCACTTAAAATCAAATCCGAGGTCATTCTCCTTGTCACTGTGTGTAACGCCTTGCCATGAACTCGAGTCTTCAGCTATCATAATTGCACCAGGATAATAGTTTCGGACAAGGGTATTTAATTGTCGAATAAAATGCATTGCTTCTAAATTTTCACGCCCCCCGTATTCATTAGGAACCCATTCACCAACCTTTCTCGAAAAATCAAGATAAAGCATAGAGGCTACGGCATCAACGCGTAACCCATCGATATGATAACGGTGGAACCACGAAAAGGCACTGGCGATAAGAAAGCACCTTACTTCATTACGTCCATAATTAAAAACCAAAGTACCCCAATGCTGATGGTAACCCTTGCGTGGATCTGTATATTCATACAATTTTGTACCATCAAATTCAGCGAGTGAGAAAATATCCTTCGGAAAATGACCAGGGACCCAATCCATAATCACGCCGATTCCGTTACAATGCAATGTATCAATCAGAAACATTAAATCCTCAGTATTACCATAACGGTGGGTGGGAGCAAAAAATCCTGTGGGTTGATATCCCCAGGAACCGGTAAAAGGATGTTCATTCAAAGGAAGAAATTCAACATGGGTGAACCCCATGTATTTCACATAGTTGGTCAGCTCTCTAGCCATTTCACGGTAAGATAATGCCCGATTCCCCATTTCCCCCATACGTTTCCATGATCCAAAGTGAACTTCATAAATCGAAATGGGTTGCTTTAACCAATCGGTACACTTGCGTTCTTCCATCCAAGCTGTATCTCGCCATTCATACTTATCAATATCCTTAATGATAGAGGCATTATTTGGAGATGACTCAAAAAAAACTCCATAGGGATCTGTTTTTAGTCGTAGAAGATTATCCGCTCCAATTATTTCATATTTATATTTTGTATATTTTTTTAAACCAGGTATGAATAATTCCCATACTCCTGAAGAACCGAGCAAGCGCATTGGATGATATACCCCTTCCCACAAATTAAAATCACCAACAACTGAAATACGTTTGGCACTTGGTGCCCATACGGCGAATGAAACCCCGGAAACACCGTTAACATGACTAATATGAGCACCTAATTTCTCATAGATTTGATGATCATTACCTTCATTGAATAAATGAAGTTCATAGTCAGTTATTGTGGGCATAAAACTGTAAGGATCATAGTATTGTTGGGTTTCTCCATTTGTTTTTTCAATCCTCAAATAATAGCGAAAGACTTTAGACCTATTTGGTATCCACCCTTCAAAAAAACCATCAGACGAAATTTTTTCTAGAGAATACGTTTTTTTAGGTTTTGATTCGATGTCAACAATCTCACAAGATTTAGCATTGCGGATAAATGTTCGAGCGACTAGCCCTCTTTTTTTCTTAACCCGATATTGATGTAACCCTAGTAGGCTGTGTGGATTAGAATGCTTAGCATTGAGAATAGCATTTAATTCATTTTTATTTATTATCACGAATACTCGACTCCAAATAGTATTTATTATTTAATATTTAATACTGCTTAATTAAAAATGGCATTAACTCAATTCGTATAGTTATTTTACAAATGTCTACCATCCATTTCGTTCAGTATAAACATAATTTTCTGTATTATGTAATAAATAAATCGTGAAGAAAGGATCTTCCAATTATCAGCTCCATCAGCTCCTTCAGTAGTCTTTCGACAAAATTCATGAATGAGCTTGATAGTGAAATACTAATATGCTAGAAAAATAGCATTGCCTCTAAATTTTAGCCATGTGCGATGGTTTTCCAGTTATTAAAAGCCTGTTAATCGTGAGAGTTTTTAGATATATTACATTTTTTGCCTTGGTCTCACTCACTGCTCACAGCTTTAGCAAACAACCCCAGATAAGCTCAGATCACCCCATAGAGTTTGATGGTAATACCAAAACTATGGTAGCTCGTGGTGAAGCCACATTTATTCATGAAAATCTTACAGTTATTGCTGATGAAATTCATTATAATCAAAATAAGCGAATTGCTGAAGCCCACGGTAATGTTAGAGTTACCTATGGCAATATACGTCATGTCAGCGAGGATCTTGTCTATGATGTTCTCGAGAAACGTTTACAGTCAGGTCCCTTTCGAATGGGTTCACCTCCCTACTACGCAGTAGGTGAAGGGCTTGATGGGACGGAAAAAGAAGTTAATCTCCACAACACACGTGTGTATTTTCAAGAGCCCTCTTCACTCGCCTTAAATATGCAAGCGAAGGAAGTCAGGTTTTTCCCAAACCAACGTATTGAAGCAGATAACCCAACTTTCGGTTTGGGTGAAACTTCAATTTTTCGCCTTCCTAGCTTTTCACAGGAACAAGGGCAAAAATATATACAACTTAAAGGGAGACTTGGATATCAGGGGCATCTTGGAACCTATGTAAAAAACAATCCTCTTATACCAGTCTCGAAAAATTTATCTGTTGGTCTTGGATTTGATGCTTATACTGAAAGGGGTATTCTGCTCGGACCAGCTTATGCATGGCAGATCAACCCTTTAAAGAATGGGGGGATTAGTAGATTCCAATCAGGTTACATAGATGATTCAGGCAATCCAGGCCTCGATAATAGGGGAAATAGTATAGATACAGATCGGTACTTTTTCGACTTTCAGCATATGCAACCAATAGGCAATCGATTTCAAATATCAGCTAATGTTAACGCATGGAGTGATTCTGAGGTAATACGAGATTTCCGTCCTGATAAATTTCATGAAAATCAGCAACCAGACAATTATGTTGAAGCTATTTATCAAGGTAAAAATTTCTTTGTTTCTTCTTTTGCACGCTTTCGCCCCAATGATTTTCAAATTCAACACGAACGCCTCCCAGAAATCCGGATCGATGTGATGCCGACACCATTACTCAATACTGGTTTTTATTATAGTTTTAATGCCAGTGCTGTACGATTAGAAGAAAATAGTATAGTCGGGAATCCTTCTTTGAAGTCTGATCGTTACGATGCTTTTTACTCTCTTTATCGACCTCTAAAAATTAATAAATGGCTAAATATTATGCCCATTGGCGGTGCTCGGTTTACACATTACGGATCGACCCTCAATAGTAACGATAGCTATACGAGGATAATAGGAGAACTAGGACTGGATGCCGAAATATCATCCTATGCTACTTGGGATTTTCAAAACCCACTTTGGGGAATTAATGGGGTACGTCATGTATTTAAACCTGTGTTACAATATCGCTATCTACCAGGAGGAGATTCAGGAAAGAACAAAATTATTCCTATTGATCGAGATTATTTAGGAACTAATTTGCCATCAATTGATTTAGGGAATACTCGCCATCTGGATGAAATGACTGACTTGAATGTTCTTCGTGTCGGGATAGAAAATCTTCTTCAAACGCGTCATCATGGTTATGGTTCACAGGATCTAGTTTCATTTAATATTTATCAGGATTTTCTTTTCTCTGCAGAAAATGGGGCAGATAAATGGTCAGGTCTATACACGCAATTACAAATGAATCCTGTCCACTGGATGAGAATCGATATTTATAATCGTATCACTCCGGGAAGTTTTACTGCGCAGGATTGGCGCAATCGGATAACCATTCACGACAGTAATTTTTGGTCAGTATCCTTCTTTTCTGATCACTTACAGAACGAAGTCAATCAATATGGGTTTGACTATTACCAACGTCTGAACAGAAATTTAGGATTTCGTGCACGTATGCTTTTTGATACACGACGCAATGACATTACGGAACAAAGATATGTTCTCCATCAAAGATTAGGAAATGCTTGGGAAGTTGAGTACCAATTAGCATTCTATTCAGGCAACTTCAGAGAAGATGACACTAGCTTTAAGATTCGTTTTAACCTACTTCAGTTTTAATCTGTTTAGGGATCCCATCTCATGACAATAGTGGAAGACGCGATCGTTCCGTCTATTGATTACTCGATACGCCTGAATATTTTCGAAGGGCCACTGGACCTCTTACTTTTTCTTATCCGTAAAAATGAAATCGATATTTATAATATACCTATTGAAAAGGTTACGAGTCAATATCTCGATGTGATTTATAATATGGATAAGTTAGACCTGGAAGTAGCTGGTGATTTTTTTGTTATGGCAGCAACATTAATGCATATAAAAAGTCGCATGCTTCTACCTAAAAAAGAACGCTTTAGCGAAACTGAGGATGAAAATGAGATTGATCCTCGGTGGGAACTAGTCCAACAGCTAATTGAATATAAAAAGTTTAAAAATGCTGCACTTGAGCTTGAGGATGTCATTTCTGAAACCATTAATTATTTACCTCGAGACTTCTCTGAGAATAACGGAGAAATTATACTTCGCCCACTTAAATCATCTGACAAAATTGAAATATGGAATTCATTTAATCAGGTTATACGCCGATTTTCGGAAAGAATTACCTATGGTGAAATTCACGATGAATTGGTGACTATATCTGAACGTATGGAGTATATCATTGAACTGCTTGACTCAACACCAGAATTTCTTTTTTCGGAACTTTTTACTAACCGCGAGTAAAATCTTAATTTTCTTATTGCAACCTTCCTTGCAATCCTTGAGCTAGCGCGTATGCAAACAATTGAAATCGACCAGAAAATGCCGTTTACTGATATTCAGTGTCGACTCAAACTTAAAAATCAGGGATAATTTATTTCCAATTTACTTTTAATCTATATAACCAATATATATTCATGAGCAGAGGGAAAAAGAACACTAGTCACCTTCTCGGATTAGGCCTGGATAATGATGATGGCCACAAAAGGGTAACACAGGCTGATCAATTTTCAATTTTAGGTGGATCTGAAGAGACGCATGACAAAATGACTGAGTCATTAGTCAAAACATTTGAAGACTTGAAAAATAGTGGGAAAAAACTTGAAGACGTTGAAACAAAAGAACTGTCCTATCTACTTGAAAAAAATACTCCAAAATCATAAACCCTTGATTGTTTCTTTAACCTCTACCTATAATACTAAATTTATGACAGAAAACATAAAAATTTTGGATAATGATAACTTTGATACGACAATAACCGAAATGTCTAAACCTACCCTCATAGATTTTTGGGCTCCTTGGTGTGGGCCTTGTAAATCTATTGCACCTATTCTTGAAGAACTCGCAATTGAAATGGGCGACCAAATACAAATATGCAAAGTAAATGTGGATAATAACGCTAATATAGCTAGCCGTTTCAATATTCGAGCAATACCAACCATGCTTCTGTTCAAAGATGGTTCAATTGTAGACCAGATAGTTGGCCTCACAAATAAAGATGATTTAAAGAATAAGCTGACTATTTATATATAAATAGTTCCATTGAATGGAAATAGGCTTCAATACAGCCTTATTTTGTCATATTTAAGCTAAATTTTCTCGGTAGATTATAATCTCTTTTTAGTGTCTGGGTGATTACTTACATTTTATCGATTACAATGGTGATAATTTTTCATCTGCCATTAATCTACACTGCCTTTGATAAAGATGATAATATTTTTTATTTTAAATGTTACCTTCCTCTTAGGTGGACATTATTATTCCAAGGGCAAGCAATAGCCCATATATCAGTAAAAATATAACTGTATAAGCCAACAGGTTATTGTACTCAATTCCTGTAATGGAATTCGCAAGACGACTTCTGAGATATAAACTAAAAGGCCAAACTATTACTGGCAAAAGCAACCAGAGTTGGCGCTCTAATCTCCATAGAAATAGATTACTCAAAAGAGCTATAAAAAATAATACTTGATATTCATAAAAGGAAAATTTGCGTCCAAATCGAACAGTTAGTGTATTCTTTCCCGCTCGAGAATCAGTTTCTTTATCACGATAATTATTAACTACTAGAATATTCGTAGCCAGTGAACCCACAATCCAAGAAACGAGGAAGGCTTCAAATGTAAATTGGCCCGTCTGAATATAATTGGTAAACACGACTGCAATTACTCCAAAAAAAACAAATACTAATAGATCTCCCCATCCGTGGTAGCCAAGGGGGTAAGGTCCACCTGTGTAAGCAAAACCACAAAATATACTACTGAAACCTACAATGAGTAGAGGCCACCCCCCATAAGGAATAAGTCCTAAACCAACCCAACTAGCTATGACAAAAATTACACACATTGCTCTTTTCATCACCAAAGGTTGAACTACTCCTGAAGCAGTTGCACGAAAAGGACCAATTCGATCAGGTGTATCAGCTCCTTTAATAAAATCATAATAATCATTACCTAAATTCGTCGCAATCTGAACGAGCAAAGAAAAAGCAAAGCAGAGAAAAGCTGGTAACAACTGAAAAGCCCCACTTTTCCAAGCTAATGCACTCCCCAATAAAACAGGTATAATTGCAGCTGGTAAAGTTTTCGGTCTTATAGCAAGGATCCAGTGATTCATTTATTAAATAATGTTCATGTTAACTACCGCTTGCTTCAACAGATCAGATCTCATAGAAGGAATATTAATGACCAAATATGGGCATTGACAGATGATTATAAATTTCTAGTATTAACTTTATACCCCTATTTAGAGGGTTTAAAAAGAAAAAACTACCTCATTTTTTTTTAAAAAATCACGGTTTTTTTTCGTAGATTAAAAATTTCCTCCGCCATAAGGAAATTTTGTTAATTCCCAGAACCTTCTCTAATTATGGAGACAAATAACCAGCATCAAACTAGTCACACTAATATTAACAGTGAAGGTAATATTAGTGTTAAAGGAATTTTTGAACCTCAATCTAACAAGTCGGGGCAATTGCTTGATCCCGCAAGAAATGGTAGGAAAAGGGCCTCTGATCCATTTTTACCCCAAGAATTGATCCGCCGGTTTAAAATACGCCGTGGGAGTCATATTGTTGGACAAGGTCAACAGGATAGAAGATTCCAAAATCCAAAAGTACGTTATATTGATACTATCGATAATTTATCTGTGGAAAACCGTAGAAAAAGTATTGAATTTACCCAACTTACAACCATCACCCCTGATAAGTGGTTAAAGCTTGAAACAAAAGATGGTAATATGACGGTTCGCGCGATGGACATCTTTTGTCCTATAGGCAAAGGACAACGTGGACTTATTGTCGCACCTCCACGAACTGGTAAAACCACATTACTGCGGGATATTGCTCTTGGTGTCATTGAAAATCATCCTGAATGCCATGTTATGATGCTTCTTGTCGATGAAAGACCTGAAGAAGTAACTGATCTTAAAAGAAGTGTACCAGCCGAAATATGGGCATCTTCAAATGATGAAGAATTGATAAATCATATCCGCATAGCAGATCTAGCAATTGAACGGGCCAAGCGTTTAGTAGAAGTTGGAAAAGATGTCGTATTAATGCTTGACTCACTAACCCGCTTATCACGTGCACATAACTCTGCTAAGGGTGGTGGTGGCCGCACAATGACAGGTGGCTTAGACATTCGTGCTCTCGAAAAGCCCCGTCAGTTATTTTCTGCAGCACGTAATACGGAAGAAGCAGGTAGTCTCACTATTATCGCCTCAGCACTTATTGAAACTGGTAGTCGTATGGATGATTTCATTTTTCAAGAATTTAAAGGAACAGGAAACATGGAAATGGTACTGGATCGTAAAGCAGCTGAACTACGTATCTGGCCAGCGATAAACATCGCCGCCTCTGGTACTCGTCGCGAAGAATTACTTCTTCATCCTGATATGCTTGAATATTGTCACTTTCTTCGTCGAGCACTTGCAGGAATTAAGGTTGAAGAAGCCGCAGAAACAGCAATTGCACGCCTATCTAAGACTAAAACAAACGAAGAGTTTTTTAATCTTATAAAACTCTAACTATTTTCATATTGGAACAAGGATCTGGTAAGCGACCACCGATCAAAATGAATTAACTCGATTGGTTACCGTACATTCTTAATAAATTCTTCCAACTTTCTAACGTCTTTTACTCCAGGTAAAGATTCCACACCACTATTAACATCAATATATTGAGCCTTAGTTACAATGAGCGCATCTTTTATATTTCCAGCGTTTAATCCACCTGATAGGATCCATCTTTTATGAGGGAATAATTTCTGCAAATCTTTGTACATTTTCCAGTTACTTGGCTTTCCCGTCCCACCATATTTATTTTTTGAATAGCCATCCAAAATAAAAGTGTCTGCATATTCCAATATAGATCGAGGAAATGGCTTGTATGGATAGATTCGAGGAGCAAGCCAAAGTTTTTCTACCCCCACAATCCCACTCCATGTTATGAGGTTAGAAATAGGAATATCAATATCGAAATGGATCTGAAAGTAATCAAAACCTATATCCAACATTTTTTTAAGTTTCGCTGGCGATGGTAAAACATTTATATAAACACGTTTTCCTCGCGGAATCTCCATAAATAAATCACTAATGCAATCAGGAGCGATTACTCTCGGCGAGAGTGGATAAAGATTCAGACCAATAAAGTCTACCCCTAAATTAACCGCAGCCTTCGCATCTTCCTTTCGCGTGATACCACATACTTTGATCTTTGCTATAGAGCTCATGAGTCAACAATTAAATACAACAATTACCAACAGTTAAGGGCAATACCGAACTCTAAATCGGATTAAATTTTTCTATTATTGCCTTTACCATTCCGTCAATTGAGCGACTTTCAGATTCTAGCTCAACAGGGATACCAGCTTTACGCATCGATTCAGAAGTAATCGGCCCTATGCTACATGAAATAGGATTTTTTGCCCCTTTTTCCACCTGTAGAGATGCAACTTGATTGACAAAAGATTCTACTATGGAAGGACTGGTAAAAGTAACAACATCTGCTCCCTTTTTGCAAAACGACTTCGTTGCTGGATGTTCTATTATGTCACAGATCCTTGTGGTATATACCCTAAAGGTGTCAACAATAGCGAGTGCATCTTCAAGTTTCTTGACCAGTAGATCTCGATTACGATTACCTGTAATCACTAAAATCTTGAGATGTTCTATTGATTCAAAATTTATGAGTTCGTCAGCAAGTGATTCAGAATCAGATATATGTGGAATAAAATCAACAGTCAGATTATATTTATTAATTGCTTTTTCAGTCTCTTGTCCAACAACTGCAATTTTAAGTGCTCCAAATGACCGAATGTCTGAAAAGGTCTCAAAAAAATTATGAAAAAAGTATCTAACACCGTTAACACTTGTAAAAATAATCCAATTATAAGCTCCAAATTCTGAAAAAATAGCTTTATTGGTGTCTTGATCATTTAACCTTTTAATTTGAATGAGTGGGAGCTCAATTACTTCAGCACCTACAGCTTCAAGCTTATAGCTCAATTTTGCTGCTTGATCAAGATCTCTAGTAACCACTATTCGTTTACCAAATAGCGGTCTTTTCTCAAACCATCCCATCTTATCATAAAACTTCGATGCCTCTCCCACGATAATAACACTCGGTGGTCCGAAATCCTTTTTACTGCATTCAACAGCCACCTTAGAGAGAGTAGAGAGTAGACTGCGTTGTTGGGGAAGAGTCGCCCATTGTACAACAACAACCGGGGTATCAGATGAAAGCCCACCTGAAATAAGCTCAGTTGTAATCCTTTCAAGTTGCCCCATACCCATGTAAATGCAAAGGGTTTTCGAATTTTTTGAAAAATCATGAAAAGACACACGAAATTCGTGATTTTCTAAATTTTCATGGCCAGTCAAAAAACTAATTGATGAACTAAAATCGCGATGGGTCAGTGGTATCCCAGTATATGCCGCCGCTGCCAAAGCAGCAGTTACCCCAGGGATAATCTCAAATTTGATATCATCTTCCGCTAAGCGTCGGACTTCTTCACCACCCCGGCCGAATATAAAAGGATCACCTCCTTTTAATCGGGCAACAACTTTACCATTCTTTGCATGGTGGACTAATATTCTCTCGATTTCCTCTTGAGTTATAGCATGAGATCCCGGTTTCTTACCAACATAAACCTTCTGACACTCCGATTTACACCAATCGAGCAAGCAGTCATTAACCAGATTATCATATACTAAAACGTCAGCAAGTCTGATAATATCTCGCGCGCGTAAAGTTAGTAACCCTGGATCACCGGGGCCAGCACCGACAAGATAAACAATTCCCGAAGTCATGATTTCTTAAGTTCGTTTACGATCTCACCTAAACGGATTTTGATCTCTACATTGTCAAGGTTTACAAAATCATACTGCTTAAACCCATGTTTCTCATGAAATACGTATAATGTGTTAGCAAAAAAGTAAGCTGCATGAGCACTATGGCAACCACCTCCAAGCTCATCGATAAGATATCGTTCAATTGATACAGTATAATTCGTAATTTTATCGAAAACAGTTTTGTATTGAGCAGCATCGTCTTCACGACATTCAAGAGCTATTGCACCTTGTCCTGCCGCGGGGACTAGCTCACGAGTGGTGTAAGGTTTAAAGATTAATCCCGGCCAAGAATCAATAGTGAGACGTTTGAGTCCAGCTGCAGCTAGGATTGTCGCATCAGCCTCACCGGAAGCAACTTTGCATAATCGCGTTTCAACATTACCGCGAAGTTCAATCCATTTAACCTGTGGATGTAACAAGCCAACTTGGACACGGCGACGCGGACTACTCGTAGCTATCGTTTTAAGGCCTGAGCAACTTTCACGCATAACAAACACATCATGTGCATCAGCCCGTGGTAAATATCCTGCAAGTGACAAACCAGATCCTAGTTCCATTGGAAGGTCTTTGGCGCTATGCACAGCAAGATCTGCCCGACCTTCGCTTAAAGCTATTTCCAACTCTTTAGTAAAAAGTCCTTTTCCTCCTTCAGTTTCAAGTGACCAATTAGATCTTTTATCACCAGTCGTTGATAATTTAAGCATTCTAAAAGCACAATCAGGAAACTTTCTCTTTAGATAATGACAAGCGAGTTTTGTCTGAATTATGGCTAAGGGACTTTTCCTCGTAGCTAAAGTAATACTCTTACTCATAGGGAATCAAATAAAGCTATCAAGTCTCATAAAACTTCGGGTTGAAATCCTTATATTTAGGTTGAAATCCTTATATTTAAAATAATTCCAAATTCCAGGTTTCCCTAAAAATCTTTAGTCTTACTTACTAGCTAATAATTAATATTGTCTCATTGAATTTGACCCCTATTTTATCAACTCTAACGAAAAACTCTAGTTATATGCAGCTTGAGCTCCTTTAATATTCCTCTTTTTAACCCAAGGCATTATATCACGAAGACGTTGCCCTATTTTTTCAATACCATGTTTTTCACCCTTTTTAAGTAAGGCATTATATTTTGGTAACCCTTTTTTATACTCACTGACCCACTCCCTAGCAAATTTTCCTGACTGGACATCCTTTAAAATTCCTCTCATCACTTTTTTCGATTGAGAATTGATAACTTGAGGACCTCGTGTGATGTCACCATATTTTGCTGTTTCCGATACGGAAAACCGCATTCCTGCTATTCCAGATTCAACCATAAGGTCCACAATAAGTTTTAATTCATGAAGGCATTCAAAGTATGCCATTTCTGGTTGATAACCTGCTTCAATCAGTGTTTCATATCCAGCGATTACAAGTGCACTAGCTCCACCACAGAGAACCGCTTGTTCACCAAATAGATCCGTTTCAGTCTCTTCTTTAAATGTAGTCTGAAGCACACCGGCCCTTGTTGCTCCAATACCTTTAGCCCAGGTCAATGCAACAGATTTAGCTTTTTTAGAAGTACCAGGGGCAAGAGCTATAAGTGCTGGAACTCCTTTACCTTCTAAGAACTGACTACGAACAATGTGCCCGGGGCCCTTGGGAGCAACCATAATTACATCAACCTTTTTTGGCGGTTTGATTAGATTAAAATGTATACAAAACCCATGACTGAAAACAAGGGTTTTACCTGCGGTTAGATTCGGTGCAATTTCATTTTCGTACAGTGAAGCCTGAACCATATCAGGTACCGCAACCATAATTATATCTGCTTTTTGTACCGTTGTCGGGACATCGAAAACTTCAAAGCCCTGTTTTTTTGCAACTTTAATCGATTTACTTTGAGGGTATAATCCAATGATGACCTTTAGCCCACTATCTTTCAAGTTTTGTGCATGGGCGTGACCTTGAGAGCCATAGCCGAGTACTGCCAAGGTCTTGTGTTTCAATATAGATAGATTCGCGTCTTTGTTGGTATAGACTTTTGCAGGCATATTATTCCTTATCTTTTACAATTTGTTAAATATTTTCTGTAGAGACTAACTTTCCCCACTAATTTCCTTCTCAATTCTTCTCTTAAACGCAACGTTTCCAGTCCTAGCTAATTCAAGAATCCCAAAAGGCTCAATGAGTTCTAAAAAAGCTCGTAACTTATTTTCATCACCAGTCATTTCCACAATAATTCGGTCATGACGAACATCGATAATTTTGGCGCGAAAGATATCGCAGATCTGTACCAATTCCCCACGGGTTTCAGAGTTAGCTGAAATTTTTAACATCATAAGTTCTCTTGCTACAAATTGACCCACCCTCAAATCGATAATCTCAATAACGTTAACAAGTTTCTGTAGTTGTTTAATACATTGATCAAGTTGTTCATTATCTCCCTGTACAGTAACCGTTATACGTGATAATTTCGGATCCTGTGTCGGTCCAACATTCAGAGTATCAATATTAAATCCACGACCACTAAACATGCCAGTCACACGAGTTAATACTCCAAATTGGTTTTCAACTAAAACTGATAATGTATGTCGCATTATTATTGTCTAACACCACAGGCTATAATCCAAAGCATCTTTATAATGATTTTAAAGTTAGATAAATGCTCCGACGTTTAAACTTTTTGTCATCACTCTCGTGACATTATCTTAACAAATAAACTACACTGTAGACTTTCAAGAATTCGTTAAAACAAGCAAGCTAAATCACATTCAATATCAATTGCGTGTTCACCAAACCCATAAATAAATTTCTAAAAACTGGTGGGCTTGGACGGACTCGAACCGCCGACATCTTGCGTGTAAAGCAAGCGCTCTAGCCAACTGAGCTACAAGCCCAAAAAACTCTACTCATTAGACATATATTTCGAAAATCTCATGGCAAGGTATTTATAGACAAGAACCTCGTAATCTAAAGGCATTAAAAATGGTTAAGAGCAAGCTCCACTTTAAGGTAAGGTTAAATCAAGTTCTACATTACTTTCAATTGACCGTTCTGATGAACGCACTCGGCAATTTGAATTGCGTTTAGCGCAGCCCCCTTCCATAACTGGTCCCCTACTACCCAGAAGGTAATACCGTTTTCAAATACCATATCACGGCGTATTCTCCCTACTCCACATTTTTCTTTCTCTGCAAAGTCAATAGGCATAGGATATAGCCCATTCTCCGGATTATCAACAAGTTCACTACCAGGGAAATCGCTAATCGCTTGCCGTGCAACATCGAGATCTACGGGATTTTTAAATTCTGCATTTATGACTACAGAATGTGCACGAAATACCGGCACACGTACACAAGTAGTAGACGCCCGAATTTCAGCCACATCCATAATTTTTTGGCTTTCGTTCTGCATCTTCATCTCCTCCTTTGTATAACCATTGTCAAGGAAAGAATCGACATGGGGTAATAGATTGAATGCGATTGGGTGAGGATATATTTTGGGACTGATATTATTACCTGATACCCAAGCTTTAACTTGCTCCTCAAGTTCATATATCGCAGCTGCTCCTGTACCAGAAACGGCTTGATAAGTTGCCGCAAAAAACTGCTTTAGACCAAATTCACAATGGAGTGGATATAACCCCATGAGAGCAACGGCTGTTGTACAATTAGGATTGGCTATAATCCCTTTATGTTGATTAACTGCTTGTGCATTAATTTCAGGGACGACGAGTGGAACATTTGGATCCATACGGAAAGCTGAACTATTATCAATAACAAGGCATCCTCGATCTACTGCTTCAGGTGCTAATTTCTTGGAGGTGTTCGCACCGGCGCTAAATATTGCTATATCCAATTCATCAAATATTTCTGGTTTGGCTTCTTCAACTTTCCAACTTTTGCCTTTGTACTCTATTTCTTTGCCAGCCGACCTCGCCGAAGCAAAAAGGCGAATTCGAGCAAAGGGAAAATTACGGGTGTGAATGAAATGAATCAGTTCTTGACCCACGGCACCAGTTGCACCGACAATTCCTAAATTGTAATTTATATCCAATGTTTGTTTCTCCGATAGATTTTATACTAAATTATTGCACGTCACTTAAAATAGAACGAACAAAGGATGTATTTTATATATCTATTGGCGAGCAAAAACTACACCACTACAATGATTGTCAAATAAAGGCAAAATACGACGTCTCTACTTCCATCGCCTCCCCGTCCTGCAAAGAGAATTCATATGGTACGCCCTTGGGGCTCCATTGCATTGAAAAGAAAATTGGTGATAACTCCCCCTTGGGGTCAGTTTTTAAGGAACGTAAGGACACGGGATTATTATACTTGGATTTTCCACCAATGGATCAGCAATCAAATCTTATCACTTCCCGTATCCTCTGGTTACGTGGACTTGAACTAGGAAAAAACTTAGGTTTAAATTGCGACACCTATAATCGATTTATTTATATTCACGGCAGTAATCATGAAGAACTTATCGGCACCCCTCAGTCTTCCGGCTGTATAGAAATGAAAAATCAGGATGTAATCACCCTTTTCAATGAAACTCCAGAAGGAACTCTTGTCTGGATAGATTAATATTCATACCCATAAATGAACGCTATTACAATTTTACCGAATAAAACAAGTTCCATTAGGCCTTTAATTTTAAATCCCGTCCTTTATAATAATGAGTAACAATAATCACTCAATAAGAAACTTATACATGCAAAAGCATCATCCATCATAAATTAGCTAATAATTTGCAGAACTCTTAAAAAACAGATTAACACGGAGTTAACCGCTCGATACTACCATCTCGCAATATCTGTATGCATGGATCGTAAAGGGTACGATTATGAGAGTCTACTAACTGGCTCTGCATATAAGATAAAGGGGTAGTATCACCTGAATGGTTAGCCTAACTTTTCCTATCTCGTTACTAAAACTTTTTAAAGAAATAAAGGAAGTCGAATCTTTTTCAGAGGGATTACTCATCCATCATGTAATAAGATGTTTAAAAATAATGTAGATTTTCTTATCATCGGACAAGGTATTGCCGGTAGCCTTCTAGCTTGGCAATTATTACAGTTTGGAGCATCAGTTATTGTTATCGATGACAACCATACCGAAGCTGCTTCTCTTGTCGCAGCGGGAATGATCAATCCGATAAGTGGGAAACGGATGGTTCCCATAAAGAAATTTAACCATTTCTATAATGAAGCTTGTAATACTTATCGGCAACTTG
Source organism: Verrucomicrobia bacterium Opi.OSU.00C (assembly GCA_002922725.1). Taxonomy (GTDB): domain Bacteria; phylum Verrucomicrobiota; class Verrucomicrobiia; order Opitutales; family PNEW01; genus PNEW01. The sequence continues at coordinate 11,995 of PNEW01000003.1, read as the reverse complement.
AGTCTGAATTATGTGCTCCATACTTTAATGAAATGAGTGTAATCCGTATAATTCAGTCAAATGCTGAGGCTAGATACTTCAATAAATACAAAAACTGCTCGGAATTCACCCAGTTTCTCAAAAAAGTAAATCAACCGGGTTTGAACCCTAAGTTAATCAATGACCCATTCGGCAGTTTTACGTTATCACCTGCCGCATACGTCAATACATCCCGTCTTGTAATTGACCTAGGCAAATATCTAGACAAAAAAAACTTACGCCTCACTTGTCGATTTCAATACGATGAACTAAAATTTGAATCTCATAAAATAATCTGGAAAGATTGGGTAGCAAAATCCATTATTTTCTGCGAAGGTTATCGTGGATGTAATAACCCTTGGTTTAAAAGTCTTCCATTCAAACCAGCTAAAGGAGAGTTATTAACCTTAGAAACAGACACAGCGTTACTTCACGGTACTATACTCAATTGCGGTAAATGGTTATTACCTTTAAGCAAGCATCACTGTTTGGCAGGTTCTACCTTTTCATGGAATCCCCTCAACCATCAACCTAGCGAAGAAGGAAAAAATGAAATCTTAAATACTCTTCACTCTTTTACTTATTTTAATTTTAAAGTATTGAATCACGTTGCAGGTATTCGACCGACAATGGAAAACTCCCATCCAAGAATTGAACAACACAGGAATTTTCCCACCATTGCCATTTTTAATGGCTTAGGAACAAAAGGCGCCCTCATTGCTCCCTATTACGCTCGGGTACTAGCTAGTAATTTAATGCAAATGATAAATTTCAATAAAAAAATATATATAAGTTAGTGTTACGATAATATATTTTTATCTTTTAATTTTTTAACAAACTTTCTTTATTTATATTGGATATGACTCAAATATCTCGGCCTTTTTCTTCAAAATTATCGAAGCCACTTTTACCGAATAATTTGATATATTAGTATTAGAAATATTTAACATAATCTTGGATAGGCCATTATTGCAGATCTATTGTTGAGCAAGCCATCGTTCTGTCTCGATAGCTGCCTGACAACCCATACCGGCAGCAGTAATAGCTTGCCGATAGATATGATCGCTACAATCTCCTGCAACATAGATACCTGGTATATGTGTTTTTACCTGACTGCCAGCTTTTGGAACAATATAACCTGCTTCATCCAGAGTAAGACTATTATGAAAAGGTTTTGTATTGGGAATATGACCTATCGCAATAAAAACACCTTTACACAAAACTTCACTCATCTTGCCCGTTTTTTTACTCAATAATTGTATTCCGCGAACGTTACCTTCATTATCAGGGAGCACCGCTTCTACCTGTGAATCCCAAATTGGGAATATTTTTTTATGAGCTAAAGTGCGATCAACCATGATTTTCGATGCACGTAATTCATCACGGCGATGAATAAGATAAATTTTAGAACAAAACCGTGTCAGAAATAATGCTTCTTCACAGGCAGAATCTCCACCACCCACAACCGATACTTCCATATCTTGATAAAATGCACCGTCACAAGTTGCACAGGTTGTTACCCCTTTACCACCAAACATCTCATTTTCACCAGGAATACCAAGCATTCGAGGGGAAGCACCCGTAGCGATAATTATACTATTAGACTTATAGGAATTATTTTCAGAATTAAGTTTTTTAACTGAACGACTAAAATCAACACTTTTAATATTGTCATTTATATATCGGGAACCAAAACGTTCGGCTTGTATACGCATCTGATTCATAATCGTATATCCATCAATCCCTTCCGGGAATCCTGGATAATTCTCGACTTCTGATGTTGTTGTAAGTTGCCCCCCAGGCAAAACACCCTCAATTACTAGTGGTTTTAGATTGGCTCGCGCACAATAAATAGCAGCTGTGAGACCGGCACATCCTGTGCCGAGTATGATAACATTTTCCATAAATTAATATTAATTAAATTAGTTATAAGAATTGGAAATCGAATTTTTTATTTTTACAAGCCTGAGTTTCATATTAATAAAACTCCCAATAATTTGATATAAGCTTTACAATAATATATGCCATTGCCAGATTTAAAATAAATTATATTAAATTTTATAATTTTAGTTATAATAACTTTAATTGATATTATGGCAATTCAAGGTTTGTAATTCCTACTGGCCACACATCATAGATGTTATTATTAGAATCATCATTTTTCAATAGATAAATGACTTTTCATAATGACTTATAAATCGGAGCCATAATTTCAATAATGAGTAAAGATACCATATGGGAACACATTCAACTAGAAGCAGCAGCTGTTGCTAAAAAAGAATCGGCTCTTTCCAATCTTTTAAAAGAGTGTGTACTTGATCGAGCCAACCTCGAAGAAGCTATTAGCTATCAGTTGGCAAGGAAACTTAGCCGCCATATTTTGCCAGAATATATACTTAGAGATATTTTTTTTGAGATATTAATGAAGGATCGAGACGTTATTGAACAAATACGAAATGATATTAAAGCAGTTCTAGAACGCGACCCAGCCTGCAATCATTTTCTCACTCCATTACTTTATTTAAAAGGTTTCATTGCATTAACTGGTTATCGTATGTGTCACTCGCTTTGGGGAAAAGAACGTAAGGAATTAGCTCTTTATCTCCAAAGTACAATTTCAGAAGAATTTGCAGTCGATATTCATCCTGCAGCGCAGATTGGTTCTGGGATTTTACTTGATCACGCAACGAGTTTTGTTGCAGGTGAAACCACGATTATTGAGGATAATGTGTCCATTTTACACGAAGTAACACTTGGTGGAACAGGTAAGGATCATGGTGACCGCCATCCTAAAATAAGATCTGGAGTACTATTGAGTGCAGGTGCTAAAATCATTGGAAACATTGAAGTAGGAAAAGGCGCCTGGGTTGGTGCTGGTAGTGTAGTAATTGATGATGTACCAGCCCATACTACGGTAGCCGGAGTTCCTGCGAAAAAGGTAGGAGAACCACGCATAATTTCACCTGCCTTAGAGATGGATCAACAAGGCCATCAAAGCTACGAAATTTAAATGTACGACCAAAAAATATATTTATCGATCAATATATAATACTTACCTTAAAAAATAAATAAATGGCTACTAGACTTACTGACCGAACTTATAGTTTACGAGTAGTTTTCAGATTTATTGATTTTTAGTATTTATAAATAATTACTTAATTAATGGGTTCGATGTCTGAAATCAGGCATCAAATATCTCAAGGATTTCTACTCCAATACTATCTGCCACAAGTCGACCTCGTGCCGTCAAACAAAGATTTTTATCATCTGTCATTTCAAGATATTTATCATTACTTAATTGCTTCCATAAAGGTTGAAGCCTACTAAAATTAAATTCAGGGAATCGACGTTGTAACCTCTTTAGCTGAACGCCCTTATTCATACGTAAGCCGAAGATAAGGCAATCAGCTGCTAATATTTCTGTATCCAGTTGTATGTCATCAGTAATAATCGGATGACCTTTTTCTAACCCCTCAACCCACTGTTCAAGTGATGCAACATTAGCAAAACGTCGCCCATTAAATTGAGTGGCTGCTGAGGGTCCAAATCCTAACCAATCGTATAGATGCCAGGTGTTTTTATTATGTAGACATTCGTATCCATTAACTGCGTAGTTCGATATCTCGTATTGCTTGTAATTAGCATCTTCAAGTGTTTTTCTTGTGATTTCGTAAATGAATGCGTCTTCTTTTTTAAGTTTTCTGAAAATCTCACCATGTGAAAGACGGATAAAAAGCGCAGTATCTTCTTCATATGTTAAACAGTAGGTTGAAATATGTTGAGGTGAAATATGAATAGCTTGTTTAAGGTCTGATAACCAATCATCAATCGACTGACCTGGGATAGAAAAAATGAGATCAAGATTTATATTTTCAAATCCGGAATTATTTATTACATCGATCGCTTGAAATATCTGCCTTTGACTATGTTGACGGCCTAAGTTTTTTAATAGCCGGTCAGAAAAACTTTCTACCCCCATTGAAATTCGTGTTACACCAAGATCACGAAGGACTTTCATTTTTTCTTTTTTTACTGTTGATGGTGATAATTCTACCGTCCATTCAACTGGTTGTCGCGTTAACTTTTCTAACATTAAACGTCCAAGTAATTCAAGATCTTGCACCGTCAGTAGACCAGGGGTACCTCCACCCCAAAAAACAGTATCAACAAAACGATTAAGAGATCGACTTTTTAACTCTAATTTCATCCCATTTAAATAACGTTTAATTTCATCTCGTCGCGGTACTTTCTGATAAAATGAACAGAAATCACAAATGGAGGAGCAAAAGGGTACGTGGAAATAAATTCCTAGTGGTAATACCTCATCAGCTTTTTCTTGCAGAATCATAATGGGTTACTAATGTTACTTGAAAATAAAACTATGAAAACAAAAAAAATACTTCTTTGCTTAATAACAACTTTGGTCAGCATTATTTTTGTGGGATGTGGTGTTACAGTCCAAAACTTGACTCCGCTTAAAATACCAACTAATCCCTCAAATATTTATACCTTCTCTTGTAAAGCAAAAATAAATCAAAGCGAATTGATTTTTGATACACATAAAGTTAACCTCGTGATAAATGGTGAAGTTCTACCGATGGCACAGGCGGGAGATGGTGCTAATCATTACACATATGACTACAAATTACCTATTGGACAAAATACAGCATTTTATTATTACAAGGTTGATTATAAATTTGGTACTGGAGATGAATATCAATACAGGGAATATTCGAGCTCTATTTTTGAGACCCAACTCATCAATCGCTATGTTGTAGAACTCGAAAGCAAACGTGGCCCCGTAGGTTCAAAAGTTGGTATTATTGGACGTGGTTTTTCTCAAACTGATATTATTGTATTTAATAAAAGAGAGATTGACACTGAATTTTATTCGCCATTTTCAATTGGGTTTTCGGTTCCTAATTTGTCTCCTAGAAATAATTACCAAATTGCGCTACGTACTGATCAAGGAGATTTATCTATTGGTGATTTCTATATAGACTCTGCAAGTTTTAATGTCATCCCTGGATTAGTCAATTTAGCTTCTGGTCAACGTGATATTTTAATCTTTCAACTATACAGTGAAGCACCGGAAAGTGGTCTTTATATTGATGTAACAACGGATGTTCCGGATAGTATAATCATGGATGAAGTCATCATTCCCGGTGGCATGAAACAGGTCACTGTTAAAGTAGAAGGTGGAACCCCTGGTAAAGGGACTCTATATATGAAGGCTGCCGGTTTTGGTACCGTACAGGTTCCACTCCAAGTTCACTAATTAGATGGTTTTTCTTAGATAAATCCAATCTCATCAAAAGAAAATTGATCTAGTGATTTCTTGATTGAGGCCTGATGAAAATTACTAAGGTCTTACCATTTTACCCCAACTACCATCCAAACCCAGGAGGATGGAGAGATAAGTTTTGGAATTTTGGTGTAGAAATACATACTGATGAAGGTCTTATAGGAATAGGAGCTGGTGGTGGTGGATTTGCAGCTATTGAAATCATCAAATACGCGTTCCCTAAAATTCTTGTTGGACGCGACCCATTTGATATTGAACAATTGTGGGAAGAGATGTTCTGGGAAACCATAGCCTATGGACGTAAAGGGGTTGCCATTATGGCTATCAGTGGAGTCGATATCGCACTTTGGGATTTAATTGGTAAAATCAAAAAAGCACCCTTATATCAATGTCTCGGTAGTAATGATAATACTCCGATTCTTGCTTATGCAACTGGTGAGAATTTAAGCGTTAATATAGACTCCGGTTTTCGAGCTTTTAAAATCTCGAAAGTAGCAGGACCTGAGGATGGGCCTGAAGGGATGCATCGCAATATAGAGCGGGTCGCAAAAGCCCGTGATCACATTGGAAATGATTCAGATCTAATGCTCGATTGTTGGATGGGATGGAATGTCGACTATACACTTGAAATGTCATTACAATTAGCACCTTACAACTTGAGATGGATTGAAGAACCCCTTCTTGCAGACGATTACAAAGGATACATGCGATTGACAAAAGAAGTAAGTTCAACACAGATTGCAACTGGCGAGCACGAATTCACTAAATATGGATTCCAGGAACTAATAGATAGGAAGGCTGCTCATATTATACAACCCGATGTATCCTGGTGTGGCGGTATTACAGAAGCAAAAAAGATATGTACCTTAGCAAATAAAAATAATATTACTGTTATTCCACACCGTGGAGGAGAAGCATGGGGCCTTCATCTTGTTGCAGCAATGCAATGTCCATTAGCCGAGATAGGTACCAGTGGAATTAAAAGTGATTCTGCAGTAGAGGGTATGCCTGAACTCAACAACGGTTATCTTAGTCCATTTGATAAACCAGGATTAGGGGTAAAGTGGGGTAATAATAGTAAACAACTTTTGTAAGATATTTTTACCTGTCTATTTAATCCAAAGAACATTTACTCAAACCATAATTAGATAAAATGAAATTCATTCGTTTAGGAAAGACTGCTCTAAAGGTTTCACGTGTTGGTCTAGGAACAGGGGGGTGACTCCCAATTGGGGCAAAAACTTGGAATGTCGGAAACCCAAGCCTGTAAAATTATTTATCGTGCATTGGACTTAGGTATAAATTTTTTTGATACTTCTCCTGCTTATGGAAACACAGAAGCTATTTTAGGACGCGCACTAAAACAAGCAAAGGTGATAGATTCTAGTATTATTTGTACGAAAATCCAGATTAATGAAGATAAAGAGCTCCTTAAAATACCTAAGACAATGGTTTCTTCAGTTGAACGTAGTTTAAAACTGCTTAATAAAGATAGGCTCGATATCGTCTTGCTCCATGGACTTAAACCGCGTCACTACAATGAAGCTATCGATAGACTTTATCCTTATTTCCTTAATTTAAAAGACACGGGGATGATACAATATCTTGGGGTCAGCGAACATATGTGGTCTGATCTCGATCAATCGACAATATCACAGGCAATAGAGACAGATTTATTTGATGTATTTATGTTTCGCTATAACATGTGTACCCAGGGCCCTGAACGTAATATTTTTCCTAAATGTTCAAAACATGATCCCGGACTTTTATGTATGTCACCTGTGAGAAAACCATTCTGTCATCCTCATGACTTGATCAAATGGATTTATGCTTACAAAAATGAAGGGGTATTGGGATCAGAAGCATTATCTAAGAGTGACCCGATATTTCATTGGATTAAACAGGGTACAGCAGTCTTAGCAGACAGTGGCATCAAATTTGTGGCTCATCAGAAAAAAATTCACGTTATTATCACAGGTACATCAAATTCCGATCACTTGAAAGCTAATGTTGATTCTGCGTTCAGCACACCATTATCTGCTACTGACGAGGCTACATTAAGGCATATATATGGAAAAATCAGGAAGAGTAGACCACCACACACCCCAACTTAAAATGTAAATACTCTCTCAATGTAGTGGATATTAACATGCGCAAATCGATTACCGTGAATAAGTTCTACCCAATTAATTGATTACTTTTCTCAATAAAGGGAACCATTACTGATGAAACGAATACGTAGCCGAGGCATTAGCAATTATTTTCTTACAATAAATGATATATAGGCACACCAATAAGCAGCTTTTTGAAATATAATCAAAGATTATGCCCGAACCTCATAAGGTCTTGATTTAGCCAAAGCGTTCTCCCTCTCTATGAGTGTCGGGTGGGAGTAATGGAAACGACTGTATAAAGGATGCGGAGTAAGGTTGCTTAGATTTTTTTCCGATAGCTTTCTCAATGAATAAACCAAGGGTTTATAACTTTTTAATGCATTACTTGAAAATCTATCAGCTTCAAATTCATGTTTACGGGAACTTAAGTTAAACAAAGGTGACAACCAAAAAGTAAAAAGACCGCTAATGAGAGAAAAAAGTAAAAATGCAACCGCTTTATCACTTCCAGGTGAAAATGAAAATCCAATGTAAAACCAATTGCTAGCGGCCAGCTTGGCAAGTACCCAGAATCCAACTAACATCATTAAACCTGAAATAAATATCATTTTAGGGATATGTCCTAATTTATAATGACCGATTTCGTGTGCTAAAACAGCTTCAAGTTCTTCTGGTTTCAATTGCTCCATTAATGTATCATATAAAACAATGCGTCGTATTTTACCAAATCCCGTAAAAAAAGCATTCGAATGAGCAGACCGTTTACTTCCATCCATAACCAAAATCGTTTTAGCCTTAAATCCAGTACATTCGGCAAGGGTCATGAGTCGGTCTCGTAAGTCACCTTCAGGTAAAGGTTCAAATTTGTTGAATAAAGGCATAATAAACATGGGATAAATAATCATCATCAACAGTTGAAAACAGAAAGAAATTATGAAAGCCCATATCCACCAATGGGGAAGGTGAACCACCCAGAGGAGGACACAAAGCATAGGGTAACCAATGGCAAAACTGATGACTAAACCCTTTACTTTATCCATCACCCAAAGTTGGAAATTACTTTTATTAAAACCAAATCGTTCTTCGAGCCGAAATTGATCCCACCATTCAAGAGGAAGAGAGGGAATTCCAAAAATGAAACCAATAATAATTAGAATTATAGATTGTGCCCAAATCGAATGCCCTAGATGGTCAGCCAGCCCTTCATAAACCCATGGTAAAAACCCACTTAATATAACGAGCGCAAGAATTGTAGCATCATAAACCGTTCCTATTTTATTAAATTGGTTCTTTGCTAACGTGTAAGCAACAGACTTATTATAAGTTGAAGGGTCAATAAATTCACGAAATGCATCAGGTACTGCGTCTGCATTATTTAATACTTCTTTTCGATTGAGCCCATTGAGCCACAATTCAGTAACAACCCTGAGTACTAACAGGGTAATAAAAATCGTTAAAACACTGTACATAAATATAACTTAAATAAAGCTTTCATTAGCTTGCCACGCAAAACAAAATTTTTATTTTAAAAAGAAGCATAATAGATCAAATTATTAATCCTAGGCGTCAGCAATCAATATTCTTAATAGAGAGTTCAATTGTAATTTTTGTCATTTTAGCTGAAATATTTAAACCTAAATCTACATTTTCTTACTATTAACATCTTCATATATTATTATGAGTACAAAAACTTCGAATAACCCAGATTTTGAAGAATCCCTTGAACGTCTAGAAATGATTGTTAAATCAATGGAAAACGGGGATATTCCCCTCGCTGAATTAGTCTCTAAATTCGAAGAGGGGAATATCCTCCTTAACGCCTGTCAAAAGCGGCTAAAGGATGCTGAATTAAAAATCGATAAATTAAAAAAAAATAAAAATAAATTTGAGATCGAACCCTTCGAACCTGAAAATGACAATTAAAGGTAAGCTCTGCTCACTTGTTAGCACGGAAAATCAACCAAATCCCAATTGATTGAAAGACAAGATTTGGTATCCATATAATAATATCCGGCCGCAACTGAGGTGCCTTCTCCAACCAACCGACAATAATAATGAGAAAATAGTAACCCATGGCAAGTGTTAGTGCCAGACCGAGGTTTGCATAAGTCTCTTTTCGACTAACTTTGATACCTAGTGGTATACCAATTAAAGTCAGGGAAAGAACCGAAAATGCCATCGCAAGATTTTTCTGAATCTGCATCTGTACTTTTATTTTTTCAGCAATCTTTATTTTACGTTCTCCCAGATCAGCATCTTTTTCAAGTTGTGATATTTTTTGCGCCAACATCTCTTTACGATCAAGCAATTGATTAATATTTAAGATGGAAAGACTGACGTATTTACTCTTACTTCCAAGTAGACGGTCGAGTGGCAACCTCAACCGAGCTTCGCGAAACGAAACAGTCGGTCTAATACTCTGCAAGTCATTAGGATTTCTCGCACTGCGCATTTCTGAAAATCCTTCAACCAGTGTGAGAACTAGCGCATCACCTTTTGCGTCATAATTAAATTTTCCTTCTTTGGCTCGTAATAGTTTTATTGCATTATAATTATTATCAAGTTCCCAAATCCAAAAATCCTTTAAAGTATTTCCACTTTTTTCCCCCACGTACAGCACATAACCGGTGAACTCATGAATAAAAGTTTTAGGAGCAACAAAACTCAAAGGTGACTGACGTACAGTATTAGCGAGTACATTGCGATAACGCATTTTTGCCTCAGGCGCGTAATAACAATTAATCAAAGCTGATAATCCTACTCCAAGCAGTGCAATAGTTATCACTGGAGTTGCTATATGAAAAATAGAAACCCCAACTGACTTTAATGCGACAACTTCCTGATGGGCCGAAAGACGACCTAAAGCCATCAATAAACCTGTCAAAATCCCTAAAGGCAACGCATAGGAAATAACATAAGGGATGAGCAATAACATTAATTGCAGAAACATCTGCAGGTTTAATCGTCCGGTCATCAATAAACCAATGATATCCTTTAAAATATTTCCCGCAAGAAGTAAAAACACAAAGAGGCCTACCGCCGCAAGACTTGAAAATAATACAGACCGAAAAATATAACGGTGAATAATTTTCACATGTATAAATGGATGGGGGAATATTTAATTTTAAAAACTTTTATGAAGAGCGAGTGTTGAAACAAACTATTTCTTCCAACTTCTTTCAATTCCAATATGTCAATTGTATCAATGATAAAAACATGGTTTACTCTACCATATTATTTTTTCTTAAAGAATTTGCTTTCTATGTGATTCTCATCTAATTTTCATATTGTGAATATCTCTTTGGGAACAGATCACGCTGGTTTTGAGTATAAAGAAGCTATCAAGGAAATGTTGATTAATAAAGGTTACACCGTAAAAGACTTTGGAACTAATAGCAATAAATCGGTCGATTACCCCCTTTTTATTAGACCTGCAGCTGAATCTGTTGCTAGTGGGGAATGTGAACGCGGTATTGTCCTAGGCGGATCAGGCAATGGTGAAGCAATGTGTGCAAATAAAGTCAAAGGTGTTCGTTGTGCACTCTGCTGGAATATAGTAACAGCCAATCTAAGCCGTGCCCACAATGATGCAAATATGCTATCTATAGGCCAACGTATGGTCTCTGAAGAAACCGCCCTTAAAATTGTTAACGAATGGTTGGATGTCCCTTTCGATGGTGGCAGACATATCAGGAGAATTAGTATTTTAGAATAAAAGTTATAGTCTTCGTCAACTATTTTGCCCTCTATTTATTGTCATTGCGAGGAATAACATAACGCCTAAACCCTTAAGGCTTTATGATAAAATTACCAAATTTAAGCCGCTTTAGCTAAATCGCGGTATTTTACATCTTGATTGTACATGAGTTAATAAATCCAAATTGAACAAAATCTATATCGTATATTTACATTGTGGCATTGTACTCATTTGGAAGCCATAATATTTTCATCCCAGGAATTGGTTATCGGTATTAATCATGGAATTCACGACCGGCAAGTGTTGCTTTAACATACTTCTTGCGGATTACAAAATCACCGAATTCTTCTCCTGATTCCCTTTCTGTCGAATAACTTCTAATTATCGGTGATAGTTTCTCTATTATTTCATCAACACTATCTGCTTTCCTGAATAATTTATTGAGTCTAGTCCCATTGATCTTCGCTCCGAGATAAATATTATATTTACCCGGCGAACGTCCAACTAACCCGATCTCACCAAGATAAGGTCGAACACATCCATTTGGACAACCTGTCATGCGAATACTAATAGCATCGTTACGCAATCCTGATTCCTCTATTGCTAATTCCAGTTTTGTTATGATATCGGGAAGTTGACGTTCACTCTCTGCAAGTGCAAGGCCACAGGTAGGCATAGCCACACAAGCCATAGAATTAAGTCTTAATCCAGATTGATTGTAACTTTCAAATATTCGATATTTCTTAAGTAAGTCTTCAATTATCGGCCGACTCTCATCTGTAATATTTCCGATAATCAAATTTTGGTTGGGCGTGATCCGTATATCACCTTCGAGGATCTTTGCGATTTCTCTTAAACCTG
>PNEW01000002.1 GCA_002922725.1 Verrucomicrobia bacterium Opi.OSU.00C | reverse complement strand
GAACCGATCGATCCGTCATTGGAAGTATTAGCATTACCTAATGTTTTTGCCTTGCCGCATACGGCAGGTGGTACTGATGGGACAGCTAGGAATCGGGCAATCTGTGCCGCGACTAACTGCGATCGCATTGCTGAAGGCCTAGACCCACTTTATCGTATCGATTTGTAAATGTTTAAAGTTGCCCATATTGCTAACGATAACCACCCATTACCGAATTGGGTGAGCGAAAAATTTGAAAAGGCTGGCATTAATTATGTGTTCCACGATTGTCACACACGCAAGGAATTGGAAAAATATGCAGCCGATGCCGATGTGCTATTTTTAACATCCTCCCGCAAAGGTTTAGTTGTAGAAGAAAATATGGATATTTTTAAAAAAGTGGGCTCGGTCATTAAGTGTGGGAGTGGGACCGACAATATAGATCACTATGCTTGCACGAAAAGAGGAATTATTATCGCACATACTCCTGATGATCCAACGGAACCAACGAGCGACCACATCATAACTTTGCTTTTTACCGCGGTGCGTCAGACGGCCCGACAGGATCGGTTAATTCGTCGTGGAATATGGAGTGCTCAAGAAGCTTTACCTCTTGGGCAATTTACAGGAGCTGATCTTGGCCTTATTGGATTTGGACGAATTGGGAAGGCGATCACAAAAAAACTTTCGGGGTTTGATATGAATATTCGTGTTTATGATCCCTATCTGGATGAGGAGACGATAAAATCACTAGGGTGTATTAAGGTTGAATTGAACGAGCTGTTGAAAATTTCGCAGTATATTTTGACAGTATGTCCATTGAATGATGAAACCCGTGGGATCATTGGAGAAGAGGCTTTTCAAATTATGAGAAAGGATGCAGTCCTCGTCAACGGTGCGAGAGCGGGGATTATAAATGAGGAAGCTTTGAAGAAAAACCTACGCGAAGAATGGATCAAAGCAGCGGCATTTGATGTTCTGGAAAATCACCCCCTTAACCCCGATGATGAATATCTTACTTTTGAAAATATGAATTTTACTCCACATCTTGGAGGGTATCACCATGACTATCCGGATGCTATCTATACTACCTGCGTCGAGGTCATAATCGAGATGTCAAAAATGCAAGTTCCAAAATGGATTGCAAACAAAGGTGTGGTTCCCAAATGGAATATGCAGGAAAGAGTATAAGCGTGAATGGGTTTAAGTGAAAATGTGGAAGTAAAATATATTATTGCTTAATAAAAACCGAGCAGGTGAGTCAGGATATAATATAATGGCATATAAATATACGGTTGTTTGCGATACCTTGAGTTTTTTAGGTTATGACGTTCTGGAGCAACCCGAGGAGATACTTAAGACGATAAAAGATGCAGGTTATGACGGGGCAGATTTACCGGGCGCACCGGACAGGGCGGATACAAAACAATTGCGTGGAATTATGGATACGCTTGAGTTGGAAGTTCCAGAAGTCCTTGGGGCATGGGCTTATTTCCATGGCGGCGAGGACAGGGATCTGGCTGGTGACAACGAGGAAGCCCGTGAAAGAGGAATTAAGTATGCCAAGAAGGCGATAGACTATTCGGTCGAACTGGGTGCTGGCTTCTTCGAAATATGCGCGGCGCAACCTCCGGTTTACCAGGTTCCTTTTCCGAAGCTGCCCATTGATACATTAAAAAAGAATTTTATCGACGCCTTACAGGAGATTTGCCCTTACGCAGAAGAGCGGGGAATAGCGATACTCCTTGAACCTTTGAACTGCTACGAAGCCTATCCTGGTGTTTTGACGACGATTAATGAAGCCTTAGATATTATTGAGGAGTCTGGCATGAAAAATCTGGGTATTCAACCCGATATTTTTCATATGAATGTTGGCGAGGGGTCTATCCCCGATGCCATCCGGGTAGCGGGTGAGAAGGTCAAACACTTTCACATGAATGAAACGAATCACCGGGAACATGGAACAGGTCATGCAGATTACCCGGCGATAATCAAAGCACTGAAGGATATTAACTACAACGGCTACATAGCTTTTTATATGCCGTTCACGACACAGGAAATCTTTAATATGACAGGAGGAAATTATGGGCAATCAAGTGGGGCTGAGAGGGAGTCCAAGCGGCCTGATTTAAAAGCGTATCTTGAAAGACCTTTGAAGTTATTTAAAGAGTTAGAAGCTAATGTTAAGTAGAGCACAATGAATAGGTATTATGGCCTTTAAATATTCAGTATCCGGACTTACACTTGGCTTTTTAGGGTATGATTTTTCGGAAGAACCTGAACTTATTTTGAATGCAATCAAGAGTGCAGGATTTGATGGCATTGATGTTTTTGACAATCCGAATAATCGCAACACGGAACAGATACGACGCGTTGCAGATTCTCTCAACCTGGAAGTCCCCGAAGTTTTAGGCAATTGGGGTGGTGATGGCAGAGACCTGGCAGGAGGTGATGTAGACACGAGAAAAAAAGCAGTTGAGTATGCAAAGGAGTCTATTGATTACTGTGTCGATTTGAATTCCCCATTTTTTGGGTTTTGTCTTCCCCAGCCCAGTGTAACCGAGGCGCCCATTTCTGTAATGCCCGTCGAGACTCTGAAAAGCAATCTTGTCGACGGACTCAAAGAAATATGTGCTTACGCTGCCGAACGAAAGGTAACTGTCGCCGTTGAACCTTTGAATTGTTATGAAAGTTATCCCTGTTTAATGAATACCCTTAATGAGACGATGAATGTCATTAAGGAACTGAATTGCGATAACATCGGTCTTCAACCGGATGTATTTCATATGAATGTCGGAGAAAAATCGATTACCGATGCAATTAAAACATTTAAAGACCACATCGTGACATTTCACATGAACGAAACCAATCACTTCAAGTTCGGAACCGGTCACGCCGATGTTAAGGGAATAATGCAAGCATTAAAGGAAATAGGATTCTCCGGTTACATGACGGTATACATGCCATTATTGACGAGGGAACTTTTCAACATGGCTTTTCGCGATATTGTCGACGAAGGCGCGATGCCCATGAAAGCCAATTTGGATACCATTCTTACCGAAACAATGGAGTATATCAAATACGTAGAGACTGAGATTGGGTAAGAAAACAATTGTAGTTCGGTGCAGATGTGGATGCGTGTACGAGGAAATAATGGAGAGACACGCTCCGTCGCGTCCACGGAACAGGACGAGGACGAAAATTACTGTTTATTGCTAATCTCAGTAACCAGTTCTTGTGCACGTTGCAAACTCGTCGCTTTTTCCTCCAACATTCGTCGGCGAACTTCAACCAGGGTTTCCTTGTCAGCGTGGGTCGTCACGTAGAGAGCACGACTGTTGATGATCGCATCAATCTGCTGGGCAACGCGCCGTACGTCGGGCCCCCGCGTGTGAGCAAGCCAATTTACAGTGCCATTTATTGCTTGATACCGAAAATCGCACGAAAGTCTGATTCGGTCGGAACGATTGATGAGACCACGATGAGCCGTAACGTGACTGAAGAATATGGCATCACCGGGATGGTAATTGCTTGTCGCCCAGGTGAACTTATTCATGTCCAGCCCAAACCCCTTGGACCGTGCTTCTTTAGAAGAGCTGGGATTGGAACCCGCATGCTCCATAAATCCCATTTTGTGAGATCCGACTACAATGGCAAGACCGCCTAATTTCTCGTCAATGTCCATGAGTGGT
Source organism: Verrucomicrobia bacterium Opi.OSU.00C (assembly GCA_002922725.1). GTDB lineage: Bacteria > Verrucomicrobiota > Verrucomicrobiia > Opitutales > PNEW01 > PNEW01. The sequence goes on along the minus strand of PNEW01000002.1, from coordinate 68,065 downwards.
AACCAGCAGGTATAAAATCTATCGGCACCATACCCAAGATCCTTTGCTCCATCCTGGTGCGCGCCAACGCCGATATCATCAGGAGCGTCTGGGTCGGGGCACATGACACGGATGAGACGTTGTTTCCATACTTGAACCGGTGCTCCGAAAACACTTTCCATGAGGGAAATAATTTCTGGTGATTGAGCTAAACTAATAAAAGAGTCGAGTCTTACGACTTTATCATAGTACTGCATATATTCCTCTTCCGTGGGGTGGGGGCCTCCGCTCCACAGGGGGTCATTCGTGCTGTTGTCTTCAATAATATAATGCTCTTTCAGAATCACCATGATCTCTCTTTTTACCTGTAAAGCACGATCGGGATCGACGAGGCGTCGCAAAAAGAGATAACCATCTTCATTGAGAATCTCCGCAAGGCGCTTACTATCGCCCCGGTGTCCCGTTGAATCTTTCAATTGAAGATAGCCACTCATTTCTCTTTCAGGACTTTATATCCTAAGGCTGATTGAATGCTTCCACACCGGCATTAATGGCATTTAATACTAGATAGTAGTCGGGTCCGTATCCCAGAAAGGTAAAGCCCTGTGCCTTTAGTTGTTTTAACTCTTCAGGGCTGTTCGAACCGATCCCTATGGCGACTCCATTCTTTTTACCGATTTCCAACGCACGTTCTATGACCGCGTCTGTTTCTGGGAACGGCATCTCTATAGGATTTAATCCCATTGAGAAACACAAATCCCACATCCCGATATAAAGAGCGTCAAGGCCGGGGATGGAAGTAATTTCATCGAGGTTTTCTACGGCTTCTTTAGTCTCAAGGAGTCCGCTGACGAGTATATTGTCATTAGCCCGTTCTATATAATCATCATTATCGATGGTATACTGGCTGGCCCGCATTGGTCCCCAACCCCGTGTGCCGTGCGGTGGGTAGCGGGTAGCGGCCACTATGGCTTCAACCTCGGCAGCGGTTTTCAGCATAGGTACGATGATACCCATTGCGCCCATATCAAGAGCCCGCTGAATATACACCGCGTCATGTGAAGGGATGCGGACTATGGGGACCGTATCGGTCCCTTTTATGGCCATTAGCATGTGTTCAATTTCAGCTGAATCCAGGCCGTTGTGCTCTGTTTCAATTACCAAAAAGTCAAGACCGACCTGCGACATGAGTTCTGCAAGGTTGGGACTACCCAAACCTAAAAAGGAGCCGAGAGCGGCCTGCCCCGCATTCAGCTTTTCTCGTGTTCTATTTGTCTGCATAAGTATTAGTAGGTTAAGAGAATAAATTAGTAGTTTTACAACGCTTTTGCTGTTGCCCAATCATAATTGTGTGGCATTTGGGCTCCAGTCCCCATTTCGTTCAATTCAAGTAAATTACCATCCGGATCATAGAAAAATAATACATGCCATTCACCTTCTCCAGAAAAACTAACGGGTGATGAGACAAACTCAACTCCTTCTGCTTTGAGCCTTTCGTAAGTGGCCGGTACATTTTCTACCCCAAAGCAGAAATGGGCACTGGGCACATGGTGAAGAGGATAGCGGTTAACAGGACTTTCAGGATTTATCCATTGTATAATATCAAAAGTGAAACCCGGTCCTTCATTTTGGTTGTGGCCATGAACACCGCCTTTGGGACGTAATCGGTACTCGCGCATGTGGACCTTTGGCATATTAACCATTTCAGATATTGGCCCATCGTTATGTTCTTCAGGTGATACGACCTCAAGCCCCAGTAAATCACGATAAAAGTGAAGCGATTTTTCAATATCCTTAACCATGACAGCTACGTGATCCATTGTAATTACCATACTCATTTTATAGCCCCTTTCTTTAATGTTTAGATTAATTAATAAATATCCTTATTAAAGTCGTTACACAGACTAAAAACTGATGAATATTTAGTCAAACTCCACATCTTTGATTACCTCAAATACCATTCCTGACGTATCCAATATACTATATGGAGATTTCTTACTGTGGCAGAAATTACAGAGTATTGAAATGGCACCTTGATAATTCTCATTAACCTGATCCGATTTCAATCGGATTTTTTGTTTTCATAGACTCATAAACAGCATCGATAACTCGCATATTGCCGAGGCTGAATTCGGGTGGTATACGGGGGTGCGCGTTCGTTTCGAGGCACTCAACTAAATTGTCGAGTTGCATGGCAAACTGGTTAATGGGAGTAAAACTGAGGGTTTCCTTGTCAAATGTGTCATAAAAAATTTCAAGTGTGGCTGGTAGATCTTCTTTTTCGACAAATTCCTGTTCCCTAACACTACGTTGATCAAAGGGTAGGTCGGCTCGAATCCATCCTTTCAGGCCGAGCACCTCTGTCGCCTGGCAATATCCATACTCGTAGCTGGAGGTTAATTTGGCGGTCGCACCTCCAGGAAATTCCAACATGATCGCCGCCGACATATCTACATCGGATGAGGTAATATAATTTCCGACCGCATAAACCCGATACGGTTCCTCTCCAATGATAAATCGCGAGAAATGGATGATGTAGGAAGCAGTGTCATACACGGATCCGCCCCCACGCTGTCGATCGTATCGCCAGTTATCAGGCTCGGCAAAGCGAACAAGGGGTGAGGAAAAAGTGCTTTGAACAGACACAATCTTGCCAATGCGGCCAGAGTCGATTAGCTCTTTTATTTTAATATGTTGTGGATCATGTCGCCATTTAAACCCTTCCATTAACAAGACTTTATTCTCTCGTGCCGTGGTAAGCATCGCTTCACACTCAGTTGCATTACTAGCGATGGGTTTTTCACAAAGAATGGCTCGGACATTCCCTGAAGCTGCCGCAGCGATACTGACTTCAGCGTGTGAAGGTCCCCAAGTGGCAATAATAACAATGTCGAACTGTTCTTTTTTCAAAAAGGCTTCCAGGTTCGTATAGCGTTTTGAAATGTTGAATCGATCGCCAAATATGGCTAGGGCATCGGCCGAGAGATCGCAGACCGTGGTCAATTCAACCTTTGGATTATTCAAGCAGGTCATAGCATGATCCAGAGCGATTGTCCCGGTGCCAATAATACCTACGCGCAAAGCCATGTTTGTAATAAATTAAAATTAATACGGTTACATTGTTGTATATCCAGCATCTGCAACCATCACAGATCCGGTGACAAAAGATGCTTCATCGCTGGCGAGAAAGAGCACGGCACGTGCAACTTCAATTGGTTTCGCGAAACGTTTTTGCACATTTAAGTTGTAATAGGGCTCAAGCTTTTCCTGGGGAATACTCTGAGTTAAAGGAGTATTCATTGATCCCGGGCATATGGCATTAACACGAATATTATCGGAGGCATGATCGATGGCCATGCATCGTGTCAGTCCAATGACCCCATGTTTACTCACATTATAGGATGCTTGCTTGCTGTTGCCAACTAATCCTGAAAGTGATGATACACATATAATATTTCCCCCACCTGTATTTACCATCTGGGGTATTGCATATTTCGAGCAGAAAAACATACTTTTTAAATTTGTATTAAGGACATAGTCCCATTCTTTTTCCGTGGTCTCAATGACAGTCTTATTCACTTGAACTCCGACGTTATTGACAAGAATGTCGAGTCTACCGAACTGTTCGTTGGCCACATGGGTAATCATTTCTGCATCGATTTCCTTTTGCACATCTGCAAGGACAAAAATTGCTTCACCTCCAAATTCTTTGATTCTAGCAACTGTTTCCTCTCCTGCATTTTTATTGATGTCAGCTATGATAACCTTTGCACCTTCTGAGGCAAAGAGAATAGCAATAGATTCTCCTAAGCCCATTCCCGCCCCAGTAATGATTGCAATTTTGTCTTTAAGACGTTTCATGAAATGACAACTGATAGCACTTTAAGTTTTAAAGTGAAAGTAATTATTTCTGTAATGTAATAAAATATATATTTCTTACGGATAAGTTTTAATTTATAGTGATTAAGGTAATGGGTTATAAGCCGCAACCAATCTTTCCATTAGTTACATCCTTGCTGATGATTACTGGAAGTATAGTTAATCAGCTTTTGTTGAATCTTGAAATCGGTAAAGTTTTAAAATGCCAGTTCTAAATGATAGTAAGAATGTGAGCGAAAGTATGAGTTACACTGTTGATCCTATCTTTTGTCATTTGACTACTTCCTATCCAGGTCGCAATAAAAAAGGAAAGGGAAATTGATTATCATGAAAGGCAATTCATTACGTTTAGCTGTATTACTATTGATGAGTTGTTTACCTCCTACTACGGGGGCGACTGTGATTCCAGCTTTACCAAAAATCCTTAAATTTTTTGAAGGTGATGCATATGCCGAGCTGTTGGTCAAATTATTTTTAACAATGCCTTACCTCTTTACGGCGATTGGTGCACCACTTGCAGGATTTATGATCGACCGTTTTGGGCGTAAGCGACTACTTATTGGGTCTATTTTACTGTTCGGAGTGAGTGGCACTTCTGCCTGTTATCTGGATTCACTTTATACGTTGATTGCAGGAAGAGCAATTCTTGGATTGGCTGTAGGAGGGATCAGCACTGCATGCATTGCCTTGATCGCGGATTACTATAAAAGTGAAGAACGTCAAAAAATCATAGGCATTCAGGTTTCATCGATGAGCTTTTGCGCGATGATATTTTTAATTTTGGGTGGCACATTAGCTGATCTTAATTGGCGCTATTCATTTTATTTATACGGCATCGCATTTATTATCTTACCGTTAAGTTATTATTTCATCACTGAACCCCGTCGGAGAAAAACTTATAAAGCTAATGAAAGTATACCTGTTGAAGAGGTATTCCCTTATATAAAAATCATTACTATTTATGGGCTAACTTTTATAATAACTTTGACCTCATTTCTTACAGGGATTTTATTTCCCTTCTTTGCTGAGGAACTATCAGTGACAAGTAGTACGAAATTAGGGTTAGCAATGGCTTTATCTACACTTTGTATTACATTAATTGCTTCACGTTATGGAATCATTAAGAGCAAATTTAGTTTTATTGGTATTATAATTGCTTCTATTTATTTAACCTCTCTCGGCTTTTTTGTCCTCTACTTATCAACAAATTTTACCTTGGCAATTGTAGGATTGCTTTTTATGTCATCGGGGATGGCACTTTTTTTACCAAACATTAATCTTTGGGTGAATACAGTATCACCAGAAGCTTATCGGGGGAGAGCGATTGGAAGTCTCACAACATGCCATTTTTTAGGAAGATTTTTTTCACCATTTATTGCACAACCATTAACTGATCAATTTGGTCTATCTTTAACTTTTGGGGTTTTAGGGGGATTTTTATTTATTTTTGCTACTGTAACATACTTTGTCAGTTTGCACATTCGCTAAATCCCTTTATTTTATTCTTTAGAGATTATAAATTTGAAGACTAATTTGCAAATGTAGTACGGATGTCACGAACCACTGCTGCTGTGTCCTTAGCGCATAGTACATCGGATACTACAACAACGCGTTTTGCTCCGGCATCCTTTATGGATCTAAGATTATAACGATTGATGCCTCCGATACTAAACAAAGGAAGATCCGTCTTTAGCTGTGAGACTGCCCGTAGAAGGTTCAATCCAACAGGAGTATAATCAGCTTTAGTCATTGTTGCAAAAACAGGCCCAATACAAAAGTAGTTAAGAATTTGACCGTGGGCTATTGCCTCTTCAGCTTGCTCTAAGGAGTGTGAAGATAGCCCAAGGAGTCGATCAGGACCCATTCGACTTCGTGCTTCTGAAGGAGGTGTGTCATCCTGACCAATATGTAAACCCAACTTTGGGTATTTCAGGGTAAGTTCAAGATCGTCATTAATGATTAGTCTTTCCAATTTTTTATTAAAAAGAGGGAGAATCTTTTCAAGAAGTTTAACGCGTTCATCATGGGATTCTTTTTTAGCACGTAGTTGTACAATGTCTGCTCCACCATCAAGTAGTGCCTGACATTTTTTAACCCATTGATTGGTTTTTACATATGTGGTATCAAGGATACCATAAAACCGTGCATGTTTTGGATCATAGGACATAATGGTCAATATAGTCAGTCACATTCTGCGAATCTGCGGCAACATAACTTAAATAAAGATACTCCTTGGATACTCTTTGTATAGTGAAAAAACTATAAGATTATTCTTAATGAAGAAAGAGAGGCGCATCTTCTTTAAGGGAGTAAATATTAATTGACTGATTTAGTATCGAGGTCTGAAAAATCCTGTGAATAATCACTTTCGACTGATTCAGTGCTTGACGGTAGAGGTGAAGATTCATGATTACCAATAAACCCGGTAACAATCACGTTAATTTCTCCCAAATTTTCAATTCCCAGAATTTCACCTAAAGCATGGTTGAGTCTGTTTTGTAGATCTGAAGTTACATCACCAAGTATGGAACCAGTCACCATTTGAATTCGAACTTCAATTTTCAATATCCCACCCTGGGTTTTTACCTGGGTTGAACATTTTCCAACCGAATCGGTTTGATCACATATTCTCTGAGCCAATTCACTAATAGCTGATCGCGTAATCATTATTTGGCCAGAATTACTTATAAAAGCAGTGAATGAACGGGGTTGTCGTTTTCTTAAGAACCAGAAAATAAGAAGCAAGAGGAAAACGCCCGCTCCAGCCCAAGGATAAGGGATATTTGGCAGCGAATCAAGGACTCTAGTGATGTATTCCAAAGGTATTTATCCAGATTTTTATTAGTCAGTATGTTCAGGTTCAACCCAATTATTTTTATCTTCTTCTGTGGTTGATTCGTGTGTCTTCACCCCATCAATAATAACATCAACTTTAGCGACATCTTTATTTGTCATTTTACTAACTTGGTCGCGCACTGAGGTTTGGATTTCGTAAGCGGTTCTTGCAAGCTCAATTCCAAAGGAAAGGATGACTCGGATCATGATTTCGTAGTGACCATTCTCATTTTCTTCGACTCGAATCCCAGTGCCCGAATCTTTTTTTTGAAAACATACCCGCAAGTTCATCAACGAAGCCACCAGCAACCATGACGACACCAGGAACTTCAAGAGCAGCAAGTTTTACGATACTTGCGATCACTGTATGGTTAATTTTGATTTCACCCATTGAGGATGACTCTTCATTAATGGTGGGAATATCACGAATCTTTACAGCTTTGTCTGAATCATCCCTTTTATTTGATTTTTTCTTACTCATGGGTCCTAATGGGTTTATTGTTAAAAAAGTTTTTAGGTTTACCGTTGAGAAACTCATCGATAAAATTGGTAGTTGCACCAACTCGACGAAATATGGGATCATTCACTACTGCCATATTAAAAGGAATGGTAGTTTTTACACCACGAATAATATATTCGCCAAGTGCGCGATGCATTCGATCCAGAGCTAGATCGCGTGTTTTCCCCGTGGTAATAAGTTTCCCAATCATACTATCATAATGAGTTGGAATATAATAACCGCCATATATATGTGTGTCAACTCGTACGCCTTGACCACCAGGTTGGTAATAAAGGGTGATTTCACCTGGGCTGGGGGAAAAATTGCGATCTGGATCTTCTGCACAGATTCTGGTTTCGATAGCATGTTGATTAATTTTTATGTCCCGTTGATCAAACTTCAGCGATTCACCTGCGGCAATTAGTATTTGTTCCTTAATTAAATCTATTCCTGTTACTTCTTCCGTAACCCCATGTTCAACTTGTATGCGGGTATTCATTTCGATAAAATAATAATTACCGTCTTTATCGACAAGAAATTCGATAGTTCCTGCGTTTACGTAGTTACAGGCCTCTGCTGCACGGATGGCATAACGGCCCATCTTTTTACGTAGATCTGGTGTGAGAAATGGGGAAGGTGCTTCCTCTATTAGTTTTTGATATCTTCGTTGAACCGAGCAATCACGTTCTCCTAGATGTAAGGTTTTTCCTTGCTTGTCGGCAATGATCTGAAACTCAATATGCCTTGGATTAGTTATATACTTTTCAACGTAAACAGAATTATCACCAAAGGCTTTCTCAGCTTCTAACTGTGCGGTATCAAATTCTTTGGAGAATGTCATTGCATTACGCGCTAAGCGCATACCTTTGCCGCCACCACCAGCTACAGCTTTAATTATTACAGGGAAACCAATTTTTTGGGCAATTTTAAGGGCCTCTGACCTAGATTCAAGAGTGCCTTCACTTCCAGGGATTACTGGTATGCGAGATTTCCTAATAGTTTCGCGCGCTATAGATTTATCACCCATCTTACTTATTACATCAGATGGGGGGCCGATAAAATTAATATTACAACTTTCACATTGTTCTGCAAATTCTGCTTTTTCTGCAAGGAAACCATAACCAGGGTGAATAGCATCCACATCGGCAATTTCTGCCGCACTGATTATACGGTCAGGCTTAAGATAACTTTCCGAACTTTGAGCTGGTCCGATGCAAATGGCTCCATCTGCAAGTTGCACATGTAAAGACTGTTCATCAGCTTCAGAATAAACAGCGACTGTTTTAATACCGAGCTCTTTGCACGTGCGAATAATTCGCAGTGCAATCTCGCCGCGATTAGCGATGAGAATTTTTTCAAACATGATTTAATACTCAGGCTTTTTTTAGTTTAAAAATTGGTTGTCCGTAATCAACTGTCGCACCATTTTCCACGAGTATTTCAATAACTTTACCTTTAACCTCTGCTTGAATTTCATTCATTACCTTCATCGCTTCAACAATACACACTATTGTTTCAGTATTCACTTCAGCTCCTACTTCGATAAAAGGGGGACTATCGGGGGTAGGTGAACGATAAAAAGTCCCCACCATCGGTGAATCTATAAAAATAATATTTTTATCTTCTTGAGTTTCTGCCCCCTTTTGTTCGTTCTGAGTGACAATCTCTTTCTGCCCTAATTCAGATGAGATAACAGGATAAGGTGGAGAGGTAGCTGTAGTAAAGATCTGAGGAGTATCGACCCCATTCTTTCGGCAAATACGAATTTTTAGGCCTTCTTCTTCGACCTCAAATTCAGTGAGACCGGATCTTTTCATTAATTCTACAATTTGCTTTATTAATTTAAAGTCCAAGGTTTATTTTTTGTTCAAATTGATCGTTGGATAGGTTTAAAGAACTAAGGATTAGAAAGGATTTAGCCTTTTGAGGCAATCACTTAATTTACATAAAAATTTATGTGAGAGCTATATAAAATTGGAAGATGAACTGAAAACCATTAGTTGACTACCAAGATCGAGAAGGTTTATAAATACACAACTCTATAATTGAGCCTATTCTGCCTTGTCAGGCTTTAAAGACGGTATGTTCCCTTCAATCGATTTTCGTGGGTCAAGTGCAAATCGCCATTGAGGTTCTCCTAGTGTACCTCGTAACCGTAATTGAAGAGCCTGGCCGAGAGGGAAAAAAGGTATACCAATTATATTAATAAAAGGGTTTTCTTTATTTTCGAGATAAGAAACAAAAGCACGGAAATCGAGATCTTTATTTGGTAGGATAATATTCCCGTCAGCACGGACAATACTATAAGGGCCGGTAAAGGTAATTTTTGGAAAATGAATTTTTTTTCGATCTAAGATAAAATCACCTGTGGCTGTTTCAAGGTTAAGGGGTGTAAATCCTAAAATGGTACTCCCAAAGAGACGGGAGAGAAGTCCAACAATTTTAAATTTCCCCAGTTCTGCTTTAGTTATATTGAACCAACCTTTACCTTCAAAACTTAATAGATCTCCTGGAATGCCAATTGCGTTAAGATAGATGTCAAGTTTGCCCTCGACCAAATCACTGAGGTAATTTTTATTCCCTTCCTCCGGAGGCTTTAGATGTTTGTTTTTATAACCAATTATTTCAAGTAGAGGCGAATATAATGCCTCTTTAAGGAGGAGACCAAATTTAATTCTCGGCCCATGGTTTGTTGTCTGAAAATGCATATTTCCAGAGCCTTTACCACCTCCGATTTCGAAATCAATGGTGTTAATATCGAGAGAATCACCGGTAAGATGACCATGGAGTGATAGATAATCAAAAGGGTATTCATAAAAAGTATAAGGTTTGTCCACTACAGCTTCGAAAGTGATGTCACGATTAAGATGTTCGTCTTTACCCTGGATGTGCCGCATACCGACATAATGTATGTTCGGTGCCGAGGTAAAATTGAAATTATCCATGATCTTCGAAACATCTTTTCCAAGTATGGGACTCAGTTCAGGCATCGTAAAGCGTGTTTCAATATCGAAATGATATGTTCTTGTTTTTAAGGGGTCGAGGGCAAAAAACATATCTATGAAACCTGAAGCGTAACCTTCACTTCGCTGAGACTTTATATTAAAAACTCGCAAGTAGCCGGGGTAACCCCAGACATTGGCGCTACCGGTTTGCAATAGAAGCCCTTTATATTCAAAATTTTTAGCCTTTAACTCACCGTAAAACTGACGCTTCAATTTATCATTCCAATATCCGTGAACATCAATATCTGCGGTAATAAAATTTTCGTGAAATTTGTATTTACTCCATAGCTCGGCCCACCAAGGCCGCATCACGTTGTTAAAATCGCAAGGCAGGATGGTCCCATTGAGGAGAAACCGAAAATCACTTTCGATAAGATTTTGTTTATAGGAACCAGAGATTCGATATCCGTTTTTTTCAATAACAGCATTGTCGACGAAAAGGTGAGGGGGGGAAAATGATCCATTAGCGATTATTCGATCAATTGCTATGTCTTCTATAGTGAACTGGGAAGCATCCAGAGTATAATCAAGATAATCGAGGTTAAACCCTTTATCTATTACAGCGTTTATCTCAATACGAGGAGGCTCATTAAAGGATAGATTTTTTAATAATGATGATTTATCCAACAGAGGGTGTTGGATTAGGTTTTCTATTTTAACCCAAGAAACGATATTCAGGCTTGAAGCTTTATTTTCTAAATCAACAGTTCCATTGGCCTTTAATGGGGCTCCATCCAGATATGTAAGAACATTACCACTAACTAGAGGAAATTGTTGAGTAAGAATATCAGCTGTAAAGTTTTCAGTAAGAAAATCATCACTCCAAATTCTATCAGCGACCAGAAGTATTTCTTTAGGAATTTTAATTTGAAGGGGATGAAGTGAATTTATATTAAACCTCGCCTTTACATTCTCTGCTTGCCCCACATTTAACCAAGAAATTGAATCTGTTTCAACGGTTACAAGTCCAAGAGGATCCAATTTGAAGTAACCAACTTCAGCTACTTTTAACCGATTTCGTCCCAGCTGAATAATATTATTAAAGTTGGCATTGAGCGCCATAAATTCAATATCAGCTCTAGGTATACCTTTGGGATCCTTTTGCAAAGTAATACTTAAAGTAGGATCTTTAAATTTCCTGAAAATAGGGTTTAGCATTATGATTCTGCTACATACTAAATAATAACGGTCCATAATTGACTCAGGTAGAGCACGATGTTCTTCAATTAACGGCAAAGGTTCAGTTAAAAACCATCTTTTTGATGATTGGTTCCCGCCACCTTTTACTTCCATTTGAAGATTATTTAGATGACAAATTAATTGTTTTATTTGCCAATTAAATCCATCCAGTTCTAGAGTGCAGTTCAGCTTCTTAATTACAGGCTCATTTACACCACTGGCTGAATATAGTGCTGGTAAATATAAGGTAGTATGACTTAGCCTTAACATATTAATATGAAGTCGACCAAGCATAAGCGAAGGTAATTGAAAACTGAAATGAGCAGCTTCGCTGTTGACTAAAAGTTCCCCATTTTCGATCAGTGCTAATTTTAAATTGCGAACAAAGACTTTACCTGTGAAGTCGACATAGAACTCACCAGTTTTTGGGTAAAGACCAATTTCCGCCAATTCATTTTCAATTTTGTTAAAAAGAAAACGCGGAACAGGTAACTCATGATTAAAACGTGATAAAATAAGAATGGCAGATTGAATGAGAGCAACGGTGATTAGAAAATACGTAATACAAAGCTGACAGACTCTGCAAATCCCTGTTAGTCTATCCTTCATTCTGAATTCGGCTTTTTCGCCTATCATTTTCAACTGGTTAAAATCAATAAATACCAGTTATTGTTTTTGTTCCTTCAAGATTGGGTGTGGAGAAATAATGATAGATGAATCAGGTGATTCTAGAGGAATAGTTTCATTTTCATCCTGATCAATCAAAGGAGGAAGAGGCTCCTTGGCTAGACCTTTACCATGCGGGGGGGGTGTGGTCAAAGGTCAATTCAAATAGTGAATCGATCAGGTTTTGTTTAATAGTAAAAATCACATTGGAATCGGGGGATCCCCCGATTTGGGTTGTTCCACCTAGTCGTTCACTAAAAGAAAAAGTGCGGTTTTGTATTCTATCTTCATTGCCGCCCGGTAAATGAATTTCGGTATTTAAATGATATCTCCATGAAAACTCTTTATCTCCAAGTTTAAATCGACTACTGAAAGTGTTACGTATATATTCTTTTACTTCAAATTTCCTCATTGTATCTGTTAGCCCTAAAATAGCTTTCTTTTTTTTCTCTGGGTATTCTTTAAGCACCTTAGACCAAGATTCACTAGAGGGATCGATTTTTTTATCAAAAATTACGGTTCCACTTACTGAATCAGTAAGGGAGATCCTTTGTACACGTGCTCCTTGAGGCAGCTCTTCAATTACCCTCAATCGATAATATAATGCTCGTGTTTTAAGTAGATGGAGGATGTCCTTTTTTATCTTATATATAGTGGGGGAATCAATCATCTTTGCAAACAGTAATCTTGATTTAGGATCTAGGTCTCCTATAAGAAGAGTCGATTTATTTTGAGTTTGAAGTATGACTTGGCGTTGGGGGTTATTAAACCCATATTTTTCAAGATCCGCAACGGATGGCGCATCACTAATGAATTGAACGGCTTCCATTTCATGAAGTGCGCTAATTACTTCGTTGAGTAATTGAGGATCCGCTGTCCAAGTTGAAAAATCTCCAGTATTATTTGACTGTAGGACCTGCCATATTCCGGTTTCTAATTTTTGTAGTTCAACGGAAGCATTAGACATCACAATTTCAATAGAAGTGAGTTCAGAAGGGTTTATATCGACAAAACTTTTATCCCTTAGACTTTCTTGTACATCACGTAGGTTATGAATAGGTGCAGCAGCAAGAGTAAAAACCGTCGGATTGGATTCCATTCTTGCCTGATAACTCTTTTGCCCATTTTCTGTCAGTTCTTCACCAACGAGAACTGTCTGTCTTCGGTTATTACCTTCAAGTGTTATACGAAAGGAAGGATTAGCTAAAATCTCCTGTGCACGACCAGTTCCTTGAAAATTAATTACCTTTAGTCTGGTCAGGCGGTTAATCGTATTCATGACGCGTTGAGAATCAGCTTCCGTTTGGATGGGCGATTCAAAAACCCAATTTTTGTCATTACGTGCGAGACGTACCTTAAGATTACTTGGATTTGTAATCTGAATACTTATTGAACGTACTTCAAAGAGAGGAATATCGAAAATATTCTGGTTGCGCAGATCTTGAAGGTCGACTGAGATACTTTGAAGTAACTCGCGGGTTACAACATAAATTTCTTCTTCCTCAGGTGAAAGAATATAGAGGCGGTTACCTATTTCTGTTGATTCACCAATTTTAAGGGTTTTTTCTTTGCCACTGTGGCTCAGTGAAAGTGTAAGTTTGGGTTCCTCCAAACCATAATCTGCTAGGCTTCGCCCCGTTTTTTTAATTTCACTAACAGAAAAACGAGTCTCCCATTCAAGAAATTTGAGTTGATTTAGCATCCGTGTTACAGCATAAATATTTGCGGGCCAGTTTATGGGCCTATCGAGCATCCATTGCTCCATTTTACGTAACAAGACCCAATTATGTGTCAGCTTTTGACCTTCAATCTCGAGGCGATCACTATCTTCTACAAATCCAGGTGGAAATACTAATCGCTTAGCACGTTCAAATGCACCAATCGTGGCAGCTTTCTTATCAACATAAAATATCAAGCTGAATAAGCTGAGATTAATAATAATTAGTAATATCGTAAATTTATATCGCATAGAGGAAATAAGACTTTAGTTAACTGAGCAGGGAATAAATTAATTTTTCCGAATGTAGTAAATCATTATTCCACAAATGGCGACTGCACCCGGTAAACTCAAAAGTACGAGGCTGAGTTGAGTTAATTCTTGTCTGCTGAGCAGTAGATGGAACTTTTCAACTGGTCTGGGTTGAATAGCGAGTAATTGTTCACGATCTAGGCACCAGTTGATCGTATTAAGGATAAGCATAATATTTCCTATTGATCCAATACGATGATTGGAAATAATGTCAGTATTACCAAATACAATAAGTCGGCCACCTTTAACATCTATCCCTAAACTTGAGGAAACTTTCCTTTCTGATATAGCAGCCAGACTTACCTGCCCTTTCAAGTCCACCTCGGGATTATATTTAAGGTCCTGACTGTCATGATAAGAGCGTTCGGCCCAACTTTCAGGAGAACTACTTATGAGTGGGGTTATGATAAGCCTGTCATCTGTTGGGCGTTCAAGATTGGGCCTTACAGGCCGACTTAAGCCCGCAATTACAGGTATAGGGTTATTACGTAGGATAGCAGTAATAGGGTGTCCAGCAAACCGACGAATGAGAAGATCGCCACTTGCGGCTTGAAAATCTTTCCCCATATCAAGCACCACCATGTCATCTGAGATTATCCCCCATTCATAAAACAAATCACTTAAGCCATGCTCAATTGCCGGTTCAATTAAAACAATGAGTTTTCCGGCCCGATCGGTAAGATAATTACGCAATTTCTCTACATCTTGGGGGCGGTATGGGCCTTGTGGAGAAGCTAAGATCAAGAGATCGGCATCCTCAGGGATTTCGCTCGCGATTGTAATATTTAAAGTCTCAAGTGAGATATTTCCCCACTTAAGTTTTTCAGCAACATTTGATAATCCGCGTAAAGGATCGACACTATCTAGATGCATTTCGCCATACCCAGAGATAAAGTATATTTTTTGCTGCTCTGTATTAGATACATCTATCAACGCTGAGGTAAAGGCACGCTCACCTTTAAAAGCAGACACCTGACCATTTTCCATTTCGATAATATCGGAGTAAATGAGTCGGTGTTGACGATCTTCACATACCACTAGTACTACATCTTCTTGATCTATTCCATAGGTGCGGGCAAGGTAGTCGGCTCGTTTCCTTTCTTTAAGGACGTCGACTACTTCAATTTCAATTTTTTTCTTACCACCTATATGGCCCGCGTATTCGTATTCTTTAAGCAAATTTCTCACATGTTTAAAAACCTGTTCCATTTCACCCTCAATGGCGTCAGGAGAAAGAGTAACGATAATCTTAATTGGTTTTTCTATTTGACGAATATAAGCTAATGATTCTGGTGATAAAGAATAAATATGGTCACGGGTGAGATCAGAACGCCAGTAAAGATTTTTGGCGAAATAATTTAAACCAATGATAAAACTGATACAGAGAAGAATTTGTACCAATTGGTTAATTCTCTTTATCCAGTTAACATATTTAAAATCTTCAACAACGGCCATTAGAAAAATGGGGTTAAACTTTTGATTCAGTGATAAGCACGGATATTCCGAGAACCAGCGTTGAGTAGCTAAAGTAAAACACAATATGTCTGGTGTCAATTACACCACGACTGAAATCTTCAAGGTGGTTAAAATTGTTAAAATATTCCAGTGCCCCTACCATCCATTCCAGCCACCCAATACTTTGGGTTCTAAGCGCGGGTACACCCAATATAATAATAAAAAGAATACTAAAGCATAACATTCCTGCGACCAATTGACTACGTGTCAGACTGCTTGAAAATATTCCTATCGAAATAAATAACAACCCGCTAATTGCTATAAATGTATACCCTCCTAATAAGGTTGCTGGATCTAGAAGCTTCACTGTCATCGCCGAAGATCCAATTGTCAGAGTCACAAGAAGAGGAAAAGTTAGAGTTAGCATCCATAATAAACAATAGAATAAATAAGCGGCGAAAAATTTGCTAAAAACAATCTCCAAAACCGTAACTGGAGTAGTCATGAGGGTCTCTAAAGTGCCAATTCTTCGTTCTTCAGCTATACTCTTCATCGTCAAGAGTGGGACAATAAAAAAAACAGGAATCCAATAGAGTTGGAAAAAGTATTCAGTGGGAAGATTGTTGTGGGGGTGTAAAGTAAAATCGGCTAGGATGAGTATATAAATGAATCCCATTAGAAGGAGAAAGATGACGCTAGTAACGTAAGTTGACGGAGCAATAAATAGTACTCTCAACTCATGTTTTAATAAACAAATAAAGTGGCTCATTCAACTACGACAGTTTTTTGATTATTCTTTTTTCGACTATCAATTTTCGTGATTGGTAATGGAATATCTTCGTTCCAACTGCGTCGTGTAGCTGCAAGAAATATATCTTCAAGGTGGGGTACCTTTCGTCTGATCTCGCGCACTCGGAATTTCGGATGTTCATACAATCGTGTTAAAATCTTCTCACACAAATCATACGTATTGGGTGTTGTTAGCTCAAGATCGTAATAATCTTTATTTATATCGGGAAGCGATGAGCTGATCTCAAGCTCTGGGTCAACTCCCTTTAACAGTGAATCAAGATCAGATGTATTTCCCTTCAAGTTTAGAGTATAGGTTGTTTTTTTGATAAATTCTTTGCATAAACTCTCTGATGTTCCACAAGCCACAATGTGGCCTTGGTTAATAATGATTACTCGATCACAATATAATTCCACTTCTGAAAGTATATGGCTTGATATTATAACCGTCATTTTGCCTCGCAAATTTTTTATGAGGTCACGAATCATTAAAACCTGGTGAGGATCGAGACCGATTGTGGGTTCATCCATGATAATAACTTCTGGTTCAGATAGAATTGCATCAGCAATACCAACGCGTTGTCGATACCCTTTCGAAAGGTTAGCAATGACTTTTCGTCGCGCCGTTCGATTTAAATCACATAAATCAAGTGTTTCTTCGACACGAGCTTTTAACTGGTTACGTGGAATTTCTTTAAGCCAACCTCGATAATATAAGTACTCGACGACCCGCATGTCTTCGGGAAGTGGATTGTTTTCTGCCATATACCCAATGTGTTTTTTTATTTCATCGGGACTGCTGGCAATGGGAATACCACATATTTTTGCGGATCCTGATTTCGCAGTAATCAGCCCACTGAGGATTCGCATGGTAGTACTTTTCCCCGCGCCATTTGGACCAAGAAAACCTACAATTTCTCCTTTTCCAACATTGAAAGAGACTTTATGAATAGCCATTACCGGGCCATAATATTTTGTTAGGTTATTTACTTCGATACTATGTTCTTGTTTGAGCATAATTAATATAAAATGATTAAAAATATTTATTAATACATGAATTAACGAATAAGAGACACAGAGCTTAGAATGCCTTTCAACCTTTTTTGCATTGAATAAAAGCTGCGGCGAGACCTTGTAGGGTGATGTCAGGATTAAATTCAATATCTTCAAGCCACTTTTGTGGTAGAATCCCTGTACTTCCTCCCGTTGCAATGATTGTAGGTTCCGAATACCCAAGTTGATTTATTTCAGCTCGCACACAATCCAATAGTGATCGAATCATACCATCAAAGCCTACAACGCAGCCTATTTTCATTGCTTCAATAGTGGTTTTTCCCATTCCGGTGGAAACGATTAATTCTTTGGGATTGAGTTGAGGTAGCAATGCCGTTTGTTCATGAAGATAGCGAGTAATAACTTCCAATCCTGGGGCGATGATCCCTCCTTCGTAACCATTTTTTGTAACAATATCGAAATTTACTGTTGTTCCCATATCGATAACAACTGTAGGTATGCCGTAAAGTATCCTGGCACCAATGGCATTGGCTAATCTATCTTGTCCGATTTCTTGTGGATTCGGGTAATTAATAGGAATTGGACAATTTTCACAAGTTAGATGAAAGAAAGGGACAGAAAATTTAGTCATTGATAGTATGTCTTCCACCCATTTAGTGGCGGCTGGAACGACAGAACTAAAAGCAATACCATCAAGTGAATCCTTACGCAAATAAACATCTTTTAATGCAGTCGACAACCCATTATCCATTTCTTGGAGAGAATGAGTTAAAACATTTGCTGTGTATTTTGTCTGATCCTCAACAATTAGTCCAAATCGGGTGGTAGTATTACCTATATCGATAGAAAAAATCTTCATGTGGATATACTAGATAGTATTTCGGAGTTGCCTAAACTAACTTCACCTACTCGCAGGACATGTTTTTTATCAAGGGCATCTTTTAAAAGTAATGAACCCTCATCATCAATCCCTTCTACCTTCCCACTTAAAGATGAAACCTGAGTCTTAACAGTTACAGATTTTAATTTTAATGCATTATAACGATCCCAAAGTTTGAAAAAATCTGTATTATAATTACCAGCACTAAACTGTTGATACGCCTTCACTCCTACAATAATAAGGTTTGCCGCAAAATTGTTGATCGGCAGGAAATTTCCGATTTCTGAAGCGAGTGAGGTAGCGTTGGGCGCTATTTCAGAAGGCCATTGTTTACAGTCGCTATTCACATTCAAACCGAGTCCGAAAACAAGATCAAGCATCTGGTCGGAGTCAACTCTAGCTTCAGTTAACATACCTGCAACTTTTTTATTATTAAGGACTAAATCATTTGGCCATTTTAATTTAACTGGCAAATCACAGAACCTATTTAACAATTCACAAATGTTAAGGCCCATCCACAATGTAAAAGGCTGCATTCGTGCCGGTGGGAGTTGTGGGCGAAAGACATAACTCATATAAATATTACCTTCTTCTGGGCTATGCCATTTTCGACCTAATCGACCGCGGCCCATTTGTTGTTTAGAAGATATTATGATAAATGGTACTTCTCTTCCATCAGCCAACTGTCGTTCAGCTTCGGAATTAGTACTGTCAATTTCAGGAAAAAAAACAATTTTTACAGAAGAATTTTCTAAACTAAGGTAAGCACGTATGAGAGAAGCATTTAACTCATCGGGTTCTTGGCTAATACGATAACCGAGGTGACGTACTGCATCAAAGGTAAACCCTTGTTCTCGAAGTTTTTCTAGTCGGGCCCAAATGCCTACTCGAGAAATCCCCACTTTTTTTGCAAGAAAATTACCAGAAATATACTTATCCCGTGAGACAAGCAGGGAATTAAGAATAATGACATCAAGATCATCCATATGCTAAAACTAGGAATATTTTACTTCCTAAGGGGAAACTGATTAATACTAATACAAGCAATTAGGTTAAATTATTTAAGTAAAACCTGTCCTCGGCAATCTTAAATCAGCTTCCAATCCAAACTAATATCCATCCATGTACTTTGATAGGTTAAAGCTCCAAGGGAAATAAAATCGAGTCCTAGATTGGAGATTTGAGGTAACTTTTCAAAAAAAATACCACCACTCGCTTCTTTAATAGCACGGTCACCAACTATTTTAACAGCTTCATCCAGTTCGGTAACACTGAAATTATCAAATAGAATTATATCTGTTCCCGCTTCTAATACTGGATCGATTTGTTCAAGGTTATCGACTTCAACTTCGATTATTAGATTTTTGGAATTTTTACGTACTCGGGATATCAACTCCGTTAATGCATGACCAGCATTTACTCCGGAGACGGCCAAATGGTTGTCTTTAAGTAAAATCCAATGGAAAAGTCCCATCCGATGGTTCCATGCTCCACCACGCGCGACGGCATATTTTTCTAGGACTCGAAAACCAGGTGTTGTTTTTCTTGTATCCAAGAGTCGTGTTTTACTGTTTCCAAGAGCTGCAACAAAGTCTGAAGTGAGTGTGGCAATTCCGGATAGGTGTTGAATAAAATTTAATAACACCCGTTCAGCCTGGAGTATCGTATTGGCAGGACCAGTTATAGAAGCGAGAATTTCATTTTTAGCAACTCGAGACCCTTCTCTAACTCTCTGATTAAAGATGCAACCATCACCATAAGTATTAAGAACGATAGGGACAAGAGGTAGACCAGCTATAATTAATTCCGAATTAGCTACGATTGATGCTTCACTTTCAAGATTATCGTTCAAATTAAGGCTATTAGTCGATACATCACCAACCACTTTTGGTAATGTCGCTAATCCTGAACCCTCAAAATCTTCCTCTTTGGCTAGAAGGATAAGTTGTTGTAAGTAGATCGGATCAATATCATTCCAAGACAGCTGACGGAAAAGAAGTGATTTAGAGTTAGTATACTTGAAATTATCATTCACCATTTAATTTTTTTGTTGCTTTTAAAGACTGGACTTAATTTCTATAAATGCCAGTGCATAATTTATGATTATAATAAAAGAAAGGTTTAACTTATGACATTATTTTTACACACTCGGGTTCGAGTAAGTGATTTGGAAAAATCAATTAAATTTTATTGTGATAATTTTGAGTTTCAAGTGAAAAGTCGATCTGAGAAATCACCCGCTGGTAATCAAATCGTACATCTGGAACTTCCCGGGAATGCCCATACTTTGGAATTAACTTATTCTCCTAATTATGTGGTAAAAGTTCCTGATGACCTGATGCATTTTGCACTCGGAGTTCCAGATCTGATTGCTTACTGTGATAAATTGGAGAAGGCAGGAATTGATATCTGGCCTGACGGCTGGCGTGAGCAATTTCCCTCAGGATTAAAAATGGCTTTTGTCGACGATCCTGACGGGTACGAAATAGAATTACTTGAAAATGATTAATGTCACTCCCTGTACGTAAAGATTGAGTGGAAAAGAGATATTCAGGCAAAGTTTAAACTGATTTTTATCTAGTACATCAGGTTAGATTAATTAATACGATCGCGATTTGGATAAATGTACTAGGAAAAGAAGGGTACTGAGAATTAATCCAGGCCAGGCAACAAGCATTGGGTTACGAAAAAGATAAGACTGATTTTGCTTGAGAATAGCGCCAAGTTCTGGAAAATCTGGATCTCCAATAAGACCAAGAAAAGCTAATCCACTTAGTTCAAGAATGCTGATAGCTAAGATGAGTTTGGCAAGACCCATAAGGTCTGGTCTCAGATTGGGCCATAATGTATATAACAAAAGATGCCGTCGCCCAGCCCCTAAGGTTTCAGTGGCCAGAACATAGAGCGCATTACGTTGCTCGATCCAAAGAATACGTAGTTGTCGAAAAACTAAAGGCACGTTTCCTAGTGAAACAGCAATAATGAGTGTTACAACGGAAGGTTTAAGAAAGACCATGATTACGAGGCCAATAAGGAGCACAGGGACTGCTACCCAAACCCCAATTCCTAGTAGAATAATGCGCTGTAATACTCGAGGGCCTCGCTGTTCAATGGAGAGAAGAACCAATCCGATAATAAAGTTTAAAGACAAAGCCATTAATGCCATAGCAATGGTATTACCTGAACCACGCCAAAGACGACTGCCGAAGTCGCGACCTAGTCCATCGATTCCGAACCAGTGAGCAGAGCTGGCACTAGAAAAAGCCAGGCTTCTAAAATCTTGCTCCATTGGATTATAAGGGGTGTAGAGTAAACCTGTAAGCGATAAGCACAGAGCACCCCATGATGCGTATTCAAAAATTGTAGTTAAACGACTCATGCTTTTTTAATCGGAAAGGCTCTTCATCGTTGGATTCAAACGAAATGCTAGTAAATCTGCAGTGCTGATAATCAAAAAAGCTAATATGATAATTAAAAGCAGGCCATTCTCGATGACAAAGAGGTCACGGTTCAACACCGCTTCTATTAGGTAACGGCCCATGCCAGGCCAGGAAAACACAGATTCTGTGAGTACTGCTCCACAAAGAAGGGTACCGAAATTAGTACCGATGACAGTGATCACTGGAGCACTAAGTAGCCGAAGAATATGAATAAGCCAAATACGCGATTCACTAAGCCCTTTGGCCCTTAGAGCACGAATTAAGGTGTCCAAGCGTGGATCAGCAAAACGTGTTTTTAGAACATTACAAACCAATGCCGCTGGGTAAAGTGAAAGACAAAATACTGGCAAGGCGAGATACTGGTAAGTGACACATAACAAATCCAAACGTCCAGCAGCCAGGGAATCAAAAATTAAAAATCCACTACCCTGGGGAACTGGAAGAGTAAAATCAAAACGCCCTCCACTGGGGAACCAGCCTAACCACAAACTCCCAATAACTATGAACATAAAGCCCAACCAGAAAATAGGCACTGTGAGGCCTAATGCTCCTAAGCTGAACGCAGTATTGCGCCATAAAGTTGACTTAAAGCATTGGGTACTTAATGTTACGCCAAGGCCCAAAATAACACCTAGAAATAAAGCGATGAGTGCTAATTCTATAGTAGCGGGAAAATACGTAGAGATCTCTTCTCGAACTTTTTGTCCAGTAATTAAGCTTTTGCCCCAGTTGCCCTGTACAAAACTTATAACATAATAAAAGTATTGATGAGGTAAAGGTTTGTTCAGTCCTAATTCTGTTCGTATTGCAGCCACCCTTGTAGGATCAGGGTTTTTTAGGCGGAGGGAGACTGGATCTCCAGGGATAAGATTAACAGCAGTAAAAATGACCACACTCGCAATAACAAAAACGAGTATTAACATTATCCCTTTATGCAAGCATTCGATTAAAAAAACTTTAAACTTATGTACATTAGCTACAATCATGATAAGGGTTAGGAAGGTAAAACTGCAGCCTAATTAAATTTTAATTCTTAAAGTGATTGCCAACTGATGGGACCAAAAAACAAATTAGCTGTTTTTTGAAGTTGAAACCCTGTTACCTCAGATCGTGTGACAACGATTTGCTTAGTATGAATAAGGGGAATAAGTGGAAGATCTCGAGCCCAGATCATTAGTGCTTGTCTATAGGTTTTCTGTCGTTGCTTTAAATCTGTCTGTTGACGGCCGGTAATAAGTAAATTATCCATGTCCTTGTTTTTATAAAAAGATATATTTGTCGCTGAACCTGCCACTGCAGCCCAGCTGGCGAAAAATGTTGCAAGAAAGTTGTCAGGATCACCATTATCTCCAGACCAACCGAGGAGCGCGAGTTCGAAGTTTCCCTGTCGTGCCGTGATAAGATGGCTTTTAAAATCTCGTGAGATAATCTCGACCTTTAAGTTTACGTTTTCGAGGTCACTGCGAATCAGAGAAGCGATTATCAAAGGATCTGGGAAATAAGGGCGTGGTGCAGTAAAAGTATGAAGCTCGATAGGTTGTTCAAGTAACTTCGGATATTTATTCAAGATTTTACGTGCAGCTTCCGGATCGTGAATAATGGGAGGTCGGCTATTAATAGGTTCCCCAAGAAACCCTGGTGGGATTGGATATTCAGCGACTTTCGCGAAACCATCAAGCGCGAGATCTACAATTGCCTTACGATCAATTGCCATAGCGATCGCATGTCTAATAGCTGGAGAGCGAAGACGTTTGGCGTAACTACTGAAAGCCAGATACCCTATATTCATTCCGGGTTGAGTGTGGATAGTAAACTTCCTATTGTCATCCAATTCCGTTAACTCTGCGGGTTGTAATCCGTCAAGTGCATGAATCTTTCCCGCTTTAAGTTCTAAGAGACGTAACGTATTATCGGGAATAGTGCGCATAATAAGACGTTCAAACCCTGCTTCTGAACCCCAATAATCCTGATTTTTCTCAAGGATTATCGCCTGGTTAGGTTTCCAGTCTAAGAAACGGTAGGGGCCGGTCCCTATTGGTCGACGTACAATTGCTTCTCCATGGGACTCAAAGGCCATAGGGCTTATGAGCCAGGCGGGGAATGTCGCAAGAGAATAAAGAATGGAAGCATTGGGTTCACTGAGTTTAAATTCGAGGCTCATGGGACCTATTGCACGTACAGTCTTAATTTCTTGAAATAGATTTTTCCAATACTGGAAACTGGCTTTTGAAAAATGAGCCGGATGACTATTATCCAATTGTCGCTTGAAAGTGAAAAGTGCGGTTTCTGCATTGAGAGGTGTCCCGTCATGAAATCTAACTCCCTCACGTAATTCAAAGGTGTAGGTTAGCCCATCCTTTGAGATCGTATAGGATCGAGCTAACCAAGGCTGAATATCAAGAGTGCCGCTTTTAAAGCGAACAAGACCTTCACATATCTGGGCGAGAGTATTGACCGATTCCCCATCATCAATATCCGCTGGGTCGAGTTTTTGTGCATCACTGCCTCTACCGAAGACAAAAGTATTGGGTGGTGATACGGATTCATCGATTTGGGAACACCCACCAAGTATAAAAATCTGCAAGAATATGATAATAAACCCAGACATGCATCGAAGGTAAGCATTTAAGTATAAAACTGTATTCATGGGGTGAATTTAAATTTATTCAGGATCTGAAAAGGTCTTTTTTAGCCTTAGATAGATTTCAGCTTTTATTGATTTCTATCAACTGACCAAGTGCTGTTGGATAGAGGTAGGCACTTACTGGTTGACAATATATATGCCTAAGAGCACTAGCATAGGCATCAATTTGTGGTTTAAATTGTTCGTACAATTTAGTGGTCATTTCGGGACCTGCTATTTGATGTGTTTTCCAATCAATAATAATCCATTGTTCTTTTTTGAGATCATAAGCAACAAAGTCGATAAGACCTTCATAGACGGTGATATTATCAAGACTCCATAAAAGTGGCGCTTCAGTAAAAATCTTATATTTAGAAACCAACAATTGTTCAACAAGGTCGGATTTAAAAAACAAATCAATTTCTTTCTTTCCTCTCTCGGATGATGGGCAGACAGTAGACTTCACATTTAGGGAACAATGATTTTTCCAGCTTACAATATCTTGTTCCCAGTGGTTAATTTCCATCATCTTATGCCACCAATTTCCATATTCAGTAGCTGAAGATAGTAACGATTTTTCAGAAAATTCATGACCTAATATTATTTCCGGTTCATTGCGATCGGTAATTAAAGCTGAAACGGATTTAACTAAGCTATGAGGGGTTACCCGGTTAAATTTCCCCTGAGCGTGGTTTCGTGCCAAGTCTAAAGAAGTAGTAATATCTTTGATTTTTTCGGAAAAGGTAGGGGCAGGCGCTCTTTTTCCCCTAGTTTCTGGGTGATTAGATTTTGGTAGATTAGTCCAGATTTTATTATTTGTTTTACCAAAGGAAATCTTAAGCCGTTCAGTAAAGGAAGATTTGTTCGAAGAGAAAAAGACTTCATCGTTAAATAGCACAAGTGTTTTTCGGGCACGAGTCATTGATACATAGAGTAAACGGTCTAATTCCTTTTCTTTTTCTCTTTCTGCTTGAATTTTATAACTTTCGTGTTCGTGGTGCTTATCGATTGCTAACAAAGACCGATTTTCCCCTTTTAAATAAAAGAGTTGTGGGTAGTTTTTTAGGGCAAAACCGATTGGGCGGGAAAAGAAGGGAAGTAAAACGGCATCCCATTCTAATCCTTTAGCTTTATGACATGAGAGTAATTGTATATGACCATCTTTAGCCGGTTCACTTTTGATTTGATCACTCATTTTCTCAATTAATGAGTGGGTCCAATCTGATAATGACATTCGGTCTGTTTCAGCCATTACCGATTGAGTAATGAAATTGTCGATAAGGATTTGTGATTCAGTTGAATCGCTGAAGGGGAGCTTGCTAAGCCTTTCACGTAAGTGGATTTTGTCTACTAGATATGTTACTGCGTCATGTAATGGTAATGTCAGCGCATGCTGTCGGGCGTGTGTTAATAAATTTAATTTTTCAGCGACGATGCTATTGTGTTTTACAGTATGAAGAATTTGTAAAGCATGAGCCGTTGGTGGAAAACGCCCAGGATTCTTTTTCCAATATTGATAATAAGTTACAAGATCGTGATCGGATATACCAAAGACCTCACGTAGCAACCCTGCAATTTCAAAAGCATTCTCAGGTTCACTGATAACAAGCATGAGGGCAGTGAACCATGCATAGCTTGGAATTGTGCGAACCTGTTCAGTCCGTGATAAAACTTGAGTACTGAATGCCGAAGCTTTCAACTCTCTATTGAGAGCTTCCAGCCATTCATTGCGAGGGCAGAGGATAGCTACTTCGGACCAGTCTCTTGCTCTTAAATCGTTGGGCTCAAGATTTTTTAACCACCCAACAAAAGCCTGGATATAGGCGAGGGTGATAGCCTGATGGTTTTTTTTAATCTCCATCTCCTGAGGAAGTTCTAGTATTTTTCGAATTATTTGACCACTTCCACAATTGGGCCTAGCTTTTAACGGGACAAATTTTACTTGTTCACCCAGTTCTCCTTTCCCATTTAAAATTGAAGGGAAAAAGAGGTTTATCCCTTCAACAATTTTTTCATCACAGCGGAAAGTCACTTTAAAAAAAAGTTCCTCTCCTTGTGCATCTTTTAATAACTTTTTATGGACATGCTGATAAAAGTTAAGATCTGTCCGGCTTCCATAAATTGATTGCTGAGGGTCGCCAACCATGCAAAACCGCCCTGTGCCCGGTGGTATCCCACCTTTCTTTAACCAGATTCCTTGCGCAGATTCAGGTCTTGCAATTTCAGTTAATACTTCAAACTGACCTGGGTCGGTGTCCTGCGCTTCATCGAGGATAACATGCTTACCCTCAGCACGAATTTCTGCACCAACGGTTTTATCTTTCAAAATATCAGCTGTTAAATCAATAAGATCATCATAAGTTAAGACGCCTTGGGATACACGGAAATTTCGGTAACTGTTAGATACATGTGCTATTAAAAAGCTTCCAACTTCACTTAGCCAATCTCGCAAGGGTTGGAAACTAGCTTTGCAGAGGTCCTGGAATTCTTTGCCTCCTATTTCACAAATTGGAGGAGGAATGAATCCTTCATCATCCCTCATAGCTTTCAACCACCTTTGCAATTGTTTTTGAACCATTTCAATTTTACCTTTTGACCGTTTATTAGGCGGAAATTGGAGGAGTGAGGTTAAATCAAGATCGGGGTAGTGGGCGAACGTATTTAACTGTTTATTAACACTTTTTACTCTGATTTTTCGAGCCAGGAGGTAAAGCGGTTCTAATTGGGTATGGCGTAAAAAATGACGTTCTACTTTTTTTGGTAGTATATTCGAAAGTTGATCTGTATGATAAAGAAATCTGCTCCAAAGTAATTCATCATTTTCCGTTACATCGATAGTCGACGGCAATCCGATTAAAGTTCCATGCTGACGCAGCAATTCTAGGCAATAACTATGAATGGTACCAAAGTAGACCTGATTTAGTCTCCCAAGAACTTCAGGGCTCACTTTCTTTTGCATGATTGCATCACGAGTTCGATGATGCATCTCATCAGCAGCTTGCTTGGTGTATGTGACTACCACTAAGCGGCGCAGACGAGAGTGATTCCTTTCTCCATCAGTTAATGCGATATTTACTATTCGATCGACAATGGCTTTTGTCTTACCGACTCCAGCAGGAGCAACAACGGAAAAGTTTTGCTCATGCTCATTTACGAATCTTTGACGAATAACATTATCTGACAAAATAGTGTCCATGTTTAAAGATTTTACATCTATTAAGGTAGAGGGAGGAGTGGATGAGAGTGCATCCATTTTTTTTTGAGAATATTACTGTTAATAGAAAGTGTAGCGATTGGATAATCCCCAACGAAGGCATAACGAGAATAGATAGGTCCGGACATACCTATTACACCACTCTTTTGGATAGCGGAGAGACCACGCCATAATTCATCTATATTAATAATGGTACTCAGATCAATTTGCGGGATTGGTTCACTATTTTGTCGCAAGACACTTGCTATTATTCGGCGACCGCCTCGAGCCCGGAGGGCAAGCATATAAAGAGCAATTTGTAATCCATCGCCTTTTTTGAGTGATGTAGGACTAAGTTCTTTTTCTCGACCTGTTTTAAAATCGATGACCCAAAAATCCACTGAATCAGGTAATATTGTTTCATTATTAATATCGGAAATTTCCTTGTTAGAAAAGACAAGGTCAATACGTCCATTTAGGGGTAATTTTAGGTTGTCATTTAGAGAAGTGATTTTACTTTTCAGGTTCAACTCTGTGGCGACGAACGGCCAGTCTCTAATTACAGCCACGGTATCAGCTAAATTTTTACTGTGTTGAAAAGCTTCTGACCACAAGGAGCGCCACCAATCAGGTAAACTACGATTAGCTCGGTCATAGGCGCGTGATACTTTTTCAAAAGTAATGTTAGCAGAGGCTCTTACCTGTGTCCCCCAATCTTCTTTCTTCGGAAGAGGAGAAAAATTCTGACACGTTGACATATGTATCCAATGATGCACCCAGTTACCGACAGATAAAGGGTGGGAAATGATATGGTTAAAATCAGGCGATTTCACTACACCCAACACTTCCTCGAACCAAACGGTGGCTGGTCTTGATAGAAGTTTTTCCCAGCTTTTGCAGGATAAATGGAGGCCACCTTGAGGGGGGGTTTGAAAGCTGAATTCATATTCGCCGTATCTTTTACTAGGATTGCGACGTATTTTAAATACATTGATCATGTGATCGATATCTGATTTGCAAACCACTTCCTTGGTTTGCAATCTTTTACACCAGGTATCAGTTTTTTTACTCAAGGTTTTTAAGTGAGTATCATTGAGAAAAATACCATTGTCCACCCAGTATAAGCGCAGAAGAAAATCGCTAATAAGAACAGATCGACTATAATCCTCTTCCGAGGATAAGCTTGCTGAAACTGTTAATCCTATCTTCACTCTTTCAAGAAGATTAATAAACTGTGCCAGAGCTTGAGATCTTTTCTCTTCTGCGGTAAGGATGAGGCCAAACCCCTTCTTAACAACTCGATGTCCTTCACCTTGTGAACCCTGGGCAATCACTCCAAGATTGAGATCATCAATTACCGTTTCGCGAAGAAACGCGTTGGGATGTGTCTCTTGAGGCCACATTCCATAGTTTAACCCTGCGATTATGAGATGAGTAAAAGATTGATCCTGAATTTGTTCATAGGTGAGTAATTGGAGTGATGCTAGCGGGTTTTGCCCAATAATATGACGTGTCTTTCCCGGTGTTTGATTAATTTCAATTAACCATTTAAGAAAATGTCGCCGGTCTATTGGATAATCGATCGTCATTTCTAAGCCATTAGTATACTGATGGCTTAGAAACTCATCCAAGTCGATAAAGGGTAGGCTTTTAGAGGCCAAAGATAGAAACTGAGAGAAAGATGCTTTAGTGGGAATTTGTGGCCAGTCTTCGAGGAATTTTAACCCTACACCCATTGGCTCACTTTCAGTCAACCATTCACGTATGACCATGAGGTCATCAGTGATAACCGTATCAAATGCTTTTTTAAGTGAGTGCTCAATTTTAGCAGCGTCGTTTGCACTAATCAATTGGTGTTCACGGCGAAGACGGAGAAAGTTTATTATATGCGGTAATCGAGCATCCATTTGGAATTCTGCCCAACGATTGAGTAACGATTGCTTTTCAGATTGAATCGGATAGGTTCCAATCGTATCATGGTGTGGGATTTTAAAATGGATTAAACAAGCGGCTATTTCCCGGGCTAAAGCAGATTCCTTTGGGACGACAATTCCGAGACGATTGCAGGATGGTTGTAGAAGATAATCTATACTCTGAATCACTACGGCTTTAGCTTCCAACTGAACATTTGCTGCTATATGGTATTGAATAGAATTTTCACTTGAAGATTTTTCTTCGAGACGATCCATCTCAATATTTTGGGCTCTTCTATTATAAGGCCCATCAGTTTGTTCGCAGCCCGAGATTAGTTCTATTTCCCCAAGGTCATCTTCCCATGTTGCTTGCCACAATCGTTCACTCTCACATCGACTTTCTGGTAGGCAGAATGAAATCTTTTCTGAGATACTTATTGCTCCCCTAAGAAGAAAACGCTGTCGCCATTCACGAGCTCCAAAACCATAAATTAATAGGGAAGAAAGATGCAACATATGTATGGATCCCACTTCAGCGATTTTACGATTCGCTTGTGATTCACTTAACAGTCCAGATAAAAAAAGCAATTTCTCAAAACGGACAACAATTTTCTGTACGATTTCACCTTTTAGGGACATACTAGGTTGGCCCCGCATGCTGCAATGTGTCATAAGCGTGTAGGAGTTGATCTGGGTCGGCAGCAATAGCTGCACCGACAGGAAATTCAGAGAAATCACTAGCTGCTGTTGCCATAAGCAGGAGCAAATCCTCACGTAGTGCAATTTTATTATTAGGAAGACAACTTTTACGCAAATACTTTCCCAGCTCCTCTGGAGTCCAGATATGAATACCGAAGAGAGGTAGCCGAGCCTTAATAAGGCGAGTTTTTATTAGGCTGGTAATTGCATGTGAGGGAACTACGGCAGCACAAGGCAAGAAATTGCAACAATTTATTCGCACTTCATTTTTAAACCAGGGGACGAGTAACTCTTCCCAAGCTTGTTCAAAGCTAGAAGCCGAGTATAGACGGATGTTAGGCGGCATTATATAAATAAAGTCCCTAGACGTCTACCCAATGGAAGCAGGTGGGTTTATCAATATTGGGATTTAGGCTGTAGTAGACGGGGCAGGTTTTAGCGGCGTGAATTAAAGCAACTTTATGCGCTTCCGTTACCTTGCGGGGGATCCAAAACTCAACTGGTAAACGAACGATGCGTCTCGGCATGTCGACGGACATTTCCTTTGTCACTTCAACTTTCATTCCTTTCAGATCGACCCCAAGCTTCTCAGCATGGATTCCCATAATTGTCGCCATGCAAGTTGCAAATGCAGTGGCACAGAGATCAGTCGGAGAAAAACTTTCGCCACGCCCTTTGTTATCAACCGGAGCATCGGTGTGAAGATGGCATCCTGATGGTTCGTGAATCACCTGACAATGCAATTGACCTTCGTATTTTGCAGTTATTTTAACCATGGATAGATTTAAATAAATATAGTTTGAGCTATCAATGCTATAACAGCGAATCTTATTTACAAATGGAGCATTCTTTTCCTTCTAAAAAAGAGTGAAAATCTGTAGGGACGACAAATTCATATTAGAACCAGAGGTAAGACTAATATCTTATGTATTAATTACAATATAACCTCTATTTATGTAAGTAACTATATATAATAATTTTATAAATATATGTTTTGCGTACTTATGGCACACTGGCAACAAATTCGCCAATATCTAAGGATAATGCTGGATAGAATTAATTACTTTTCCTTGATAATTTAGGAGGGTAGGGGGGGAATCGTAACAGTGGAACACCCCCATAATATATCCATTATATTGGATGCGGCGGAGGTGAAAAAATGAGGAAGGTTCGATGGGCTAGGATATAAGTAGATAACCTTCCAATCAAAACGGTTTCTAGAGGCGAATAATCCAGGGGTTATTAAGGATAACTGTTCCTCGAATAATTCGATACCAAATTTATCTTTGGATATTAGGTATGACGAATTAGATTTAAATTTAGTATTGTACTCATATAGTATGCTACTGCAACAAGTCATCTGTTGCAATCCAGTGACTGGATGAGTCTAAGTTACTTCACGATCACATTGAAGAAATGGAGGAAAATATAGGATCAATTGTGTAGGACTACGGGTGTGATGTAATGGGTAATATAGTGTATATGTAACAAATAAGTTGTCAGAAGGTAGTAGATATTACACAGTTTGAGATTCTATTAAATCCTTAACGTTTGTTTAATTACATAAACTATGTCACGTGCCCTAATCACTGGAATTACAGGCCAAGATGGTTCCTATTTGGCGGAATTGCTGCTTAAGAAAGGTTATGAAGTTCACGGTGTTATCCGACGTTCTTCAACTTTCAATACTTCCCGCATTGATCATTTATACAGGGATCCTCATCTACTCGGAACAAAGCTATTCCTTCATTACGGAGATTTAGCGGATTCGGTTCAAATGATTAAACTTCTTTACGACCTGGAACCAGAGGAAATTTATAATCTTGGTGCCCAAAGCCATGTACGAGTGTCTTTTGATATTCCAGAATATACGGGTGATGTTACTGGGTTAAGCACCGTAAGGATCCTTGAGGCTGTTCGTGAAGCAGGGCTCGAACGTCGTGTACGTTATTATCAAGCCTCTTCATCTGAAATGTTTGGTGCAGTTGCGGAAATACCACAAACAGAAACGACACCTTTTCACCCACGTTCACCTTATGGTTGTGCGAAGGTTTTTGCTTACTGGCTTACCGTTAATTATCGTGAATCTTATAATTTACATGCGAATAATGGTATTCTTTTTAATCATGAATCCCCCCGTCGAGGGGAAACTTTTGTCACCCGAAAAGTTACACAAGCCGCATCTCGGATAAAAGTGGGATTGCAAGATAAACTTTATCTTGGAAATCTTGATGCCCAGCGTGATTGGGGGTATGCCCCCGAGTTTGTCGAAGCTATGTGGACGATGCTTCAGCAGGATAATCCTGACGATTACGTAATCGCAACGAATGAAACTCACAGTGTAAAAGAATTTTGTATAGAGGCTTTTTCTCGGGTAGATCTCGATTGGGAAAAATATGTTGAATATGATAAACGTTATGAGCGACCGGCCGAGGTGAATCTATTGAAAGGAAACCCAGCCAAAGCTAAAAAGCAGCTCAATTGGGAGCCCAAGGTCACTTTCAAGGATCTTGTTAGGATTATGGTTGATGCAGATTTGGAAGTAGCAAAAAATGAAAAGACCTTTCAAGAAGCCGTGACCAACAAAAAATGAATGAAAAAATATATGTCTCAGGCCATCAGGGTATGGTGGGATCAGCCATCGTGAGACAGATGCGTGATAAAGGAGTTAAAAACCTTTTATTGCGCACCCGTGATGAGCTTAACTTATGTGATAATACTGCAGTCGATAAGTTTTTCAAAAGTCAAAAACCCGATACAGTTATCGTTGCCGCTGCTAAAGTAGGGGGTATACACGCGAATAATACCTATTCTGCAGACTTTATTTATGAGAATCTCGCTATAGCCTTAAATACAATTCACGCTGCCTATACAACAGGAGTGAGTCGACTACTTTTTCTAGGGAGTTCCTGTATTTATCCTCGTAAAGCCCCGCAACCAATGCCTGAAGAAAGTCTTCTTTTGAGTCCCCTTGAGTCTACGAATGAAGCTTATGCTATTGCTAAAATTGCGAGCCTGAAGCTTTGTCAATATTACCGCAAACAATACGGGGTTTTATTTCATTCAGTGATGCCGACCAATCTTTATGGTCCAGGTGATAATTATCATCTGGAAAATAGCCACGTGTTACCTGCTTTAATACGCCGGTTTCACGAAGCTAAAGAGAAAGGACAACCATCAGTTACCATTTGGGGGACAGGACGCGCACGTCGAGAGTTTCTTCATGTCGATGATCTGGCTAGTGGTGTCTTACATCTTTTACATCTCGATAATCCCCCTGACTGGATAAACATAGGGTTCGGTGTGGATGTAACGATTATCGAAGTTGCGCAGATTATAAAAAAAATAGTGGATTATAATGGGGAAATAAATTTCGACACGTCAAAGCCTGATGGGACACCACGCAAACTGCTTGATAGCAAACGAATTTTCAACACTGGTTGGCAGCCACATATCTCACTCGAAGAAGGGCTAAAGAGAACGTACCAAATTTTTCTTAAGGAGCAAATGACTGGAACCCTGAGAGACTGAATGTGGGATCATAGGAACAGTGGTAATATTTATTTTTGAAAACTAGAGATGAGCCGAATTTTCATTATTGCAGCTCAACGTACGCCGCAAGGACGTTTTCTTGGAAAACTTTCACGGTATTCAGCCGTTGATCTGGCCGTCAAAGCAGGAGAAAATGCGCTTTACGGAATCGACCCAGAATTTGTTGATTTAGCTATTATTGGTAATATCCTGAGTGCGGGTCAAGGGATGAATATTGCTCGTCAGATTGGTGTCAGATTGGGAGTGCCGTTCGACTGTACTGCCTTTACGGTAAACATGATGTGTGCTTCCGGTCTTTGGTCTCTAGTGCTTGCTGCCCAAGCCATTAAAACTGGTGAGGCATCTGTTGTCCTTTGTGGTGGAACTGAATCTATGTCAAATGCACCTTACTTACTCGAACGTGTGCGCCAAGGTTACAAACTGGGAGACGGTGAGGTGGTTGATTCTATTCTGCGGGACGGGTTGGTTGATAGCTTTAATCATCAACACATGGGTATAACCGCAGAACGCCTTGCTAATGAATATGGTATTAGCCGTTTAGAGCAGGATATTTTTGCCGAAACCAGTCAAAAAAGATATGCGAAAGCTGCGCAAGCAGGTTGTTTTGATACTGAGATGATAGCTTTGGATGAGCTCGACAGTGATGAGCATCCACGACCGGCTACAACACTGGAGCATTTATCAACTTTGAAGCCAGCCTTTGATGAAAATGGAAGTGTTACCGCTGGCAACGCATCGGGAATTAATGATGGAGCAGCTATTTTGGTTGTATGCAATGAGAAGGCGTTAAGTGATCATAATTGGACCCCTCTCGCTGAAATAGGTGATTGGGCTTCAATTGGCTGCGATCCGCAATACATGGGGCTTGGACCGGTGTATGCCACGCGGAAATTATGTGAGCAGAATGGTAACGAAGTAGATCAATTTGATTCGATAGAAATAAATGAAGCTTTTGCCGTCCAGACTCTTGCCTGTATGAAAGAGTTAAATCTAGATGGTGAAAAAGTAAACCAGGAAGGTGGAGCTATTGCACTTGGTCATCCTGTTGGGGCGAGTGGTGCTCGCTTGGCAACTCACCTTGCTCACCGTATTAATTTGGGAAATACCCAAAAAGGTCTAGTCACACTCTGTGTAGGTGGTGGTATGGGTGTCGCAGTTAGTCTTCAATGTATACCATGAACCTGAGGTATTAGAATTAGCTAATAAGTTTATATGAGACGCCCAAATATACTATATATACATTCACATGACACGGGGCGATATTTGCAGCCGTATGGGCACGCAGTTCCCACACCCAATATTCAACGTTTAGCAGAAGAGGCTGTTGTTTTTAGACAAGCCCATTCCGCTGCCCCGACATGTTCACCGAGTCGGGCTGCGCTTCTCACAGGTCAATGCCCACACAGTTGTGGTCAATTAGGTTTAGCAAATTTAGGGTTCTATTTAAGAGATACCGATAAGCATCTTGCCCACATACTACACCAATACAATTACTATACCGCTTTATATGGGATACAACACCTGCACATTAACCCAAATTTGTTGGGTTATGATCGGATTGTTGAAAATAAACGATCTGTTATCCAGCCAGATAAAAATATATCCTTGAATACAACAAATGATGCAATTGATTTTCTAAAAAACAACGTGCCACAACCTTTTTTTCTATCGGTTGGTTTTCAAGAAACTCACAGAGAGTTCCCTTCACCCGGGGGTGAGGAAAAATCCCTTTATTGTATACCACCCACACCACTTCCTGATGTGCTTGATATCCGTGAAGATATGGCCGCTTATAAAGCGAGTGCGAGAGTTCTCGACAACAATGTAGGTGCAATAATTAAAACCCTTGATCTTTACGGATTGGCAGATAACACGTTAGTTATCTGTACAACAGATCATGGCTTGGCATTTCCGAATATGAAGTGTAACCTTAATGATCAGGGAACTGGAGTTATGCTAATTATGCGAGGACCTGGTGGATTTAAAGGAGGAAAAGTCTGTGATGCGCTCATCTCGCAGATCGATATTTATCCGACCATTTGTGAGTTGCTTGCTATCGATCCCCCATTTTGGTTGGAAGGACATTCTTTAATGCCACTTATACGTGATGAAAAAGATGAAATTAATAATGAGATCTTCGCCGAAATCAATTACCATGCTGGTTATCAGCCGATGCGTTCATTGAGAACTATGAGGTGGAAATACATACGTCATTTTAGGGATTACCCAAAAAAATATGTTGTGAATACAGATTCCAGTTCGTCAAGAAACTTCTTACTCAAGTATGGATGGGAGCAGCGATCAGAGATGAAAGAGGAAATATATGATCTCGTTGTCGATCCTAACGAAGTGAATAATTTGGCAGGTGATCAAGCCTATGACGAGGTGTTAGTGGAGATGCAGGCACGCATTAATCAATGGATGCTAAAGACGAATGATCCTTTACTAAAAGGAGAGGTTCCAGCGCCATTAGAGGCGATTATTGGAGAACCTTATGAAAGGGATTTGAATAAGCAGCGAGAAAAACACCCACCACAACCTTGGGATACGCGTGAGAGAATCGATAACCGAAAATAAGTTTTATTGATATATTAAATTGGGGTTATATTAAATCAATCCGAGTTGCATTTTGCCTTCTTCGCTTATCATGTCCTGGTTCCAGGGTGGATCCCATACCAGTTCGACATCTACTTCAGTTACTCCAGGGACATCACGCATTTTACTTTTAGCATCCTCTGCAATAACCGGTCCCATACCACAGCCTGGTGCAGTTAGTGTCATCTTTACATTAACATTATAATTCTCGTTTTCTTTTTCCTCTATATTCAATGAATATACTAGACCGAGATCGACAATATTTACAGGTATTTCAGGATCGAAGACGGTTTTTAACTCTTCCCAAATTGCTGATTCATCAGGTGGTCCTTGGTGCTCTATTTTTAAGCTATTTTGAACAACACTCGTGGGTAACTCTTCACCCAATGCATCGACATTTTCGCGATCTATTCGGGCCATACCGTAATCCCAAATTACGGTAAAGTTACCACCGAGCCGATGAGTGATATTGACTTTGCTACCTTTGGGAAGGGTGACCATTTCTCCCGAGGGAACAGCTGTAGCCTGACAATCGCGAGAAATAATCCTTTCTTCTGTTTTAGACATGAAGGTTATCGGGGGTTAAAAATTTTATTTTGGAAGTTTCTTGCGAATGATATCTCGTACCCTATTTGCAAGATCTTGGTTATCAAGCTTGTCAATAATTTCTTCTAAAAACCCAAAAACCATCAGTTGTTGTGCTGTCTTTTTTGTTATCCCGCGTGAGAGTAAATAAAATATCTGATTATCATCTAGCCGCCCAGAAGTCGCACCATGGCTGCACTTGACATCATCTGCTAATATTTCAAGACCAGGCAAAGAGTTAGCTTCCGCAGATTCACTGAGAAGCAGGTTTCGATTTGTCTGGTAAGCGTCAGTTTTTTGGGCATTTTCGTTAACGCGAATAAGCCCAGAAAAGATGGTGCGTGAACTATCTAGGAGTGTGTTTTTAAAAAGAAGGTCAGAATTAGTGTTGGGTGCGGAATGTGTTTGCAAACTGCGTTGATCAAACTCTTGTTCGCCGGTGGTTAAACTAAGTGAATAAGTATCAGTTTTACTACCTAAACCAAACATCTGAGTATGATGCTCATGGCGCATATAGGCAGAACCGACATTAATATTAATATTTTTTATATTAGCGTCTTGATCAGCATTCGCGGTGTTAAGGTGGTAACTTTGGGTCTTGAGATTCCAATCCTGAATCGCTGTGAAGGTAATTTGGCTGCCTATTCCCGCATAAATATTGGAACAGGAAATAGCCAGGTTTTGGATGTTTGGTTCCATGCTTTTAAAAAAGCTAACTAAATTTACTTTAGCGTATTTATCTGTGATAATTATCGTGTGCGGGAACACGGCCATACCCATAGTAGATGTCCAATTATAGACGGTAAATGGTAAATCGATTTCGATACCCTGAGGAATATAAAGAAAGATGCCATTTGTCATTAGTGAATGATGGAGGGAGCCGAATTTTTCCGCACCAAGGTTTGGTAATTTACCCGTGACGTATTTTTTTATAAGATCACGGTGATTTAGGAAAGCATCTTCTAAAGTTGTCCAAATCACACCTTTTTCTTTCAACTCTGTGTCAAATTCTGTATCCCTACATTGATGGTCGTCCACAAATACGATTTTACCGGAAATTAAATTAAGTTGATTGGATTGTTCTTCAAATGATTCTTTTTTAATCGATTTAATATCACTTATTTGATGATATTTATCCAAATTAAGATTTTTTGTGTTAGTAAAACGCCAAGTGTCATCAGTATGTTTGGGCATGGATGTAGAGACAAATTTATCCCAAGATGCACGCTTAAGATCCAGGAGCCATGCAGGTGCGCTATTAATTCGATTCAAATGGTTGGTGAAAGTATCTTTGTTCGTCATCTCTAAGGAACTATTTTGAAAGTTTTGTGGGATCAGCCGTTCCGGTCTCAATTCAATCATGTAATGCTACGTATATATTTAAACTTTAAATACTCTGTGTCATTCTCCTTGTCACCAATGATTTTATCCGACGGACCCTTCCATTTCCATATCAATAAGGCGTTTGAGTTCCACACTGTATTCCATTGGGAACTGGCTAATTAGATCGTTGACAAAGCCGTTAACACTAAGGCTCATCGCCTCACCTTCAGATAAACCGCGTTGCATCATATAAAAGATTTGTTCAGCACTCACCTTAGATACACTTGCTTCATGTTGTATCGAATTATCGTCCCCTTTTAGTGTAATTGCTGGATAAGTATCGGTGCGGCTTTTACTGTTTACAAGCAAAGCGTCACATTCAGTATTGTTCTTACATTTTTTCAAATGCTTGGGTATATTTACTAATCCACGGTATGAAGATCGCCCGCTCCCGATACTTATGCTCTTGGAGATAATATTTGAAGTGGTTTCATCTGCAGCATGAATCATTTTTGCGCCGGTATCCTGATGTTGGCGGTCGTTTGCTAAGGCAATTGAAAGTACTTCACCTCGACTTTTTGCCCCTTTGAGGATGACAGCAGGATACTTCATGGTGAGACGGCTGCCAATGTTACAATCGATCCATCTGATTTCAGCTTCTTCCATTGCCATGCCACGTTTGGTTACAAGGTTGAAAACATTATTAGACCAGTTCTGAACAGTAATATACTGTATTTTAGCCCCTTTGAGCGCAATAAGTTCTACCACTGCACTGTGTAAGGTTGCTGTCTCAAATTTTGGGGCGGTGCAGCCTTCCATATAAGTGATTTCGGCTCCCTCGTCAGCAATGATTAGGGTGCGCTCGAACTGACCGAAGTTTTCAGCATTGATACGGAAATAAGCCTGTAAAGGTTGGCGGACTTTTACCCCGGGTGGTATATAAATGAAACTACCTCCACTAAATACAGCACTGTTAAGGGCACTAAACTTGTTGTCCCCAGTAGGGATAACTTTACCAAACCATTTTTGGAATATTTCAGGATATTCTTTAAGTCCCTCCGTAGGGCCGATAAAAATTACACCTTCTTTTTTCAGTTGCTCCTTGGTGTTTGAGTAAGCAGCTTCGCTATCAAATTGCGCTTCTACTCCTGCGAGAAATTTACGTTCTTGTTCAGGGATGCCCAATCGTTCAAAGGTTTCTTTTACATCGTCTGGAACTTCATCCCAGGATCGGCTGGGTTGCTGTCCTTTCGCAAGATAATAGCGAATCTTGTCAAAGTTGATATTCTCAAGATCCTGAGTTGCCCAATGGGTCGGCAACGCTTTACTCTCAAAT
Source organism: Verrucomicrobia bacterium Opi.OSU.00C (assembly GCA_002922725.1). Classification (GTDB taxonomy): domain Bacteria; phylum Verrucomicrobiota; class Verrucomicrobiia; order Opitutales; family PNEW01; genus PNEW01. The sequence goes on along the minus strand of PNEW01000002.1, from coordinate 28,597 downwards.
ATTTTAAGGGCTTTTAAACGAAAATCAAGGAGTGATTTGTCTTCACCTTTGACATCAGAAATATAACGAATGGTGTTTTCATCCAATCCAGTTCCGGCATCATAATTATATTGTGTGTCGTAATGAAAATTCCCTTTTTCTTGATCGATTTCTATGGTCGATTTTACTGCCATTTAATGTAATTTTAAGTGTTATTATGTATCTTTACGGTTTTCTTTCTTGCTGGCTTTGCTTAAAGAGAGGTGACAGATTCATTTTTTATCCAGTCGTATCCTTTTTTATCTAGCTCAAAAGCTAGCTCTTTATCACCACTCTGGACAATCTGCCCATTGTAAATTACATGTACCTTATCTGGAACAATGTAGCTGAGTAGCCGATGGTAATGGGTTATTACGAGTATGCCAATATCTGGGCTGCGCATTTTGTTAACACCATCAGCAACTATCCTTAGGGCATCAATATCGAGACCGCTGTCAGTTTCATCCAAAACAGCGTATTTGGGCTTTAGCATCATCATTTGCAAGATTTCACAACGTTTTTTCTCACCACCCGAAAATCCAGAATTTATCGATCGGGAAGTAAACTTACGATCCATTTTTAGTAGATCCATTTTTTCATATAGTTGTTTGTAATACTGAGTTGCCTGAAGTTCTTCGTCTTTTTGAAGACGAGCTGTTATCGCAGCACGGATGAAGTTCGCAATACTTACTCCAGAAATCTCACTGGGATACTGGAAAGCCATAAACATTCCACTACGGGCAATTTCGTCAGGGCTTAATCCAATCATGTTTTTGCCGTCGACAAGTGACTCGCCAGCCACCACAGAGTAGTCAGGGTGTCCAGCCAATGTTTTTGCGAGGGTGCTCTTCCCTGACCCATTAGGCCCCATAAGGGCATGTACTTCACCTTTTGGTAAGGTTAGTGAAAAATCATCAAGAATTTTTTTATTCTCAATGGTTACGTTCAAATTTTTAATTTCAAGGGAGTCCATGTTTAATATTCACTTTAATTTTTTAATAGGTGATGAAAGTAATACTTCTCTAGAAGGTTTATTCTCACATGGAGTAGTGCCTCGGAAACATAGTTCAATTTTTTCCGCACGGAACCCTTTGGGCATAATTTTTTGTAGCATCTTTATTACCATAGCAGGGATGCGTATATCGTGTACTTTTCCCGTATATTTACAGTGAAAGTGAGCGTAGTGTAAGTTATCTGCCTCCATTGGACAGTAGCGCGTGGATTCACGCTCGAAGTTTTACCTGGCGGGCTAATCCACAATCAACAAGTGTGTCCAGACAATTATAAACAGTTGCTAAAGAAATTGCTGGCATCATTTCTTTTGAACGTTTGTAAATCGTCTCTGCAGTTGGGTGGTCATTCCTATTCAATAAGGTAAAGTATACTTGTTCACGCTGCTGGGTTGAACGGAGGCCATGTTTGTTGAGTACGGTATTAAGCGTTTTTCTCGAATCGGTGCTTAGTTTCATTATTTTAAAAATGGTGAACAATAAGTTAATGTGAATAATCCCTGGAATCAAATATAAATGAGAATTAAAATCATTATTAATTAAGGCTTATAGTTGTTTTTTGACTAAAAAGAAAAGTATAATTAATATCCATCTCGGTCAATTACTGTATAATATATTATTAGTTGTTGGATATCAAATATATACAAGACAATTAAGTATATAATTAAATTACAGAATAGAAGTAGAAAAGTAAGCTAATGAATCGCTAATTTATAAAATTTACTGGAATATAGTTTGAAAGAACGCTAAATCAGCCTCTAAATATGTAGAGTATGGACTTGATTGATAGTCATTGTCATCTCGAGCATTTCTATAAAAAAGGAATCCTGGACGAGATACTTGAAAATGCGAAAAGAGATAGGATAACTCAAGTTATTACCGTGGGGACGCAAGCTCAGGATTGGAGCCTTTATCAAGAATTAACGAGTCGGCATCGTGGAACTATATATTACACGGTGGGATTACATCCCTCCTATGTTGGCGAAGACTGGGAAGAACAAATCAGCCGATTGACACATTTTTTTAAAGATAATCCCAGTCCTGTAGCTTTGGGAGAAATAGGGTTAGATTTTTTTCGCTTGCCTAAGAGTATCGATGAAGCAAAAACAGTTAAAATGCGCCAAGTAGCAGCTTTCAAGCGTCAACTCATGATTGCTTTGGAGCTCAATTGTCCCCTAGTCGTACATACGCGTGGTACTTTTCATGAATGTGTAAAATTAATAGATGAAGCAGGTATTGATTGGAGAAAAGTGGTATTTCATTGCTTTACATATGGTCCAGTGGAAATGAGAAAGTTGATGGAAAGGGGTGGGCGGGGTTCATTTACGGGCATAATCACCTATAAAAATGCTGAATCAATACGCGAAGCAGCTCTCATGCAAGGTCTCAACAATGTGATGATCGAAACAGATGCCCCCTATCTTTCTCCAGAACCTTTTAGAGGAAGTCCGAATGAGCCGTCATATCTTCTTTACACTGCCCAAATTTTTGCGGAACTTTTTAAGGAATCAGGACCAGAATATGCCCAACAAATTACATTGAATACGAAGCGTTTTTTTCAATTAAATGACTAAATTTAAGGCCGTTAATTAGCATTATACGATCGTACAGAGAAAGGATGATAACTTTCCCAAAATAAGTGCATTATTAGAACAGAAAAACGCTAACTATTTACCTTTTTTCACCGATTTTTTGGTCGAAACATTACAAGGGTTTTAATCTTTTAATTAAAATGTTATATAAAAGTCATAAGCACTTATACAAAAGTTATTTATGTTATTTATACCCCGGGTAAAATTTTTAATAAAATTCCATTAACCACGTTTAAATTGTCTCTCTCAAAAGCCTTTGCAAAAAAAATCATTAAAAAGTTGACAGTAGGCGGATCAAATACGAAATTTGTAACCTATATAACTCGGCCTCGCTTAACGTGAGTCGAGGACCAAACTAGACTACAAACAAATCCCAAACTAAAATAGGAAAAAATATGAATGACGTATTATCTTGCTTTGCCAGAAGAATTTTTCTCTTTGGCACAGCAGCAGTACTTAGTCTTGCGATAATTGCGCCAGCGCAGTTGACCGCGCAAGACGAGGAGGTTTACACCTTGTCTGAGTACGAGGTGGACACTTCCAAAGACGTTGGCTATAAAGCTATCGATGTTATCAGTGGTTCAAGAACTGCTGTCGCGTTGACGGATATAGCCATTCCGATTCAAGCCATAACCGAGGACCTTCTTCAGGATACTCTGTCAGCCGATTTGGATGACATCGTAGAGTATGCCGCCAATGTCAGGGTCGAGTATGCAGAACGTGACCAAGGATGGTACAACATTCGTGGTTTCCCAACTGATCAGATCTACCGTAATGGTATTACGATCTCTGGATATCACGAAGCTGCGAACCTCGCCCGCGTTGAGATTATTAAAGGGCCTAGGTCTGTGACTTATGGATCGATGACCCCCGGTGGTTCGATCAACTTAATCACCAAGCAACCACAATGGACAAGATCGGGATCTTTTACTGGACTTATCGGTAATTACTCCTACCGTCGTGCGGTTCTTGATGTAACCGGTCCTTTAGATGCTGTCGGTGATAGACTTGCCTATCGTTTTACGGGTGCCTTCACTTACAGTCATTCTGATGAGCTGTTTGAACAACTCGAGATTGTATTCACCTATGGTGCGATTCAATGGAGATTAACCGATAAAGCTACGATCCAGTTCGAGTGGGAACGCCATGACCGTGACTGGACTCCTAGCCAGGGATTACCCTTCTGGGTATCTGATGAATTCGGTAATCAGTCCCCATGGCGTAACTATAGTGGTGGTAGAACACAAACTGCATGGAGAGGTCCGGATGATTGGTTCGACAATACTCATGACTTCAACGTCATAAAGTTCGACTACTCCTTCAATGAGAATATCAACTATCGTTATGTTGTCATGAACAGACAGCGCGAAAGAGATGTTTTCTTAAGGCAGCCTCGCGGTCTTATACGTGGTGGTGAATTCGATGGTTTCCAAGAAATTGGAACACGTTTCACGATCGAGGAAGAAGACCACACCCATCATCGTCATGACTTACAATTCAAAACGACTATTGGGAATATGGATCACAACATTGTGATCGGGTTTGACTCCAGACGTAGAACTTCGAAGTTTGTATCGCAGTTTGGATATCTTACTGATAATGTAGTTCCTTATGATCCCAACAACCCGTTTCTTAATGATGCAGGTCCAGATGGCGATGAGGAAAGAGTTATTGGATCGCCGAAAGGTGATGCACCTAGCAAATCACAAACACTCGATCGTTTGCACAATGTAGGCGGTGGCTTTGGTTTTGATGCTTGGTTTATCACTGATCAGATTACTGCCTTAGATGGTAGATTACACATGGTCTGGGGTGCTCGAACAGACAAGATCCAGAATCCTGAAGTACAGGATGAAACTTTCCAGGCTGGTGCAGTCTATGATATATGGCCCGGATTTGGTGTCTTCTTTAGTTGGAGTGAATCTCTTGCTGATAATGGCACGGGACAGGATGCCAACGCTCTTGATCCACAGATTGGTAGTGGTATTGAGTTTGGTGTAAAGTTCGATATCCTTGATGGAAGACTCTCTGGTTCAATGTCATACTTTGATATTGACCGGTCGAATATTCCACGTCAGGTAACGATCTTTGACCCGATTACCGGTAATCGTGCAGGTGAAAGAACCTTCCTTTCTGGTATTGAAAATGCAAGTGGATTTGATGGAGATATTGTTTATTCGCCATGGGATAATTGGCAGAACTTCTTCTCCTTCTCTTTCCTTGAAACGGAACTCGTTAGTGACGAGACCAATCCAGCCCGTGAAGGTGGTCAGTTAGGTGGAGCACCAGGAACCCAATTGAGCTTTATGTCAAGATACAGCTTTAATGAAGGACCCCTGTCAGGCTTCGCCGTTGGAATGGGTATGACATACATGGCACAGGTAGACCGTAGCGGATTTACAAATCTGCCGGACGTACCACGGGGCCGTTACTCCGATGAAATGTATGTAACCACTCTGTTTGTCCGCCATAATATCGACTATAAAGATTACGACCTCACTCTGATGTTCAACGTACATAACTTGTTTGACATCGATGCCGTAGAAAGAAATCAGGCATTTCTTGAGGCTCGCACCTTTAAAGGTGGTATCAGAATTGGATTCTAACCAAATAGTTTGTAGTTTAAATTAAACTTAAACAGGGGCATTGTGAAAACAATGCCCCTGTTTTTTTTAATATATCAACTAAGAACCAATATGCCTTAAATTAAACGTAATTTTGCGTAAATTTTAGCATATTAAATTTGAGGTTTCAAAAAGGAGATATGTTACCTTTTTACGTCCAATATTATGTTAAAATGTGTAGCCATTGTTTTCTATGAAAGAATCAAGGTTGCATATGCGAAAGCTTAAGGACTGTCTTTACTTTGTATTAACTGGAGGCATCATATGTGGAATATTTGCAAATTTACCGACGAATATTCCTGGGTCATTGGAGGGTAAACTTGTAGGCCACTGGACTTCTATTTTACCCCCTCTGCTTGCAGTTAATGTTGCCATTTTTTTTCGAACCTTAGTTTGGGCATTGACGAGTGCTGTTTTGCTTGGGGCTTTTTTGGCTTTTGGCCCATCACCTTTAATAGTTATTTCTTCAGGGCTGAACCAGTTCATATGGGGTAATCTTACAAACCAATTTAACATCTATATATTTGGTTTTCTATTCACTTTAGTTGGTTTGATTCATGTAACCTATAAAAGTGGTGGTATCGATGGTCTAGTTACGATATTCTCACGTTTCGCAAAAAGTAGGCGTTTGACTAAGGTAACCACAATGTTCGCCGGTTTGATTGTTTTTTTTGATGATTACTCAAACACTATTGTTGTTGGTTCAACGATGCGTGGCTTGACTGATAAATGGAGAATATCTCGTGAAAAACTTGCTTATATAGTAGACTCTACTACTGCTCCAGTAGCGGGATTAGCATTTATATCTACTTGGATAGGTTTTGAAGTTTGGATGTTGAGTGAAGCTTCGCACAATCTTGGGATGGATATTGGTGGCTATGCCATTTTCCTAAAACTCATTCCTTTACGATTCTATTGTTGGGGGACTTTAATCTTTATTTTACTAAATTCTCTTATGGAGCGTGATTATGGTCCCATGTATCGAGCTGAAAAACGAGCCACAGTTGAAGGTAAATTATTTGAAGATGACGCACAACTATTAACGCGTAAAAATGCTTATGTTGAACCGCGAATTGAAGTCCCTCGCCGCTGGATTAATGCGGCTCTACCTCTCTTTGTTCTAATAATGGGAATCTTTATTGGTTTCACTATTTTGGGTCGTAATCAATTATTAACTATGGGTGAAAATTATTCCCTTTTTACATTAAGTGAGTGGGGACGATTTATTACTACGGCTGTTCAATCAGGTGTAGAAATGATGAGCATACTCTTCTGGTCATCCGTTGCCGGAAGTATTATCGCGATCTTTCTCGCTTGGAGCCAAAGCATTCTCTCAATTAAAGAATCTTTTCAGGCTTTTTCCCAATCGATTAAAACTTTGAAGTTGGCATTATTTATAATTCTCATGGCCTGGGCGATGAGTACAATTGGCCAAACTCTCGGTACGGATACGTACCTTGTTTCTCTATTAGATAACAGATTACCACTATGGGTGCTTCCCTTGTTCACTTTTGTTCTTGCTGGAATCATTTCGTTTTCCACAGGCTCTAGTTGGGCAACGATGGGTATTATGATCCCTGTAATTTTACCCTTGATGCATTCAATGGAGAATGCTGCAGATAGTGGTAACCTATTTTTTTATCTCGCTGCAGCTGCTGTTCTTGATGGGGCTATTTTTGGTGATCATTGTAGTCCAATCAGTGATACCACGGTTCTGTCATCATTTTCATCGGAGTGTGATCATCTCAAACACGTAGCAACTCAACTACCCTATGCTTTGACGACCATGATAATCGTCTCCATCCTTGGGTATATATTTGTTGCCCTAGGTGCTTCCAATTGGACATTTTTTTATTTTATTTCCGATCATAGCTTTTCTTTTCCTTAAATTTGTGGGTAAAAAGGTATAAACAATACTCTTATAGAAATTGAGGTATTCTCAATAGAGATATATAAAAATTTACTATTAATCATTTAGAATTTAATAATGTTCATTTTTAATATAATTATTTTAAATAATTCATTCAGTTAATTAATGATTTACATATAGAATGATTTTAACCGATAGTGAAATTCTTAGAGCATTGGAAAAGGGTGATATTGTTATTGATCCTTTCGACCGTGTTAATCTTGGAACCAACAGTTATGATGTGCATTTAGGAAATATCCTGGCTATTTATGAAGATAAGTTACTCGATGCAAAAAAACATAATAAGATAAATCAAACTAGTATTCCCAAGGAGGGGTTTATACTTGAGCCAAACTGTATTTACCTTGGGGTTACAACTGAATACACCGAAACTCATAGGTTTGTCCCATTTTTAGAAGGTAAATCTAGTATTGGTAGACTTGGGATTGATATCCATGCCACTGCAGGTAAAGGCGATATTGGTTATTGTAATCACTGGACTTTGGAAATATCTGTCCATCAACCAGTAAAAATCTATGCTGGAATGTCGATAGGACAACTTATATATTTTGAGGTTAAAGGGAAAGTAAATACCCCATACAATTTCAAGGCTTCATCAAAATATACTGTAAAATCTTCCTGTCCTGTTGAATCTATGATGTGGAAAAATTTTTCTTAACTGATTCCTTAACCCTCTAGTTTTATCATTATGTAATCATATTAAAGCCAAAAAGACAGACTTTTAAATATTTACCCGTTTCAGTCTAGGAGGTGTCACTATTCAAAGTTGGGGGTAATAAAGTGAGACAGTTGATTTGTGGAAAATAATTTTTACCAGAGTATATTTTGGTCGTTGGATAAGTCCGTTTTTTGCATCCGGAAAAATGTTATATTTTCATAATCATTTATTAAAACTAATAGGAGAAAGTTGATGAAGAGCATTTTAATATTAAATGCTAATTGTGTTAATGAGGGTACGATTCAAAACAGAGATATATTTATAAAAGAAGGACGTATCTCACAGGTGGGAACAGACTTAGCATTTCAGACAGCAGATCAGATTATTGATGCTGAGGGACGGTTTCTACTCCCAGGCATGATTGACGACCAAGTGCATTTTCGTGAACCGGGTTTCCAAGATATCGGTAATATATTTTCCGAATCACGTGCTGCTGTTGCGGGTGGAATTACGAGTTATATGGAAATGCCAAATACTAATCCTCCAACTGTGGATCATAAACGTATTGATGAGAAACTTAAAATAGCATCTCAACATTCATTTGCTAACTATGCATTTTACCTGGGTGCGACGGATGATAACCTTGAAGAAATAAAAAATGTAAATGCAAGAGAGATCTGTGGTATAAAAATTTTCATGGGATCTTCGACGGGGAGCTTGCTTGTCGATAATCCCGAATCTCTAGACAAAATCTTTACTCATGCACCGATTATTATTGCTGTTCACTGTGAAGATAATTCCATGATCGAAAACAATGAAAGAATATATTTTCAGAAATATGGAGAAAGCATCCCATTTTGTTACCACCCCTTAATTCGAAATGTTGGGGCCTGTTTGAAGTCATCATCTTTTGCTATTGAACTTGCACGTAGGCACGGTACAAAGTTACATATTTTGCACATTACTACAGCTGATGAGGTTGCTTTATTTTCTGATCTTCAACTTGAAGAAAAACACATTACTGCTGAAGCCTGTGTCCATCATTTGTTTTTCGACGATTCAGATTATGAAAAAAAAGGATCACTTATAAAATGTAATCCTGCAATTAAAACTCAAAGTGATCGTGATGCTATACGTCAGGCAGTCATAGATAATAAGATTGATGTTATTGCCACTGATCATGCGCCTCATGCACTTGAGGAGAAAAAGAACTCTTATTTTTATGCACCCTCAGGAATGCCTTTAGGGCAGCATGCGATGGTCTCCTTACTTGAACACTATCATTCGGGTATTTTTCCTCTAGAGCTTATCGTAGAGAAAACCAGTCATGCAGTAGCGAGACTTTTTCAATTGGAAGATAGGGGTTTTATCCGTGAAGGATATTGGGCTGATTTAGTGCTGATTGATATGGATACAGCATATACGGTTAGCGAAGGAAATCTTCTCTACAAATGTGGGTGGTCCCCTTTTACAGGGTTCACATTCAAATCCTCAATTTATGCTACTATTGTTTCAGGTCATATTGCTTATCGAAAAGGGCAAGTGGATCCTAATCCATCGGGGGAACAATTATTTTTTAGGAGATAAGAAGTTAGTTAATTTCTCAAAAACAAAATTTGGTGACAAATCATATTTAAGTTCTAAATTTAGGTCTTTAAAATTAATTTATTATAGAAATTGAAGAAGCATAAATATAATGAATAAAGAAAAGTTCATTTTGTCATGTCTAAGTATATTCACGTTTATCTTTTTATTTGATTGGGTTATGCATGACTTTGTTATCAAAAATTTTTATGAAGATGCTCCATCTTTATGGAGACATAATAAAGGGATACTATCTTTTTTATTTTGGCGTGTATTTGGACAAATCACGTTGGCCGTATTTTTCTGTTTAATTTTTCTCCATGGATATGAAGATAGAGGATTGGGAGAGGGAGCACGGTATGGATTATTAATAGGCCTATTAATGACAGCCCCCATATTTATTTTGTATGCAACTCAACCTCTACCCATGAATCTCTTTATTTTTTGGTTAGTAGGCGGGGTACTTAAATTAATATTAGCGGGGATTATTCTTGCTGCGATATATCGTCCGATTAGGAATTGATTCACCAATAAAAGTAATCGTATAAATACATATAGGTATTTATTACTTTATCTAAGTAATATGAACATAAAGGAAACACAAGGCTTAGGTAGAAAAGAAATCTTTCAACTTGCTTTGAAGGTAAGAGAAAGTGGAACCCTTTATGATCTAAATAATAAAGCTCAGGAAAGTAACTTCTGTGGCAGCATTGACCGCTTTTGTTGGATAGCTTATGAATTTAAGAACCAAGAAAAAATTTTGGATGTAGGTCCAGGCCCAGGTTTACTATCATCATTGTTATATGAACTTGGCCACAAATGTTTTGCTATTGATATCGTTGACAATAGAGAAGTCTATCCAGGCATATTTTTAAAAAAAGATATTGAATTCAAACAGTGTAATGTCGAGGTGGATTCAATCCCTTATCCTAATGATTACTTTGATGGTGTAGTATGTTGTCAAGTCCTTGAACATTTTTCTCATTCACACCTTCATGCGATAAAAGAAATGTACAGGGTCTTAAAGCCAGGGGGTATTATTGAATTGGATGTTCCTAATGTAGTAAGTTTTAGAAATAGATCTCGTATACTTAGAGGGAAAAATATCACTTATGATTATGAAACACATTATTTATATAGTGACCCCATTTCTTATAAGAACCAGTCATTTTATCCTGATAGGCACAATAGGGAATTCACAATAAAAGAGTTGAAAATATTATTGGAGGCAGGAAATTTTAAAAACATCAATTGCACTTTTCTAAAGTCGCGGCGTTATCGGATGGGATTATCACGCATCAGATCACTGGGGACGATGCTTAAAGATATGGTGCCATCGCTTCGTAAATCTTTAATAGGATTTGCCGAAAAATAGTATTTCTATCTTATTCCGATCTTTTTAGTAGACGGGTCAATGTTGCCACCTGGGTTGTTGGCATATCACATGTATAATTTTCACATACAAAAGCCTTTGTTTCGCCGTCTACGGGATTAATCGTTTTTAAAATAGCAAGTTTCTGATTAAGGAATTCCTGTCCTTCTGCACCGTCAGCCAAAAGAATTACTTTATTAGGTAAATAGTGGCGGTAAATTTCCTTGAGCATTGCTTTTGTGGTGGGAGCAAACCTATCGCCGGAGAGAATTATTTGTTTAGGGGTATCAAGATAGAAACCCATAGCTGACAGCATATGTGGCATTGATCGGGGGGATTTTATAAAGCTTGGACTAAAAGCGCGAATTGTTTTTTCAGCGCGTCTTCGATGGCTTGAGTCATCTATTATTTGTGACAGACGTAAGAGATTCATAGCAGCAATCGAGTTTGGTGAAGGAATGGCTCCATCAAAGTTATCTTTTATACGAAGTAGAATACTTGCGTCTTCTCCTGTAACAGTGAAATAACCTCCAGTAACATCGTCCCAAAATAGGATATCCTGCTTTTTTTGAAGTTGAAGTGCCCACTGTAACCAATGAATATTGAAAGAAGTCTCATAAAGGTCGATCAAACCTTGTATAAGATAAGCATAATCTTGAAGGAATCCTCCTACTTGAGAGGACCCGTTGCGATAGGAACGATGCAAGCGGCCATTACTTTCTTGATAAAGATTATTGCGAATAAAACCTGCGGCTGCCGATGCTCTTTCTAAATAAACCGGATCCTGAAGAATAACAGAAGCACGGGCATAGGAAGAGATCATTAAACCGTTCCAAGCAGTAATAATTTTATCATCAAGCTGTGGCCTCTCACGTTTGTTACGTTCTTTGAGTAGGCGATCCTTGCATCGATTGATAAGAATTTCTAGAGCTTCTTCCTTCTGGTTAAATTTTAATGCTGTATCTTTGAGCGAATACTTTTCGTATAGAATGTTTTTACCGATGAATTCTTCCCGAGGATCATTTTGAAAAAGGACATTTCCTTTGTTCTTAAAGCCGTAATGGTAAGAGAAAATATTTGCGGTTTCTTTTCCCAGGATTCCGATAATTTCGTTCATTGTCCATGTATAGAATGCCCCCTCCTTTTTTTCGTTGGCATTGGGAGTCGGAAGGCTGTCGGCATCTTCCGCAGAGTAAAAGCCGCCTGCAGGATCGGTAAGCTGATTATAAACATAGCGCAAAACATTCCTTGCAATATCACCGTACCAAGGATCTCTAGTTTGTTGGTAAGCATTTAGGTATACGCTTGAAAGTTGAGCTTGATTGTAGAGCATTTTTTCAAAATGTGGCATGCGCCACTGGTCATCCACTGAATAACGGTGAAATCCTCCACCCACATGGTCATTGATTCCACCCTGTGCAATATTTCGAAGAGTGGAAAAAACCATATCTTTGGCTAATTGCTTATCGACATCTTCAATATCTTTGCCAACTGAATAACGTAGAAGAAAATTTAATGATGCTGGGTGAGGGAACTTGGGTGCAGCTCCAAACCCGCCAGAGTTTTTATCATATGTATCTTTGTAAATAGTGTATGCATTTTTTAGGCTGATTAAATTTAAATTTTCAGAACTATATGGATCAGTTTTTGATGGGCTAAGATGTGTCAGGATTTCGTTACTTATTTTCAATATTTTTTCACGGTCAGTATTCCACATTTTAGCTATTGAATTTAAGACAGAAGAAAAATCTGGACGCTTATAATTCGATTTAGAGGGGAAATAAGTTCCCCCGACAAAGGGTTTAAGATCGGAAGTAAGCCAAACATTTAATGGCCATCCACCACTACCTGTAGTTGTTTGGACAAAACGCATATATACTTGATCTACGTCTGGACGTTCTTCTCGATCAACTTTTATATTGACGAAATATTTGTTCATCAGCCGTGCAATTTCCGGATTGGAAAACGATTCACGTTCCATAACGTGACACCAATGGCAGGTGGAATAGCCAATCGATAAAAAGATAGGTTTATCTTCTACCCGGGCTTTTTCAAATGCTTCCTCTCCCCAAGGGTACCAATCAACTGGATTAAACGCATGTTGCAAAAGATAGAGGGATTGTTCATTGATAAGTCGATTGCTTTGTGTGGGCACGATTTGAAGATCATCTGCATTATTTGCAATTAAGAGGTGCGGGAATAATATAAAACCAAGGCAAAATGATGCGTACATTACTGTCGAAGAATAAGTAATAAATATCCTAAATATTTCTTTCATATCAAATATGGGATTGTCGAATAATGACAAAATTAATTCAACCAGCCTTTAAAAAAGTACATCTAAATATCTCGAGTATAATATATAAATTAATAATTCAATTTAACAATTCGTGTTCAGTAATAAGAAGATTATTTAGACCATTCCTAGGGTGTGAGAACCTATTGTAAAATTGGATATATAGGTTACATAGGATCTATCTTTGCTAATTTTGATTTATCGGCGTAAATGCTTATTTTTGCCTTCTTGTCGCCTAGTAACTTTTGTGCTCGTTTAAGAGCTCTAGCAGTGGACAAAGTAGGATTTTGTGTGATGTCAGGGAATATATTTTGACGGCCAATTATGTTCAATAACCCTGAATTTTTTAAGACACGAATGACATCTTTTCTTGTCTCGCTTAAAAGTAGGTGTCGATTTAGATCTTTCATGTATATAGTAAGTTCTTCCAATTCTAAAACACTGGTTGCATCTAAGTGGTGAGCGTTACGCATCTTCAATACAACAATTTTCAAGTTTGGGTCTTCAACAATTCTCCGCATTTGATCCCGAAAGAGCTCAACCGCACCAAAAAATAATTCACCTTCGATGTGGACGATTGAAATTTCAGGGTTTGTTCTTGTCTTGTTCTCAAGTTGGGTTAAATGACCTTCGTTCGTGAAAGTATATTCTATTAACTCTGGTATTGCTGCTTTACGTAAGAAAAGTAGAATAGATATTCCTACACCAAAATAGATTGCCGTATCTAAACGGAAAAGCAGTGTCCCAATAAAGGTGGTTATGAAAACAATCGCATCTGACCGAGTAGCTTTCATAACTACCTGTATCGTGTGCCGATTGATAAGTGATGCTCCAATAATAATTACAACTATTGCAAGAGATGCTTTAGGGATGTAGCTGATGAATGGACCAAAACTAAAGACACCGATTATACAGAAAATTCCGGTAATAATATTTGAACATCTAGTTGCAGCACCACACATAAAATTGAGTGTTGATCGGGTCAGTGAACCAGAAGCAGGCATTCCAGAAAGGAAGCCACAGCAAAGATTAGCGACCCCAATACTTAACATCTCTTGATTAGTATCAAGGTGATCACCTGAACGAGCAGCTAATGATTTACCGATTGATGCTCCTTCCAAAATGGCGATAAAGGAAATAGCCAATGCTAAACTTGCTAATTGACTTATCCATTCGAAATTAAAATCAGGAGGACTAAAAACCCAATTACTAGCATTGATCGAATTGAGCATAGATAGGGAGGGCAAATCTATGTGAGCAAATAGGGGTGATTGAATTAAATAATTAATAACGATTGCGATTACGCCCATAATTAGCAATGTGATGGCGACGGTAGGAAGCTTTTTAAATTTCCTCAAGAGGTAGAAATATACAATAACTGTAATTATACTTATTATAACTGAAGGCCAATGGATAAGGGGCAAAGAAGCTAACGTCTGTCGACAAACATGATAAAATGTAAAGGCTCCTTCTATTTCAAATCCAAGTACACTTTTTAGCTGGTTGGCGATAATCAGAATAGCGGCACCTGTTATATACCCGGATATCACACTGCGTGAAATATATTGGATAAGATTAGCAACGCGAAGGTAAGCTCCAACAATCATAATCACCCCAACCATGAAGAGAAGAAGTGGCATCATCACAACCTTTGCTAATGCCGTTCCTCCAATTGCAAGAAATGAACTAAAGAACAATACCGCAGTTGCGTTTGTCGGACCCAATGTGATATACCGAGACCCAGAAAATATCGGCCCTAAAATCGAAGCTATGGCTGCGCCGAAAACACCATACTGTATAGGAATACCAGCGATTAACGCGTAAGCCATACCTTGTGGAAAAGTAAGTAGTGCTACGTTTACCGCGGCGCGAAAATCACTTTTTAGCTTACTCTTGTTATAATATTTTAAAACACCGAGAATAGGAAAGAAATCTAGCTGGTTATTTTCGGCGAGTAAGGTAAATCCTCTTCTGACACCTCTCCACATTTTTAAATATTTATTGGATGGAGGTACAGATGGTTTTGTTTCCACGATAGTAAGATATTGTATAAAAAGAATTAATTAGAGCAACGTTTTAGAATGAATAAACAAAATTTTAACTATCATTCTTACACTATAATTTAAGGTTGTTTAGTCTTATTTTACTCAATTGCCTTTAATGGAGTAATGTAACCGATCAATCCAGTTTTCAACCATATTAAGAACCTTAGGTGTAATTGTATCATGCAGCAATAAATGAAAAGCATCGGGATATAATTGTTTATGTTTATCTATGCTATTTAGATGTGCGAAAAATGATTCAACTTTGTTTGTTTTTATATAAATATCATTACCGGCATAAAGAAGTAATACAGGTAAATTTATTTTACTGGCTGCCAGGTTACAATTTTCAACCATTTTAAATAAAGAATAATAAAATCTAGCGGTAAAATATTTTATTCTATACGGCGCCTGTTGGAGGTATTTTTCGTATACGTCGTCACTACTAATGCGCCTTGATCGGCCTCTACTATTATTGAACCATCCAGGGGAAAATTTTATCAAGGGTAAAATCTTCGTCAATAAGCGAAATATATAAATCTGCCATTGCTGAAAATGGATATCTAATTCAGTTACAGGGGCAAATAAAATCAGACCTTCGACATGGGAAAGATAATTTTCAATAGAGCAAGCATTGATCGTAACTACAGCGCCCATGCTTTCACCGGCAAGTATATGTGTGGCTTCAGGGTGTAAGGTGTAAACATAATCGCAAAAATCTTTAAGGTCACTTATCAGTATATGCCAATCGATAAGGTCCCCACGACGTTTAACTTTGGGATCATTTCCTTGGGTGCGCATTTCATAGGCGTAGGTAACATAATTTTTATTTGATAAGTGATTAGCCAAAGGGTAGAAATCATTTGCCGATCCACTTAATCCGTGGACCGCAATGAGCACCACGTCCGGTTGGACTTCAGCCCTCTTATTAGAGGGCCAATAAGTATAGTTGAAAATATTACCATCGCTACTCTCCCATTGGGAGATAATTTTACCTATATATTTATTCATTAATAATTAATGGTGGGTAAAATTAAGATGGGTAGTAAATATTTTTTTATAAGCACCTAATACTAAAGGTAATTGATCCGGATATAAATTGAAGGTAGGGGAATCAGTTATAAATTATATAATAAATACAACTTTTGAAGTTTAAATAGATCTAAGTAGGATTAAATTTTAATAAGTAAATTGAACCCCTCTATTATTTCTATTAGATTTGCATAAACCTATCCAGTACAAGCAATGGATGATTATTTTCTTTGTGAGGGCTGGGCTTAGATCAGTATTTTACAACGAAAATGTAGCTAAATCACCCATACGGGTTATTGACTTTTTAATCTCTAAAGGCACCATATCGTAATTAATAATCAATGTAATAAATAAGCATATTTAAATGACTACTAACCCTTATACCATGATACACGAGGCTTTCCATTATGGAGATGAAGAAAACTTACATTACCTTAAAGAAGGGTATCACATCTGTGATAAATTTTTGACTGATGAAGCGCTGATTTACTGTCGAGATAAAATTGATCGGATGACAACACAGGTTTGCGAAGAATTGCCTAAACATATGATTGTATCTGCCCATCAATTGGGAGCGCAGTGGATGATTGATTTGGCTACAGAGCCGAAATTATTGGATCTTTTAGAAAAGCAAGTTGGTCCTAATATTGTTTTATGGTCCTCTCATTTATTGTGCAAACAGCCCCGTACAGGGGAAGCCATCCCATGGCACCAGGATGCGCCATACTGGAATGTATCAAAGAATCTTTCGGGTGGGGTATGGATAGCATTCGATGATATTGATGAAGATAATGGGGCGATGGCAATCATTCCTGGATGGCACAAAAAAGGTACTCTAAAAAGACTTTATGGGAATGAACAATTTTTTTCAGAAGAAATTGATCCAGCTGTACTGCCAGAAAATATAGATCAAGTGAAAGTGCAGTACAAGGTGCGTGCAGGGCAAATGTGTATTCATGATACGATGATACCACATAACTCAGTGCCAAATAATTCAGATAGGTGGCGTCGTGTACTCGTTTTGCGGTACATGGGAGCTGAAGATGAAATGGCGGAAAAAGTTTATCAAGATTACCGTGATAATAGTGACTTTCATCGAATATATTACCTTGTTCGGGGCAATGACATAATGAATCGGGGGCTTAATACTGATCTATTACCTGCTGCTGTTTAAATAAAGCTTTCACTTCGCGACTCCTGCGGGTTTGTCGAAAAGTTTATTGTTGAACCCAATTCACCCTAACTCACATATAATTGAGGATCAAGCATCCATTGTATAACCCAGAGCGGATTGTTATCTTTATTTGTGGAATAGCCCTCATAGCGTTCAAGTGCAATTAATCCGCAGGTATTTAAGTTAAATAGAATTGATCCTTCATCCTTTGTTATAAGGTATGAGGCAAGGGTTGAAAGCTGTGGTAAATGGCCAACGAGCATAATATTTTTCTCTTCTATTTGTAGTTGATTGGCGAGTATTCGCACATCATCTAAAGGTGCTAGGCCGGTGATTTTATTCAAGGGTAGACCTAGATTCATCTCAGCATTAAATATTTGTGCTGTTTCGCCAGTACGAGCAAGGCTGCTGTGACGGATTTCATCGATAGCTATGGCACCCTTTGCCTTCAAAAAATTAGCTAATTCAATAGTAGTATTCTTCCCTCTCTCACTCAATGAGCGCTTTTCGTCAGGATAAGTTGATTGGGCTTCCGCGTGTCTTAGTAAGTATAGTTTCATGAGATCAAACTTATTAATCGACTTTCTTTGTTTGACGTAGCCCACTAAGAAATTGCTCTTTCCAATAATACTCATTAAGGAGCGATGGATTATCTTCACCTACAATCTTCATGGCTAGATAAAGTGCTTCAATTGAGGCGAGCCCTCCTTCTGGATCTTCAAAAATTTTACTTGTTCGAGGATAGGCAGTTTTAATATTTTTAGGTAGAGAACGTCGTATTGGCTCTCCTTCAATACAGTCTTCAAGATGCGGAATGAGGCGCCAAGTGCTGTCCAGGATAATGAAAGAATGTCCAGAATCTTGTGATGTTAACGGGGAAGTATTCAGCGTAAGGAATATATAGCCTGTCTCTTATACACATCTCCGAGCCCACGAGAACTCTCTAAATTAGTATGCCTTCTTATTATTGAAAAAAAAAATGCCATGACATAAGTAACCAATGAAAGCAAGATCAACGGAAAAAACGTATATGCAGGGGAGTCAGAAACAATTAATGCAACTCTCTCGAGAACCCGCTGAAAACTAGACACTGCATATCGTCGGCAGCGTCAGATGTGTATAAGAGACAAGTGCTGTCCAGGATAATGAAAGAATGTCCAGAATCTTGAGATGTTAACGGGGAAGTATTCAGTGTAAGTAATATATAGCCTGTTGCATCAAAACGGAAATCCTTGTGTGCATTATAAAAAGTAATAAGGTGATGGTTATGTAGAGAAGCAAGGCTACATTTACTCTTACGCTCTTTAGGGTGTCTAATTACAATTACTTGGCTCATAAAGAATAAATATAATGTTTAAATAATAGTTAGAGTTATGTGTGAGCACAAAGAAATTCCAACTGTGGATAACCCTTTACTATTGAATAATCGATTAGATGATAAGATTTCCGCATAAAACTTGACACTCAATTTAGTTAATATTCAGGATCAAATATGGGGAAATTAAAAGATAAGGTTGCTATAATCACTGGTGGAGCAGACGGCATAGGGTTAGCAATTTCACAACGATTTGCCCGTGAAGGAGCAAAAGTTGCAATGATAGACATCCAGGAAAAAAAATGTAGAGAAGAAGCGAGGTCCATACAGGCTCAAGGAGGAGAAGTACACGCTATAACTTGTGATGTTGGAAATTCAGATGAGGTTTCTTCAGCTGTTGAGCAAACAATAGGCCACTTTGGTAAAATCGATATTCTTTGTAACAATGCAGCCATAGCCATTGGTATTACAATTACAGAAATGGCCGAAGACGATTGGAATAAAGTTATTAATACCAATCTCTCCAGTGTATATCGTGGATGTAAATTTGTCATTCCTTACATGCAAAAAGGAGAGGGGGGGTCGATTATTAATATTGCATCGGCAGCGGCACATGTAGGGCTTGATACATTCACTGCTTACACTGCGGCAAAAGGGGCAATTATTTCTATGACTCGCCAACTGGCTAAAGAGTTTGCTCCCCAAAACATTCGGGTAAACAGCATATCTCCCGGAACTATCAACACGGAAATGAATGCGAAGCTCATTACGAAACCAGGCGGAGAAAATCTTATGAAATCCTGGATCGGCATGCATCCGATGAATAGGATTGGAGATCCCGATGAAGTTGCTGGGGTTGCTTCTTTTCTTGGTTCTGATGATTCGAGTTTTGTCACTGGCGCTGAACTTATGGTTGACGGTGGACTTACAACCAACCCACGATTTATAGAATAATAAACCACAAATAATTTTAATATTAGCTAATGAAACCTCTCCTTAGTTTAGATTCTGTCAGTATTTTTCATTTTGCGCGTTATTCCAAGATCCGTCTTAACCATCCAGAAGGGATTATGGTAGATCCGGACGGAAATATATGGTGTGGAGGTGAACATGGTGAATTATACCGTATTAATAAGGATGGTTCGGAAATTGAAATGTTATCAAAAACAGATGGTTATCATTTGGGGTTAGCTATGGACTCTCAACGACGTATATATGTATGCGATTCTGGTCATAAGTGTGTAACGGTATTTGATGAGAATGGGGTTAAGCTAGATTGTCTTGTTGGCATTGACGGTGATGAAAAAATGACTGTTCCAAATTACGTAGTTGTAGATGAAAAACGTAATGCACTTTATGTTTCAAACAGCCAGGAAAATGGCCCAGGAATATGGCGATTTGATCTGGCAACTGGTAAAAGTGAGTTATGGATGAGTGAAGATTGCATTATTGCTAATGGGATAGCATTGTCCTTGGATAGTGATACACTCTATATTGTGGAGAGCTACTTACCAGGAGTTACAGCCGTGTCCATTAATGAAGACGGTAGTGCTGGACCTAAGCGGCTATATGTGCGTATGCCAGACGGTCATGTTCCAGATGGACTCGCTCTTAATACTAAGGGACAACTTTTTATCACCTGTTTTGATCCTAACCGGATATTCATTGTCAATGATAGAAATGAGGCAGAACTCCTAGTTGAGGATAAGATCTACTCTAAACTGAATCATCCAACGAATATTGCTTTACGTAATGATTATGAACTCTTTGTTGCTAGTTTGGGAGGGTGGCATATTTGTAAAGTTGATCTCACTAGCTTATATTAAAATCTAGCATAACCCCCGTATATATTTGTTTAAGAGATTTAATCCTTGTTAATCAACCACGAGCGGGTTCACTCATCGTTTCTTTTGCTTTACGAGACTCTTCAGGAAGATGATCTTGATTTGCGAGAACTTGTTCAAGATGTCGCATCCTGTTAGGCCCCGCTGTTTTCAGTAGTATTTGCCCATAGGTTGAGTCTATCCAAAATCTGGAATTTCGGCTAATTACGTCACGAAGATAATGTAAATGTTTGGGCTTATATCTGCTTGAAAAGTTCATGGTAAACATGCGCCGTTTCCCCCCGCCTCCCCAACTGCTATGTTTGGTGGCATGGTTGAATATTGCGACATCACCTGGATTTGTTTCCAAAGCCATTGCAGGTATCTCTTTCCCCTTAACTCCAAAAAGTTTCTGCTCTTCCGTTCGTAATGAGTTTTTTACTTCCTGTTCCAAAGTCTCTGCGTAACTATCATTGAGTTTATGGCTGCCTGGAATTACCCTTAAAGCACCAGATTCGCGTGTCAATGGGTCGAGGTAAAATGCCACTTTGTACCACTTAGCTATTCTTTGACCTTCAGTGAATCCACCATCAGAGTGCCAGGGAGTATTGCCTGCATAATAATTCCCATCGCTTCCGGTATAATTGTAGTCTTCGCCGAGTAGACTGGTCATCATATTGTCTATTCGTGGATCATCCAATAATGAGGATAGGTATTCACTCTGATCTATAAATGAGGCGATGCATGAACGCTGTATCCCTTCATGGAGTTTGCCATTATGTCCTCCGCCGTTACTAGACCAAATCGCTTCAAACTCGGTAATAATTTGATGGATATCATTTTTAAATAAACCCGGAAAAGTAAGATAGCCAAAATTTTTAATAAAAGCCATCTCTTCGGAAGTTAAGTGTTTGTTTTCCATAACAGGATTAAACTACACAGTAATTAATAATTATAGAAGATTAAAATATTCGAAGAGACTCACTCAATAATATCAAACTGGCGGGCTACAACCAAGTAAGGTTGTGGTTTATTCATAGATCGCGGATTATTATCAATAGTATTATAAGAGATGATAAACAATTTACGAGGAAGGGGAGACATATCATATCCGAAGCCATGTACAATATTACAATCAAAAAAGTGTATGTCACCAGGAACTCCTGTATTCTGGCGAATATTTCCCCTTTTGACTTTTTTTATGCGGATTTCCTGTTAGATGCACCGTTCTTATTTTGATGAAAACAGGTAATTATGTCTGCTGTCTTTTCTATCTAAAACTTGAAGGTTATGATCTTAGTTTAAGGATATACAATTTGCATTATTCAGCATAATCTTTCTATTGCATTAGACATTTGATATGGATTTATATGGAAAAATTTCAATTGGGCTCATATAGAATGCCAAAAATCTTAAGCATTAAATTAATAATCTTTTTAAGTTTAACGGGTATTTTTTTGGATGCTGAAGAGTTCAATCCAGAATTAAAAAAAGGAATAATTGAAATCCACATTCAGAAATTAAGAAATAATAATGGTTACGTCAGAATAGCACTTTACACGTCTAGTGACACATTTTGCAAGAAAGGTAAAGAATTTCGAGCGATAGTAATTAAACCCAAAGAGAAAAAGGTGATTGTACATATTTCTGAAATCCCTTTTGGAGAGTATGCGATTGCTCTTTATCATGACGAAAATAACGACGATAAATTTAATAAAGGATTGTTTAATATAGTTTATAGAGAAAGATTTGGATTTTCAAATAATATCAGACCTATTTTCACTTCACCAGAGTTTGAAAAGACTAAATTCTTTCTTGGTTCTGAATTTCAATCTATCACCATAACGGCTCAATAAGAAATGATTGCTATACTTTATAAAACTATAGGTCCATGGTGGAGACTGGGGGGAATGACACTATTTGAACGCAACTTGAGATATTTGGATACAGTTAACGTTGAATCTGCAGTCATTATTTACCCCAAAGGAGAGATTATTCCGGCCCTAGATATTCCAAGGCCGTTAGATCTTTATTTTCGGCTACGGGAAATTGAATTTTCTGGCGACGATCCTTTAAGAATTCTTCCGGAAATAGCTTTGGAAAATAACCGAGAGCTATTTTTGTTTAATGCGAATCTGCTACTTGATATACGTGTATTGGAAACATTGGGTAATCAGATGCCACCTTGCTTTATGTATGAAAGCAGTGAAGACGAAATTTCCTCATGGAGGATGGGGTTGGTCCGAGCTAAAGATATGACTGTTAATATCAATACCCTGAAAGGTATAGCACGGCTCTCACTCGATGATGTCTCCTTTTATGCGCCAGAACTTCGTGGTGAGGCAACACCTTTTTGCACGCTGATCGAGAGTAAACAAGGATTAGTCTCAGGCTGGAAAGTACTCATTCAAAAAGCTCAAAAACGTCAAGGCGATTTAATAGAAAAGTACGTCCATCCAAAAATTCAAAATTGGATAGTGCGTAAAATTTGTAATACTCCCGTCACACCGAATCAGATATCCCTATTTGCTATCATTTTTGCAGTCATAGCCGCAATTCTATTTTATCAGGGGAATTTATTTTTTGCTTACTTTTTAGCCTTTTCTGCGACATTACTCGATGGTGTTGATGGTAAACTGGCACGAACAAAACTCATGACTTCTAAGGTAGGTGAACTTGAGCATATTTTCGATTATTTCTACGAGAATTCCTGGTATTTGGCCCTTGCTGCAAATATGGCACAGACGCACGATTCAGTTGCCTGGATTGTGGGTTTAAGCATAACTACTTGTGATACTTGTGACAAAATAGTGAGTGCTTTGTTTAAAAAGGTTAAAGGTAAAACACTCGACGAAATGGGTGGTTTTGATCGAATTTTTCGTCTCATTGGTGGACGGCGTAGTATCTACCTGCATATCCTTTTGATGTCTTTTATAATTAATCTTCCTTTTAGTGGTATGATAGCAACCCTTGTATGGGCAGGTATCACGGTAGTTATTCATACAGGTAGAGCGGCCTATCATTTGCTTTATCATTAGTGAATCATCTGGAAAGAAATGAAAATATAGGATGCAAACTAACGCAATTTAACTTGTATGCTAAATTTTAAAAGGATAGAAGAGTAAGTTCTATCCCCTTGGTTACTTATCTATCTGCTTGCGCCATTGATCATAAACCGAAGCTGTACGAACACAACCTAAGGTGCAGGTCTCGTTGCATGCTTTATGTGTATAAAACTGGTCTTTGAGGTCCTGCAACGAATAATCCAATAAATCTTTAGAAAAAGCATTGAGTGTGTGATAGCACCAATGGACTTTTCCAAACTCGTCTACGTAGAGATAGCGCGATCCAGCACGACAGTTGAAAGGGGAAACACCTTTTTGGATAAGATTTTCACGATATTCATCAGCATCTTCAAATCGGGATTTTATCATTTTTTTGACTTCACGATAGGTGTTAAGTTCTTCTTCGTTGAGATCAAGTTGCCCTTTTTCATCATGGATAAGAAGGATACGGGGAATAAACCCATTGCTCTTGGCGAACTTTACAACTTCAAGTGCTTCGGATGGAGGGGCACTCCCAATTACTCCACTTATCATTACTTTAAAACAGGCGTGTTTGCTAAGCAGGGATAATTTTTTTCTCAAAGGATTTAATGTTTTAACCGTTGTCTCAGTTGGATTTATCCCATCAATACTAATTTGTAGGTCAGTTAAGCCACTTTCATTTAGGGCTTCTATAAGTCTACGATTTAGAAGATAGCCATTGGTAATTATCAGTCGTCGTCGGATACCTAATGATTTTAAATTCGCAACAAGTTTAGGGAGTTGTGGGTGAAGTGTGGGTTCTCCTCCAGTTAAACAAACCGCCCAAGTTTTTAACTCTCGCAGTTTATTAAAACGTGTAGTGAGGTCCTGAAAAGGAATAGGGGCTGACGTTTTATCGTACTCTGAACAATAGGCACATGATAAGTTACAACGGCGGGTGACTACGATCTGTGCCAGAAATGGACCATAACGTATCCAATCCCATCTATTCAAGGGCCTATTATTATTTACACTATCTTTTTCTGCTCTAAATTGAGCTGGCATGAGGCATGTGGAAGCCGTACGACATAAATTGTTTAATGACTAAACATTTAAAAGGTTATCGGAACAAAGCTGCATTTGTAGTGTTTCTCTCCATTGCATTATATCGAGTCAAAATTTGATTATAAATTGATTCAAAGTCCAGGCCATTGAGTGTTCGCAAATCATCCACCGAAGACCCGTGATCAATAAATTTATCTGGCCAGCCAATCCGTTCAACCGGTGTTCGACAATCAGATTCATTAAAACATTCTAAGATCCCACTTCCAAAGCCACCCGATAAAACATGATCTTCAATCGTTACAATCAATTGACTGGAATTACCCTGTGATATAAGAAGTTGTGTGTCTATCGGTTTGGCATACCGAGCATTAACTACACCGGTTGTTATTCCTTCTTCTATCTCGAGTCTTTCTGCTAGTTTTACCGCCTCACCAACCCAAGGGCCTAAAGCCCATATATTGATATTATTACCTTTTTTTATGATTTCTGCTTCCCCTATTTTCAAGGTTTCAGGGGTCTTTTTAATAATAACTCCTATTCCAGAGCCACGGGGATACCGAATAAAAGTAGGCTGTTGCTTTTGAAGGCAGGTCCAAAGCATGTCGACTAATTCATCTTCATCTTTAGGTTGCATAACAATCGAATTTGGGATGCAACGCAAATACGAGATATCAAATAAACCGTGGTGTGTAGCTCCGTCTTGGGGAGATAACCCTGCTCTATCCATACAGAAAGTAACAGGTAGATTCTGGACACCAATATCATGGATGATCGGATCGTAAGCACGTTGCAGCATGGTCGAATAAATTGCACAAACGGGTTTGAAGTTTTGAGTCGACAGTCCAGCGGCGAATAAAACCGCGTGTTCTTCTGCCATTCCAACATCAAAAAATTGTTTGGGCAATTCATCATTTAAAACCTTTAAGCTTGTTCCTGTAGACATTGCAGCAGTGATGCCGATGATTTTGGGGTCGCGTTTGGCAAACCGAACCATAGCCTGACCAAAAACATCCTGATATTTTTTTGGGGTCCCGGATTTACTCGGTTTGCTTTTACCAGTAGCAATTTCAAATGGGCCAGGTCCATGAAATGTTTCTGGGTCAGCAATGGCTGGTTCATAACCTTTGCCCTTTGTGGTGATAATATGCAAAACGATTGGTTTATCATAATTTTTGCAGAACTCGAGGTAATGACTGATACTTTTAAGGTCATTGCCATCAATTGGACCAAGATAACGCAACCCATATTTTTCAAAAATAGAGGAGGGGACAAAAAAATCTTTGGCGTCTTTTTTTGCTTTTCGACCAATTTTTATGAGGGACTCACCTCCGGGTATCTTTTTCAGAAAATTTTTTACATCCTGATCTAGCCGATTGTAGATAGGGTTTGTGATAAGCTCATTAAGATATTTTGCAGTGGCTCCAACATTTTTAGATATCGACCACTTATTATCATTTAGTACCACAATCAGTCGTTTTGTATGAGAGGTAACATTATTCAAAGCTTCCATCGTGATCCCACAGGTGAGTCCAGCATCACCAAGCACGGCTACTATATGTTCATTACTTTCGCGTAGGTCTCTCGCCGCGGCCATACCCAAAGCTGCTGATAAACCAGTTCCCGCATGACCTGCACCATAGCTATCGTGAGGGCTTTCAGAGCGACTAAGGAAACCACTCACTCCACCAGTCTTACGCAATTTTTCAAATAGCTCACCTTGGCGACCAGTAATTAATTTGTGGACATAACCCTGATGAGAAACATCAAAAGTAAATTTGTCCTGAGGGGAATCAAAAACCCTGTGTAACGCAATCGTAAGTTCGACTACTCCAAGGTTAGGTCCAATATGACCACCATTTTCCGATGTAACCTCAATAATCTTAGTCCTGATTTCTTCAGCAAGAGAAGACAGTTCATCAAAAGTTAGCGTTTTAATATCAGCCGGTTCTTTAATACAGTCTAGGAGCGACATATTAAGTTTAGGGAAAAATTATTCTTTAAAGGTGGTGTGAATTACTATTATTTATATTCAGTGATGATTCAATTTTAAAACGTGATCTCACTTTAATTACTTTAATCTTATTATAATAAATCATTTATGGAATATATAGAGGCTACAGGGGCTATTCATTCCATTGCAACAAATTTTACATTTATTAATTTATTAATAAGCTGAGGCCGATACTTAAATATACAATGATTTACAAAAAATTAAGTATTGTTTCGACTCATCTTTTTGACTCCAACTGAATAATGATTAATTCAGGCGGATGAATTTTAATATTTCAGCGAACCCTAATTTTAGGGAATATAAAAGACATTAAGTTATATTATTGAGCTCAATAGGAATGCATCAGCTTAAAGGTTTTCAGGCAAGTAATTAAGAAGAATATTTTCAGCCTTCCTCATTGCCTCTGGATCGTCTACATCGATCCAAAATTGTCCCCTGAAGGCAGTCGCGTTTACACGTTCTTGTGAAGCTAATATACAAACTCCACTACTGAGTGAAGTATTGTTATATTTTTTAGCACTATGTTCTAAAGCCTCAAAAATAGCTGGTGTGCACATAAATATACCGGTATCAAAACCATTGTAATCAGTTAATCCTTTTCCGATCTTTAAAATTTTCCCATTTTTAATTTTAACGCGGGTAACATCGTCAAGGTTAACTAAAGAGTTATCAATAGTTCTATCCACTGCCAAAACTATCTCTCCCTGCGGTAACGGGACTTCCATTAATTCGCGGAGCATACATGGGTCGAAGATATGATCTGACATAAGAAGGAGAAAAGGTTCCTGCAGAAATTCCTTCCCTTTTAAAACCGATACTCCGTTATCTTTCCTCCAATTTTCATTATAGATAGGAGTTATAGAAACATTTATCCGATTGGATAAGTCATGTAAAAATGAAGTGACATATTCTTTCTGGTAACCGGTCACGACATAAAAATCGATAATACCCGCTTCCATTGCTGAACGAATAACACGTTCAATTAAAGGGACCCCAAAAATAGGGATAAGTGGCTTGCTGTTACCTCGTAACTGAAGCCTGCTGCCTCTTCCCGCTGCTATGATCAGGCATTTCATCTTCCCCCTCACTTTCTGTCATATCAACAATAAATTTTTCCATCATATGAAATGCTTCATCATCTGTAAATTGGTGTGGAGGATGTTTGCAGAAATAGGCGGCAGGTGCGTAAAGTATGCCTCCCTGCCCACGATTCAAGGCTAGTTTTGCGCAGCGTATGGCATCAATCGCGACACCAGCTGAATTTGGCGAATCTTCTACTGAGAGTCGAAGTTCAAGATTCATGGGTACATTTCCGAATAAGAGACCTTCCATACGGATAAAACATATTTTATTATCATTCTGCCAGGGCACATAATCGCTCGGTCCTATATGGATGCTATCTTCATCCATGCGGCATGCCGTAACTGACTGGACGGCCTCAGTCTTAGAAATCTTTTTAGAGGCTAGACGGTTACGACTAAGCATATTAAGGAAATCTGTATTACCCCCTGTATTTAGTTGGTAAGTTTTTTCCAACTTTACACCACGTTTTTTAAATAAATCAGTCAACGCACGATGAGTTATTGTCGCCCCAAGCTGAGCTTTAATATCATCACCGATTATGGGAATGTTTTTCTGTTCGAATTTCTTAGCCCAAGCTGGATCACTGGCAATAAAGACAGGAATATTATTGATAAATGCTACTTCCGCATCCAATGCGCATTGGGCATAAAATCGTGTCGCATCTTCAGATCCGACAGGCAGATAATTAACAAGAATTTCTGCACCGGAATTTTTGATTGTAGCGACAACTTCTTCAGCCGATGGTTCGGATTCATCGGATATAAGGAAAGTTTGTTTATTCTTGAATTCTTGCATATGAGGGGCAAATCCATCAAGCAATTTTCCCATTTGTACCTTAATACCCGAAACAGGTAAATCTCCACAAAATACTTCCGTGCAATTGGGTTCAGCAAAAATCGCCTCGTTTACTTCTTTCCCTACCTTGCGTTTATCAATATCAAA
>PNEW01000001.1 GCA_002922725.1 Verrucomicrobia bacterium Opi.OSU.00C | reverse complement strand
AGATGTGTATAAGAGACAGCCATTGCTCTGTCGCTCTGAAAATAATTGGTTTTTTACTTCTCCAACTGTGTGGGTAATCATGTGTCACTTTACCTGCAGCAATAAGGATTCCTTTCTCTTCTAATTTATTAATAATCTCAGGATTAGCCTCGAAGACATCTTTCCCTTCCATTTCGGGATACTCGTTTGTGAATCTCCCACGATTATCGACAGGTACAATTACAGAAAGGTCATATTTCTTTCCGATCTCAAAATCATCATGCCCATGCCCCGGTGCCGTGTGCACACAACCTGTCCCTTGTTCAAGATTAACATGGTCTGCAAGCATAATCAGGCTTTCTCCACCGGGAAAAATAGGGTGAGAGCAAATTCCACGTTCCAATTCGCTTGCTTTGAAAGTGGCAACGATTTCTGCATTATCAATCTTACAATTTGTAAGAAATGATTCCACTAAGCCTTTAGCAACGATGTAAATCTGGCTTGCGTGTTTAAGTGCAACATAGTCAAGTTTGGGATGAAGGCATACCCCGCGGTTTGCCGGCAATGTCCAAGGTGTTGTTGTCCAGATTACAAGTGATACATTCTCGAGGTGTTTTAACGAGGGATAAATTTTCGCATTATGCAAAGGAAACTTTACGTAAATAGAATCAGATTCTCGTGGATGATATTCAATTTCTGCCTCGGCCAGGGCAGTCCGAAATACTGTATCCCAGTAAACACATTTAAATCCTTTATGTACTAGCCCCTGGTCAACAAGATCACGAAGAACACTTAATATACCATATTCATATAAAGGATCAAAGGTAGTATAGGGTTTATCCCATTCACCAAGGATACCTAACCGAGTGAATTGACCTCTCTGCAAATTAATATATTTGGTTGCATAATCATGACACAGTTGTCGGATCTTCGTTGGTTCCATTTCATGTATCTTTGATCCGAGTTTTTTTAAAATTTGTTGTTCAATGGGCAATCCATGGCAGTCCCAACCAGGTATGTAGGGTGTTTTAAACCCTCGCATAGACTTATAACGAAGTATGATGTCCTTAAGTACTTTGTTCAGGGCATGCCCCATATGGATGTCGCCATTGGCATAAGGAGGTCCGTCATGCAGAATAAAGGGATCTCCTTCGGCATTCTTTTTTTGAATAGCAGAGTACAATCCCTCCTTTTCCCAATGAGCAATCCGTTCAGGTTCACGGGCAACAAGATTTGCCCTCATCGGAAATTTTGTTTTGGGGAGATTTAAAGTATCTTTATGATTATCAGCCATATAGCTTACACAGCTCCCTGCTATGGTGAATAAAGCGGAAGAAGGTTGGTGAGTTCTTGCATCAAGTCAAGCCAAGAGAGGGAGAATTTAATAAAGAGGACAGGTAAAGGAGAAAACTGCGCTCAAATAAGCAGTATATACATCAATCTTCGAATCAAAAGGCGTGAAGATACACAAATAATGGTTATGCATACATTTTTAAAGATTTTGGGGACGATTCAAATTCTCCATTGACAGAGAAGAGGTCCAAAACGAAGTTTTTAAAATATGCGTTATTGTGGATAATGACTGATGTCTAGAATAATCAATATGAGCTTCCTTAACATATCTTGTAGACAATGCTATTGTGCCGTATTTTTTGTTTTCATTACTACCGTTAATGATGGACTAAGTGCCTCTGAAACAGAGAGGTTTGAGAATTTACTAAATGCCGTTGTGCGGATTGATGTGCTTGAAACGACATTTACTGCCGGGGCAAAACGTAGTATTCGAGGCGTGGGGTCTGGAGTAATTATGTCAGCTGAAGGGCATATTCTAACAAATGCCCATGTGGTTAGTAATAATGTGGAAGAGATATCTGTCACGCTCTCAAGTCTTGAGCGTCTGAAAGCTAAACTTATCGGGTGGGATCATTCCAGATGGATACGTCTATGAGCCTACAGGGGAGGATAATCCTGATGATTTCGAAAAAGAATATGATATTCTTGATGTTTGGTTCGACTCAGGTGCTAGCCATGTAGCTTGCCTAGAGCAAGACAGCAGATTATCTTCACCCGCTAATCTATATCTCGAAGGGAGTGATCAACACCGAGGATGGTTTCAAGCTGCCCTCCTTACCTCAATGGGAACTAGAGGCCGAGCCCCATTTAAAGAAGTATTAACTCATGGATTTATCCTTGATAGTGATGGGAATGCCATGAGTAAATCAAAAGGCAACGTTGTATCTCCACAGAAATTAATTAGTAAAATGGGTGCAGATAATCTTAGGCTATGGATTTCAAGTGAAGATTATCGCAATGACATCACAACATCCGATGAAAGCCTGAAACGGATAGCCGACACCTACCGACTTATACGTAATACGCTTCGTTTCCAAATTTCTAACTTATTTGATTTCGATGAAACTGAAAATGCCGTAGAATTGACTGAACTTCACCCACTTGACAAATGGGCGCTCCATAAAACTGCAGAACTAGTAAATTTAGTGACCGCAGCTTATGAGGCTTACGAATTTCATAAAGTCTATCAACTCT
The DNA here is from genome assembly GCA_002922725.1 of Verrucomicrobia bacterium Opi.OSU.00C. Taxonomy (GTDB): domain Bacteria; phylum Verrucomicrobiota; class Verrucomicrobiia; order Opitutales; family PNEW01; genus PNEW01. Next base: position 76,385 of record PNEW01000001.1, on the reverse strand, counting down.
GTAATAAGTTTTGCTCTGTAACACTTTCCGCAACTTACCACGATATCTTAAAAGACCGTCTTTACACTTTAGGAACTGTATCGAAGGATAGACGTTCGGCTCAAAGCGTAATAAAAATTATTTGTGATACATTAAAAAGACTTTTAGCTCCAATCCTTGTATTTACTGCCGATGAGGCTCATGCATATTTGCAAACTAATGAAGACTTCTGTCCTCACTCAGTTCATCTTGAATCATGGCCCGTAATCCCTACCGATTGGTTCCACCCCACTGAAAATCAAGATATTGATAAAATATTTTCAGCACGTGATGAAGTTAATGAAAAATTGGAATCATTAAGGGTGATCAAAGAAATTGGTCAATCCCTTGATGCTGTGGTTTTGATTTCGGGAAATAAAACTAATGACACATTCCAATTACTCCAGAAATATGAACAATACCTGCCGGAACTTTTTATTGTTTCTCAAGTCACTTTGAAATCTGATGATCAAAAGAATGGCTTGTTAACAATCTCAGCCCACCATGCTGAGGGTGATCGTTGCCCTCGTTGTTGGCGTTGGTTAAATGAACTTAAAACTACTGAAGACCATGGTGTAATTTGTTCACGCTGTGAAGAAGCAATATACAAAACCCATTAATAGCCATGAAAAAAACAAACAAAAAAAGCAAGAAATCTACCACAAAACGCACGGGTATTACCAAGAAGGCTACAGTGAAAAAAAAGATGACGGAGGCAAAGAAACCCGGGCGAAAAAAAAAACCGTGACCCCCCGCGTTAAAAAAATCGTAAAGAAAAAAACGGTTAAATCGATTGTTAAAAAAGTTAAAAATAAAAGGCAATCTCAACAGAAAAAGCAAAAAGTAAGTACTGCAAAGTCTAAAAAAAAGAGTCCCGCTCTTAAATCACGTAAAACCAAGCAGGTATCTCGTGCAAAAACAAATAAAGATGAAAAAATAGCAACAAAAAAAAAAGGTGCGGTTAAAGACACCACTAATCAAGATCTTACCCTTAAAAATCTTGTGCGTAAACAAAAACAAACACCTGCCGTTTTCAAGCTGCCAACTAGAAAACATACCCCCATCGTATTTTCCCTAGAAGAAGTGAGGGACGTATTGAAACACCGTCAATCAGAGATTGAAGCTACAAGTAAAAACAAAAGGGGGAAGTCTACCTTAGTTAAGACCAAAGAGATATTGAAACGCAAAACGGAATCAAAAATAAGTAAAAAAACTAAAAGACGAAAGTTGGGGGCTGCATCTCTTGCCGATATTCTAGGTTTCACCCCATCTGATAAAGGGGCTAACCCAACTAATGACCAGCATGATTCTAAAAAGGTACCAGAAAAGTTCCAAAAATATTATAATATGCTTATCGACTTACGCAATCATGTAAAATCGGGCTTGGATCTTCATACTCAAGATACACTTAAACGCTCTTCAAAAGACGATACTGGTGATCTATCCAGTTACAGTCAGCACATGGCTGATGCTGGTACCGATAATTTCGATCGTGACTTTGCCCTCAGCCTCGTATCCAATGAACAGGACGCACTCAGTGAAATTGAAGCGGCTATCGAAAGAATATTTAACGGAACTTATGGCATTTGCGAAATTACTGGACAGCAAATTAAACGTGAACGTTTAATAGCTGTTCCTTTCACCCGCTTCTCAGTCCAAGGACAAGTTGAATATGAAAGCACTAATCGTAAAAGTGTTCAACGTGGTGGACTATTCATAGATTCCAACGTTGAGAATTCAGCTCAATTTACCAACGATTCTGAAGAATAGTCTGATACTACGTAATCCCTTTCTAGTGAAACCAAGCAATTATAAGCTATTCTTCCTTCTGCTTTGTGTAGTATTTATTTTTGATCAGTTGTCTAAATTATGGATAATTGGGCATCCAGATTTGCCAATAGGAAGTTATTGGCCCTATGGTGGAATGGAAATCATACCAGGTTTTTTTTATATCGCTCATATCGGTAACCGAGGTGCAGCCTGGGGGCTTTTTGTCGGATACGGATTTTGGCTTGGTTTAATTGCTATTGGAGCTTTGGTATTTATTTATTTATTTCGTAATGAATTAGCCTTACGCCGCCTTTATATGCAAGTTGCATTCGGATTACTTTGCGGAGGTATTCTGGGAAATCTTATTGACCGATTACTTCGCGGTCATGTCGTCGATTTCCTTGACTTCCATCTGCCAGGTTATCGCTGGCCCGCCTTTAATCTTGCTGATAGTGGTATCTGTATTGGAGTAACTATATACGTAATATTTAACTTTTATGAAATCAGGTTGGAAAGCCGAAAAGAAAAACCAACTGACTCCTCATTGTAAAATTATATTACCCTATTTATTTAAATATGTAAATCTCATCAAAAATTGATGCTTCAAATTCTATACTCTGCTACCATCAAAAGTATAGAAATATTATTTTTACCATAAGTTAATACCCTTCTTTTGCTAAGTGTAACTAACACCTCTGGACGAGAGTTACATAAAAACATTTAATATTAACACTTCATTATCTTTTAATTTCTGTTGTTAGATTATAGCTTTTATTTTATGCCTTTAGAATTAGTGGTTTTTACCATTATACATGTTGATCTAGAGGCACGAATATTTTAATATTAAAAGATATTCAAAGGTTTAACCATCTATTATATTAATAGGGGTTTCAGAAAGAGGGGAATAAAGGCCACTTTTGGTTAAAAATATGTCAAAAGATACTCTTATAGGTGATGGGTATTGCATAAGAAATAGTTATATATATAAAAGATACCATACATAAAATGAATACAAAAATTCCAACTAACGATCGTGCTTTAAGTCTCATTGAGGTCATACTGGCCCTGAGCATCTTATCAATGATTTCATTAACCATACTTTCTTCGGTTTTGTTGAGTAGGCGTCTCGCTGAATCCAACGTTTATGAAAACACTGCGTTAACTGTAACACAGGGATATATGGAACAGATTAAGAGTATGGAATATAGCTCGATAACTGATTGCTTGATAACTGGCGATCCACTACCTTGCAAAAGCGTTTCAATCCTAGCCATCGGCCCTAACATCGAAGAAGACGATCCTCTTATAATAGCAGTAGAAAATGTAAAAACTGTCGCGGTCGATTTAAGAGATGACGGTACGGGAAACTTATACGAAGTCGTCATGCAATACAAAATCACACCTGTGGTTACCAACCTAGAGCCGACTCTGGGAATCCAGGCACTCGAAATAGCCTTAGATTACGAATTTTTAAGCCCGGAGACTGGAACACCATCCTGGAGAAGCGGATCGACAAAATTCGTTAAATCCTGGGTACCCACATTTTAAAATTTATACAATGAAACAAAATAATTCCAGTATAAGAGCAGGCTTTACTTTAATTGAACTTCTCTTATCTCTCACCATTTTAGGTTTGGTCATGGCAGGTATCAGTAGCTTCTTTTTTCAGACCAATGGTATGCTTTTTACCAATACCGCAAAGCTTCAAATAAATAGGGACATTCGCGCTATCACAAATGAAATGACAGACAATGCTAGAAATGCCAACCACTTCACACTTTACGATAGTTTTTACGATGATTTCCGCAATCCACTACCTCCGTTGACAGGTGCTGATTACCGTCAACGTGATGCCGAAACCGGCGATTGCGTTGTCTTTATTTTTTACGGTACTGATATCACACCTTGGGATGCGACACCACCTCCTATTGAAAAAATTGTTGGTTACTTTCGATCGATTGATGACATAAGTAATAACACAGGCCCTATCCGTAAATTCGATGTTGATATCGCTGTTGCAGATCAATACAATACAATTGAGAGTTTAATTCCCGCAATTTCAACAGTCGGTACCCATGAAACGATTGTTGAACTTTCTGAAGGTTTGGCCGATGGAAAACTATTCTACAATTTTCGGGAACGCAGTATTATGGTAAATGGACAAATTTATCATGGCAATGACTATAAACGTGTTACTGACACCTATAATTTTACTATCTCACCACGAGGATAAATAATCTCACTAAGAGGATAATATCATGAATAATATAACGACTAAATTAAATAAATTCCAGCCAGGCTCTTCCCTTTCACAGAAAGGATCGGCCTTGGTAAGTGCTCTTATTATAGGCCTTGCCTTTTTTATCGTCATTGGAGTTACACTCCGCTGGGGGTTAACGGAAAAAACTGTCAACAAGCGACATGTCCTGAGACATGAAGCTAAAAATGCTTCGGAATCTATTGTAGAGTATGGGTTTTCGGAAATGGTAAGACAGTTTACGACCACTTCTTCCTTACCCTCTGATTACCTACAAACAAACCCACTTGATTTAACGGATTACACCTTTGGGTCATTTCATACAGGGACTAATATTGCTGTTGAGTCAGCTGAATTATACGGAGGAGAAATTGTAGACTTCCCGTTACCTCCAGGTGTATATATTAATCCTAATGATCCAGCAAATGAATTTGATCCTTTAAAAGGCAAACTTGTCCGTGTGCAAGAAGTAACTCTTTATGGGAAAGCGACTTCCACCCCTTCTGTTGGAAACTCAATAGATTCTTATACTAAACAGACACTTCAAGTCCGCGACGCGCCACTTCTCAGTCACTTCGTCTTCTATAATATGGATCTGGAGATGCACTCTGGTTCGACGATGGATCTCGGAGGTCCTGTTCATAGCAATACCGATATCTGGGCGATGGCAAAACCTGGCAAACCGCTCAATGTTAATGGCACTCTAACATCAGGAGGGCGCATTCTACATGGTCGTAAAGCAAATGGTAAACACGACTATACTGGTAATGTAAATATTCTGGATGGAAGTGGTAATAAAGTTACCATGTATAAAGGCGGATCCAAGTCCAATGATGAATCATGGCTCGATAACCGCAATAAAGATTGGGTAGAGGAAGCCAATCAAAGCTGGGATGGAAACGTCCAGGACGGGGACCATGGCGTACCTACTTTGAACCCATTAGAGGTTTTACCTTACATTCCTGATGATCCGAACACTGATAAAACAGTAGCCGATGGTAATGAACTTGAAAACTACGCCTATTCAATTATCGAACCTGTACTTTCGACAAAAGATAGGAATTATAAAGGGGATAATGTACGCGCTCAAAAATTTGCTTATAAAGCCGGGTTGACTTTCGAAGTCACTAAAAACGGTTCAGATGATACAACAAATGATGGTCAAAGTAGCAGCGACCCTACAGGCGACCCAAATACCAACGACGACTCTACAGGCGACCCAAATACCAACGACGACTCTACAGGCGACTCAAATACCAACGACGACTCTACAGGTGACCCTGATAACGCCGATCCTACAGTTGATCCGAATAGTATTACAGTTGATGCAAGCAGCAGTGGCTTTTCGAATGATTCGGATAGCGACTCTACACTTAGTTTTGATGCAGGCAGCGACTCTACAGCTAATATAGACGGTGGCTTTACAGTTGATGCAGACGGTGGCTTTACACTTGATACTGGCAAAAGCACTGGGTTGTCAGCTGATGAGAATACCTTTCCAGTCAAAGTTAATGGCAGTGGCAAGAGAACTCAAGATGGCGGCGGAAAAAGGACTCAAGACCGGGCCGGCAAAAGAACTCAAGATGGTAAAGGCTCTTCAGTTGTCACGAGAAATGGCGGCAAAAGAACTCGAGATGGTAAAGGCTCTTCAGTTGTCACGAGAAGTGGCGGAAAGAAAAATCAAAGCAGTGGCAGTTCTTCAGTTTCTACGAACGGCGGCGGAAAGAAAAGTCAAAGTAGTAGTGGCTCTTCAGTTTCTACAAGTGGAGACGGCTATTCAATTGCTGCGTATCGCTACCAACGTATTGATAACGAAGACCCGATGAGTGATCTAGTTCTCGATGGTAATGGTGACCCTATAAAGATCTATTTTGATTCAATTCCTGCAAATGTAATTGGAGGTGCTATAGTAACGGATCGACAGTTTACCGGGATTGATCCCACTAAAGATGCAAACGTAAAAGACGGAAAACATGTAGATACCTATGCTACTGACGGTAATAATGAAGTCATCGGTGGCATGTTTGATAAACGTGTCGACAGTGATGGTGATGGCCGTCTCGATGTGATCAGTCTCAATATTGGAACAGGCGGGTTAAAAGATGCTATTGAGAATAACGAGGTATGGGATAGTGGCGATGATTCATCAAGACCTTCTAGCTGGTGGAACGGCGTTGTATACGTTGAGTTCCCCACTGAACCACTTGATGCTAAAGCTCAAAATCGTACAGGGAAAGACAAACTTGTTGTTGGCGCTCATCCCACAGTGGTCCTACAGACAATAAATGCACGAGAGATTCCAGACCCGAAAAGAGACAGTCGACAAAGCTCAGAATTTATTGATGAGCGTGGGATGACATTAGCAACTAATCACCCACTTTACGTAGCCGGTTCTTACAATGCTGATGGACATGAACATACAAATGATTCAACTGAACCCGATAATGAGAATGCATCAGAAGAACCTCCTGCCCTTCTAGCTGGGGATACATTGACAATTGTCTCTGCAAAATATGGCGAAAATCGGGAAGAAAGTAATGAAAGTATGCAATGGGATACAAGCTTAACTCATCCCACTGATGGAGCACACCCGGCAAGATCTCATAATGACCAGAGCTATATTGAAATATCTGCTGCTCTAATTACTGGTCTTGCTCCTACCTATCCTGATGGAACTCCAAACGCAGATGGAACATCAAGTGGTGGACTCCACAATTTCCCACGTATGATTGAAAATTGGGGAGGGGGAATAATGACTATTCGCGGTTCACTTATATCTTTGTTTGAAAGCGAGGTACACCCACAATCCAGGCCAACGAATTATACCAGTTATTACAGGTGGCCAACTCGCGACTTTGGATATAATAAGAATTTCGCTGATGGTCTCTATCCACCAGGGGCACCAGTTGTGCGCACTTTTCGTCGCACCTCTTTTGAAGATCTGACTGAAGCTGAATATGATGATGCTATAACCAATCTTTTCTAATTATAAGTCAGCGTTATATTTAAACACTTCCAAACATATAATTAAGGGCCGGGGTTAGGGCAATATAAACTGCCACTTACCCTGGCCCTTGATTTTTTATGTCCTCATACTTTTACTAAAGAACAAATTACTTATACTCTTATCCATTATTGACATATGAGGTATTAAACTGAGACAATTTCGCTAAATGAAAGCTATTTTACTGACTCGATTCCTTTTAAATATATTTTTTACGATAGTTTTTTTGTCGATACCACTTCTTGCTCAATCCCAGGTTGAGAAAGAAAAACCCTATGATGGGCCCATATATATAAAACCATTAAAGCCTCATACCTCTTTCGATATAAAAATCCGTAGTTTTGAAGCTGATGGAGAATTAATTGAACTCTATTATGTATCTACACCCTATTTTGGTATTGAAATGAAAAAACCCAGGAACTGGTCGCGAAAAATAGACCAAAAAAACTCGATCAGTTATTATTTTAGAGGTAACCCTCAAACGACATTTTCCATGAGTCTCTATCAAAAAAAAGGATTTTATGCCAAATATAGGAGGTGAAGAAATAAAGGGTTATATTGAAGGCATGAAGATGAGTTATAAAGGTAATATAGAATTTTTAAATGACGATGGTTATTACCATCCAGTTAACCAATCAAGATGGCCCCTAGGAAAATTAAACCGTGTCGTCATTTATAGGACACCAGAACCGGAAACGGAAAACAAAATCAAATACTACGAATACTTTCTTATTATAGATAAATTTGTTCTTGTCGGGATGCTATCCGGACCAGAACAAATTGTTGAAAAGGTTGCTAAGAAAAGTTTTGAATCTTTATTCTGGAAAACAACTTTAGTCAGCAAGCTCCGTTAGGGTCACTACTGTACATTCTGTAACTGCTCACGAATACGTTCGATTTCGATCTTACAGTCAAGAACACGGTTAATAATTTCAGTCTTGTTCGCTTTACTCGCAATAGTATTCACCTCACGGTTGATCTCTTGAAGGATAAATTCTAGTTTACGTCCGATTAACTCGTCACCGCCTATGGATTTTTGGAATTGGGATATATGACTTTTCAAACGTATTATTTCTTCAGTGATGTCACTGCGATCGGCAAATAGAGCAATTTCCTTTAATACACGTTCGTCATTAATGTCTAGTTCCAGGTTAGCTTGTTTTAACCGATTCATAAGTAGTTCACGATAATCCTGAACACCATCACGAGAAATAGCACATATTTCATCTACCATAGTAGTAATTATACCTATTCTCATTTTCAAATCTGCAGAAAGAACACTACCTTCTTCACGACGCATCGCGCATAATTGACCAACAGCTGCGGACAAAGCCTTTTCCAATAAGTGCCACCCTTCCTCCGCATTCGGCAACCCTGCTCTTATCAGATGAGAACGTACTACATCGAAAATAATACGAGCATCCAACTCGAATGAAGCACCCGCTTTTTCAGCAAATATTTCAAGCTTTTTTAATGTCGCTTTTACCGAATTCTCATCCCATGACAATGAGTCACCCACAAGAACATTCTGAACCCTTACATTAATATTAACTCTTCCTCGCCTCAATGATTGGCGTAAATAGCCCAATAACTTATGTTCAAGACTTTGCCATTCTTTAGGCAAAGAAGTGGCTATTTCAAAATTTCGCCTGTTAACTGAAGTCAATTCAACAATAATTTCCAGTTGATCATTAGCCGAGGTTCCACGGCCATAACCAGTCATACTGTTCATTTCTTCCCTTCTTCTGGACCTGACATTATTTTTTCAGCCTGATCCACGTCTTTATCTCCTCGTCCACTCATATTTATAATAATGATATCATCGGGAGCCATTTGTGGAGCACGCTTAAGTGAATAAGCTACAGCATGCGACGATTCAAGCGCAGGAATGATACCTTCGTGTTTTGAAAGTTGCTGAAAAGCTTCAAGTGCCTCATCATCAGTTGCATAACCATAACTGATACGCCCTCGATCTCGATAAAATGCATGTTCTGGACTGATCGAGGGATAATCGAGCCCTGCAGAAACAGAATGAGTTAATTCTATCTGCCCATCAGAATCTTGAAGCACGTATGTTTTACACCCGTGTAAAATACCAATTTTACCACCTTCAAAACGAGCCGCGTGCTCACCAGAATTTAACCCGCGTCCACCAGCTTCTATTCCGATCAATTCTACACACTCGTCCTCGAGGAAGTCAAAAAAGAACCCGATTGCATTGCTCCCTCCACCTACACAAGCCACTAGCAATTTGGGGAGTTTTCCTTCTTTTTCTAGTATTTGATCCCGCGTTTCCTGTCCGATAACGCGTTGAAAATCACGGTTAATCATTGGATAAGGATGAGGTCCAAGGGCAGAACCTAAAAGATAGTGAGAAGTTCGTACATTCGTTACCCAATCTCTGATTGCCTCGTTAATAGCTTCTTTAAGTGTTTGTTGTCCCGCAGATACTGCGCGGACCTCAGCGCCACAGAGACGCATACGAAAAACATTAAGTTTTTGTCGCTCCATATCGATGGCACCCATGTATATAATACATTCAAGCCCAAATTTTGCACAAGCGGCAGCTGTGGCAACACCATGCTGCCCAGCACCAGTCTCCGCAATAATACGTTTCTTACCCATTCGGCGAGCAAGTAGGATCTGCCCAAGTACATTATTTATTTTATGAGCACCGGTGTGGAGTAGATCTTCACGCTTAATGTAAATCTTGGCTCCCCCAAGTTCACTGCTAAGTCTCTCGGCATGATACAAAGGTGTAGAACGCCCTGCATACTCACGTAAATAACGTGTTAATTCATCTTTAAATAGACTGTCTTTACGTGCATCCTCGTAGGCCTCTCGTAATGTATATAAAGCGGTCATCAAAGTTTCAGGAACATAAACACCTCCGAAACTCCCAAAGTGACCGTTTTTATCAGGTAATGAAAATCGAGAGATTTTGTCAAAATTAGATGTTTTTTGCATGTCTAATTAAAAAATATTAAATCAGCCCCCATATCTATTTCTTCAATTAGTAACACTAAGAAACAAAGCTGTACATTAAAAGGTTAGTATATAAACGACATTGTCTTCAATTACCTAAAATGATCAAGTAGTAAGTATCAGCTATAAAATATTAAGGAAGGCTGTCATTACATCTATACAACAGAACCTTAAGTAAATAAAAGAATTAAAGGTGTTTTACTGTCACTAGAGTAATATCGTCATTCTGTCCGGCGGAACCGGCAAATCTATAAACGTTGTCGAGTATACCTTGATTAAGTTCAATTGCCGACAGATTCCCTAGTGGATTAAGTAAGTTGACTAATCTAGAAGTAGAAAATTCAATGTCGTCCAAATTGGCAAATTCTGTAATTCCATCAGTATAGAGGAGTAAAGTATCTCCCTTGACAAAGGAGATTTTTTTATCGGCAATTACGGACTCAAATAATTCTGGCTCTACCATTCCTAAGGCCATCCCCTCGGAGCCAATCATTGTTGTTTTGTACAATCCGTCTTTAGTATCGTAGTGACCGTGAATAGGTAATTCGTGGCCAGCCCGCGCGATTACAATTTCGTCTATGGAACTATCGACAATAGCATATATTAGAGTAACAAACATATCTTCACGTATTTCTTCCGTGATATCACGGTTCACCTCCATAAGTACACGCGAAGGAGAATCAAAATTTCGGGCATAAAAGCGTAATTTACTTTGACATATAGCCATCAATAATGATGCAGGTATCCCTTTTCCTGATGCATCCGCAATTGCCACGCCGATCCTACTGTTTGATAAAGGAAAAATATCATAGAAGTCACCACCAACTATTTGTGCTGGTAAATAACGTGCATCGAGATCAAATTTCGTTTGTTGAGGAAAGGTCTTTGGTAATAGCATACTTTGTATGCTACTCGCTAATGATATATCCATATCCAATTTGTTCTTTTCTAATTGAAGATGCATCAAATCGGCATTGTGAATGGCTAGTCCAGACTGTTCAGCGAGGGAAAGTGCGAGAGAATAATCTGTTTCACTAAAAGATTTCTCATCTGCCCGGTTTGCGATTACAAGCACACCAATGTTTTCATTCTCATAAAGAATTGGTGCGAGAATAAGTGAGCAAATAGCTAATGACGGATCATCATGTAAGATCACCCGAGAGTCAGTTCTCGCGTCAGGAATAAATTCGCCCACACCACTTACCGCGACCATACCGATTAACCCCTCACCTAATTCAAATTCTTCCGATCTTAGCACTTGTTCAATAAATTTGGTACGGGTTGAACTTTTTTTCTGCACATTTGTAGGTAATTGACGTTGCGGAGGGAAAAGACCTTCCACTGATACTCCACGTAACTTGTTTTCTTCTGTCTTTTCGAATATGCAGGCGCTGAGTGCTCCTGTACTTAAGACTGCAGTATGTAATATTTGTTGATAAAGTTCCTCGCGAGCTACACCTGTACCAATCGCCTCTACCATATTATGCATGAAATCAAGAATAATCTGTTTTTCCTGTACAAGACGTTGTTTTTCCACATCCAAACGTAAATAATCACGGCGGATCATATAGTAGAGAATCCAACCGATAACTCCACTAAGGATTAAACCCAATACAAACAGAATCATTTTCGTCCTATAAGATAGGAAGCTATATTATTCAACCTGGTTTTTTAAATATGAAACAACATCCTGAAACCGAGATTTATTTTTTTTATCAATTTCTATAAGATTCTCATGCGCTTGAAGAACTAATTTTGTATTTTCGATTTCGCCTTTTTTATTAGCTTCTAGGCATTGTCCCGGTGATTCATATTCCGCAGGAAAGTCACCTGTATCAACACTCGCTATACGGTCTAAACCTAAATTCCTCACTGACTCGAGGTTACGTTTCCTTAAACGACAAAGAATAAAGTTTCCGGGTGGGTCTTTTTTCCTGACCTTTAAAGCTGCACCGACAATAATACCTAGAAAAGTGCTATCTATTGATGTACATTTAGCAAAATCAATAATAAAATTACGCTTGTCGAGCTCCTCCATACGGCAGAAAAATTTACTTACTGGTAGTGCATTAAGGTAACTAACTCGACCCGAAATCCTTATAACTACGGGCTCAGTGTAAGTATTAACCTGGAACACTGGCTCAGAATTTTCAGCCATTTTGTATGGGGATATTATTAAGAAGACTGAATGATATTTCTTAAAACATATTGAAGAATACCACCATGTCGATAAAATTCTATTTCACCAAAAGTATCAATACGTACAATCACCAAAATTTTATCAGTCGTATTATTTTCACGATTAATGTGAAGGGTAAGTTCCTGGCTCGGTTGCAAATTATCATCGAGACCAGGAAGAGAAAAGGTTTCGGATCCTTTTAGTTTTAAACTTGAAATATTATCACATGTCTTAAATTGCAATGGGAGGATTCCCATCCCAATTAGATTACTACGATGGATACGTTCAAAACTACTCGCTACAACCACCTTAACTCCAAGTAACAACGCACCTTTTGCAGCCCAGTCTCGCGAGCTACCCATACCATAATCATTACCTGCAAATATGATTAAAGGGGTTTTACGCTTATCATATAACTGGCAGGCGTCATAGATAGGCATAATTTCACCTTCGGGCATGAGTTTAGTGTAACCTCCTTCTTTTCCATCCGCCATTAAGTTCCTGAAACGAACGTTTCCAAAAGTACCACGAGTCATAACACGATCATTACCACGCCGTGAACCAAATGAATTAAACTGGGCAGGTCTAACACCTTTATCCATTAGGAATTTTCCGGCAGGACTATCTTCAGAAATAGACCCCGCAGGGGAAATATGATCGGTAGTAACGGAATCCCCAACAATTGCCAAAGGGCGCATCTTGTGTAGGGATTGTATTTTCTCGAGATTAATTCGAAAATTATCGAAAAAAGGAGGGGATTGGATATAGGTACTGTGACAATCCCAGTTGTAGAGATTACCTCCCGTAACTTCAACTTCATCCCACTGTGGATTAACATCCAATATTTGTGAATATTTTTCTTTAAACATTGCCGGCCTCAAACCAACCATAATTTTTTTTTGAATATCTTCCTGCGTTGGCCACAGATCTTTTAAAAACACAGCGACGCCCTCTTTATCCACACCGAGTGGCTCAGTAGAGAGATCGATATCAATACGACCTGCTAAAGCATAAGCAACTACAAGTGGGGGAGACATTAGAAAATTAGCCTTTATTGAGGAATGAACTCTAGCCTCAAAATTTCTATTCCCAGAAAGTACGCTTGCGGTAATAAGGTCACCATCTTTAATCGCTGCATCAATAGGTGTATCTAAGGGGCCACTATTACCAATGCATGTAGTACATCCATAGCCGACAAGATTAAAACCAAGCTGGTCAAGATAGTCCTGTAATCCTGTTTCATTGAGATAGTCTGTTACCACTCTAGACCCAGGAGCAAGGCTGGTTTTAACTGTGGAATTGACAGTTAATCCTCGTTCGACGGCATGCTTTGCGAGTAGACCAGCGGCGATCATGACATTAGGGTTACTAGTATTTGTACAACTAGTAATGGCAGCAATTAACACTGATCCCTGACCTATTTCACAATTTTTTACCGCTTTTGCTTGGTCATTTCCATATCCCTTATAGTCATGTATGGAAACTCTTTTAGACAATGAATCATGAGCTATCTCATAACCACCTTCATTTTTTCCTCGTGTTAATAGGTCAGTAAAAGTTTCTTTCAATTTCTGAAGTTCAATCCTGTCTTGTGGACGTTTGGGTCCTGCGACACAAGGCTTGACTGAATGCAAATCCAGTTCAATTACTTTTGTATAATCGACCTCCCCTAAATGAGGAATCCCGAAAAGTTGCTGAGCTTCATAAAAATATTTTACACGTTCAATTTGTTCGTCGGTTCGACCAGTTATATGCAAATAATCCAATGTTTTATCATCAACAGGAAAAAATCCAATTGTCGCTCCGTATTCCGGAGCCATATTGGCTATTGTAGCACGATCGGCTACCTCTAGGTTACTTGCTCCCTCGCCAAAAAATTCGATGAATTTTCCGACCACTTTTTCATTCCGCAACATTTCTGTAATGCGAAGGGTAAGATCTGTAGCGGTAACACCATCTAATAAGGATCCTGATAAATGGACACCAATTACTTCAGGTGTGAGAATTGAAATGGGTTGACCGAGCATTCCCGCTTCTGCTTCAATTCCACCAACACCCCACCCGACAACCCCTAATCCATTTATCATCGTCGTATGTGAATCGGTCCCAACTAGTGTGTCAGGAAAACACAAAACTCCATCAGTAGTTTCATATTCAAAAACGAGACGTGCCAGATATTCAAGATTGACTTGATGTACTATGCCAATCGATGGAGGAACAACGCTAAAAGTTTTAAAGGCTTGCTGCCCCCATTTTAGAAACCGGTAACGCTCGCGATTCCGATCAAACTCAATATTTAAATTATCGAGAAAAGATTGTGCTGTTCCAGAACGATCAACTTGTACCGAATGGTCGATAACAAGGTCTACTGGAACTAATGGTTCAATAAGATTGGGATCGAGGCCCAACCCTCTTACTGTATCTCGCATAGCGGCTAGATCAACAAGCAAGGGAACTCCGGTAAAATCCTGCAAAACGATGCGTGAAACAGTAAACGGAATTTCAACTGCTGCAGGTTGTGATGGATTCCATCTAGCTAAAGTTTCAATATCCCTTTCATTGACATTTTTTCCATCGTAATTGCGCAAAACCGACTCCAAAATAATACGGAGGCAAACCGGTAATCTTGAAATATCCCCTAAACCCGCTTCTTCCAAGGCAGGAAGCGAATAAAACCACCCCTTTTCGATTTTTCCTCTTTTAAAAGATTTTAAAGAATTAAATGGGTTGGGTAATGAACGCATCGATGTCTTCACTTATTTACTATATAGTGAAATAAACATAACTGTTTCGCGTAAAAAAACTTAAAACACATGGGTGTTCCTATAATCAAGCAGATAATGCTGCTTTTATTTCATCAAATGGCGGAAGATTATGAGGGTCGTCACTTGACCAACTGTAGACGATGTTGCCATCCTTATTAACAATAAAGGCAGACCGTTTGGCTACACCTTTAAACCCTAGGAGATCTTCATAAATAACATCATAAGCTGCACAGACTTCTTTATTAAAATCACTTAATAAAGGGATAGTGATTTTGTTTACTTCGGCCCAACCTTCCTGGGAAAAGGGGCTATCGACGCTAATCCCATAAACACTAGCGTTAAGGGATTCGTATTCGCTGATCCCCTCACTGACCGAGCACATCTCATCGCGACATACATCAGTAAATGCAAGTGGAAAGAAAAGAAGAACAGTGTTCTTATTCCCAAAGTTGTTACTCAACTTAATATCATCAAGTCCTTCTGCGGTTTTAGATTTTAAAGTAAAATCCGGTGCTTTTTGTCCTTTTTCAAGTGCCATTTTTAATTGCTTTATCTTGTTTTTGTTAGCTTAGTGTATGAGCTTTAACTTTTTGAAACAGGAGTAATAAATTAGCAAGAAGAAAGCGCATGGCGATCAGAGACAAAATTTTAATGTCTGGACTCTCAATAAGTTTTTTTTATTCCTTTAATTTAAATCATTTCTTCAATAGGAAAATTCTTTTGGGGATTAAATCTCCTGTTATGTATTAACCATCCTATTATGAGTCCATTAGATTTAATTAAGCTTAATACTGATCAGCTTATCACCCAAGATGACCTGGATAAATGTCTCAAAAAAAACCGGTCACTGCGTGTAAAACTTGGTGTTGATCCTACTCGGCCTGACCTCACTTTCGGACACTGGGTTGTTTTTAACAAATTACGCCAATTTCAGGATCTCGGTCACGAAGCCATTCTAATTATTGGCGACTATACAGCCCTTATCGGAGATCCCTCTGGCCAATCCATCCTTCGACCAGTACTAACAAAGGATGAAATTAAAAGAAATTCAAAAACTTATTTACAGCAGGCATTTAAGATTCTAGATAAAGAAAATACCAGTGTCCGCTACAACAGCGAATGGTTTGATGATATGAGTTTTGAAGATGCGCTACGTCTAGCACGAAAAATGACCGTAGCACGTATGCTTGAACGCGATGATTTTTCAAAAAGATATAGTAAAAATACACCCATCTCGATTGTAGAGTTTCTATATCCGTTAGTTCAGGGATACGACTCCCTAATTCTCGATGCTGATATAGAAATTGGTGGAACTGACCAACTTTTTAATATGCTCGTCGGCCGTACAATACAGAAAGATGCAAAAAAACAGGGCCAAATTGTCATCACTATGCCATTGCTTGTAGGCCTTGATGGCAAAAATAAAATGTCTAAAAGTGCAAATAACTACATTGCTTTCAATGATACCCCAAAGGATATATTTGGTAAAGTTATGTCTGTAGATGATAATATAATGTGGGATTACTATCGATTATTGCTTAATTTCAATGACGAGGAGATAGAAAGTCGTAAAGTAAACCACCCCATGGAAGCAAAAAAAGAACTAGCCCGACTCTTAACTGCTAAAATTCATAATGAAACTATTGCTGAGAATGAGCTCTTAAAGTTTGAAAATGTATTCAGCGGAGGTGAAATACCTGACGAGATGCCCTTATTTTCGTGGTATTCATTAGCCAAAAGCGAAACTGAACGACTTATTAACTTACTGGGGAAAAGCAATCTTTTCCCCAGTAAAAAAGAAGCTCGCAGATTAACCGAACAAGGTGCAATAAAGATTGATGGCAATCGTTATCAGGATCCAAATACCTTAATACATAGACCTAAAAAAGAAATTATTATTCAGAGCGGTAAACGTACTTTTTTAAAGATAACCCACTAACCTAAAAGTAAAAAATAAAAAATAAGGAGAAATATGGCAGGCCAAAAAGTTGAAATTACCATTGAAATACAACCCGATGCCCAGGAGATGTTAAACATGATCAAAGACAAATATCAGTTACCCGACATTTCAAAAACTGTTAGGTGCCTTTTAGACTATGTAGCTGATGATGGAGACTGGGATGAGATTTTTAAAAAAATCCGATGCAAGCGTTGTTAGTTCACAACTAATCAATTTTCAGACTTAATTAGAGGAACCAGCGTGCCCGATTATCTGGCTCTCTTTATAATAGCAAAACTCGGGGTTGTTACAATTGACTAACCGTTGAAAATCCGTGAATGGCAATAGATAATTTATATTCATTGTAGGGAGCCGGAAATGATCGGTCTCCTTGAAAACATATTCCGCAGAACCATAACATTTAAAATGTCGCGCTGATTTATAAACCTGCTTTACCAATATTTCAACACGTTCATCCCAAAGACCATTGGGGTAAGCAAAATGATGTGGAGTCACCCCTAAGTTTATTTCTATGTCAACCAACCCTTGGACAAGTTCACGCATTATTTGCGCATCACCCTGAACTCCTTGAGGGACAGTTGTAAGATAAAGATGAGTTCGTGTATGCGCACCGATTTCCCAACCAGCTTCGATCAGCAACTCCAACTCTGACCAGCGCATACGTGATATACCCCACATATCTACAGGTAAAGTAGGATCACCATCAGCAATCCCACTAATTGTATACATTGTTGCCACTTGGCCGCGCTCACGCATCACAGGCAATGCGTTAATATAAGAGATCATTGAATGATCGTCAAAATCGATAACAATTGGTTTAGGACCTAACTCCTTATCACCTGTCTGCCATTTATATAATTGATCATGTGTAATGGTTGTGAACCCCTCCTCCGCTAGGTAATCCATATGTTGGATAAAATCTTTAAGATATATTTGCCCAGACAGGACTCCTTCACCAGGTTTACGCTCTCGAACGGGCATACCCTCTGAAAGGACCTGGTGATAAGTTATCGCAGGTATCGCATCCATTTTTTTAGATAATTTTAATATAGTTAACTCTAATTATAGATCAGTAAGACATATGATAATATAGATAAATTAAATGCTTCAATCCCAAACTTTTTCCCAATGACCTGTCTCAGCTGATCTGTAAAGGGCTAGAGCAGTACGCAATTCACCATAAGCCTTTTCCGGACCGGCATCCAAAGGTTTATCTTCTAAAACAGCTTGAGCAAAATCCTTTAATTCGGGCCCAAACGACTGGGGATAACCTTGCGCTTCCATTATTTTCCTTCCTTGACGATTATTAGTATTATAAAGAATTATACTACCTTCCAACCCCCCTTCTATATGAATTTCACCCAGTGTTCCCGTTATACAGAACCAGATACTCGGTCCTATAACTGTTTTCGCCAACATCGCTTCAAAACTTGCAGTTTTACCCGACTCGAAACGAAAGATAGCTTTAGCCATTGATTCCCCTTCCATCCCTACAAGGGGGTGACCCAGGATGCCAATAACTTCATCAATTTCTCCCATCCACATACGCAAAGGCCGTATCCAGTGAGCGCCACCATCGACAACTATACCACCACCCGTACGTGATTTATCATAACGCCATGGTTTCTTACCTTTAAACCAATAATCATTAAATTCCATTTTATAAGTAGCTCGAGCGGTAATAACCTCTCCTATCATTCCCATTTTTATCATTTCTTGAGCTTTTACAATCTCTGGCCAGTACTGCGAATTTTCAGCTACCATAAAGACAGTGTCTGTTTTTTGGGCTGCTGCAAAAATGCGGTCACACGCTTCTAAGGTGTGCGCAATAGGTTTCTCTAACAATAGGTGTTTTCCCGCTTCAAATGATTGAACTGCAGCGCTCTCGTGGAGGTCATGCGGCAACATCAAATCAACTGCATCAAAATCACCATCCACAAGTCCTTCTTCTAAAGAAGAATATACTTTGGCTCCTGTTTCTGCCGCAATTAATTCAGCGTTTTCCTTCGCAGTGTCAATCGCGGCAGTAACCTTAATCTCTGGAACGTGCTCTTTTATTCCATTTAGATGATAATGGGCTATAGCTCCACAACCGACGAAGGCAAGTTTCAATAAATTCCTATCACTCATGTCTATTTCTTAGGTACTAGGGGACAACAACCTTATCATTATATTTCAGCACTCGTGATTTTGGCCCTTCACCCGGAAATCTTGAAGCCCATTCGTTAGGATCATAATTACGTTCAATGAAGCACTGATAATGTGCAGGGAAAACTTGCTCTAATCCAACACGTTGGGCCATATTCACACATCCCTCAAAAAACGGAAATTCTCCTTCTGTCGGGTGACAAGTAATCCAACCAATTTGAGGGGCAAGCGCCTTAACAGGTTCTACTAAGGCTTCTATATCTGCAAATGTATTAATAGGATCACCCGTAATATAAAGGCGAACATCATCACATTCAATAACGAAACCAATATGGGTTACATCTGGAGGATCTATATTATTAGCTGGATCACCTTCAGGAGGTTTAGCGTAGACGACATGTATACTTAAGTCACGTATCGAATAGGAATTACCTGACTTCGCCGTGATGAATTTATCGTTATCAATACATAACTCAACAACCCGTAATTTACTTTCAATGGGTCCCAAGAAAATTGCTTCTGGGGAATTTTTAAAAACACGTTTTAAAGTCTCCGGATGTGTATGATCTCCATGATCATGAGTTAGAAGTACCCCATGTACAGGTAAGGTAGACTCGTCCAAAGGAGGTTCAGCATGAATGAATACATTTGCTGGTCGATCATGTGGAAAATAAGGATCAACGAGAATAATTGTATCTGCTGGTGTTTTAATAGCAAATGAACTCTGACCAAACCAATGAACGGCAAGTTTATCTGCAGGAACATTATAATTTACAAGTGAATGCATAGGTGCATATTCTATCTTTTTGTTAATAAGTTAATAAGACAGTGAGGTAAACTGATGGTCCTTATCGTTAGCGTCGAGATAAATTTGATGATCACCCATATAAAAGAAAAACTAAGTTTAAAAAATATTGCCTTATCCAGGGCTGTCTCTAATTCAAGCAATTCTATAGGAAAAGGAAAATATTAGTCATATATTTCACATTCAATCAATCAGACTCGCATAATATCTCGCGAGAAGACTGTGGCCGCTATTTAATGTCTTTAGAGCTTAATCCATCACTAACTTGACCTAAGATCATCGATCTAATCAACTAGAAATATTACTTTTGTAAAATATGATCATATAAGTTAAGTCGGTTAATTCCAGCGTTGACAAAACATCCTCTCAAATCACAAGTTTCCTTTATCAAAGCCTTAATTACTTGATTGCCAAACCCTTAATGCACTATTATTAAATTATTAAATTAATAACAGTGTTAGCTCACTCTTCCTTATTTTATATATTTGATATATGGCTACCATCTCCCAGCCAGGTTTATCAGGAACACTGAGAAGAACTCTCCTTCTCAAAGTCATTTCAAAACCTCAACCGAGCAAAGAAGATGTCAGTTCCGTTATAGAGCTGACTTCGAGTAAAGTGATGGAAGGGCTACAAGCTCAATCTATGACCCTTTATCTTGTTGATGGTAATGGTATTTCATTCAATTATGTTTATTACTCTCCCACCCTATGGAATAATAATCCTGATAAAGAAAAAGAGTTTTCGGAAAAAAGAGAAAAACTTCTCCAGTTAAAAATACCTTTAGGGACAGGTATAGTCGGCCAAGTTATTAAATCAGGTAAACCCGTCTTTTTCTCCAGTTCTGAAAACAGTGAAGCCATGTACTCTATGGCAAAAGAAACTGGGTTCGAAGTTACTTCGATGCTTACAGTTCCTTTAAAAACGAAGAAAGTTATCGGCGCTATTCAGATACTCAATAAAGAACCAGATGCCCCGACAAGAGAATTTGGGGATTCTGATCTTCAAGTTGTGCTTGAGGTGGCAGAGTATTCAGCTCCACTTATACAGCGCATGCTAGATCCTAAATTTGAGATAAGTGACATTGAAACTGCACAGTTTATTGCCAAGTTCACTAACTGTGCTATAATTACTGACTTAGAAGATATTCAAATTGATTTTAAACTTCTCAAAGTTATCGGTGATGCGGTAATCAAACGTGAAGGAATTTTTCCTTATAAGCGTCTTAATACTACCAGCGTGGCTGCACTCATGACCAACCCACTTGATTATCCCAGACGTGAAAGCTTTGCCAATGCCACTGAACTTGTTGTCGAGGAGGTACAAGTTATCCCTGCATCATTCTTTGATGCTCTCCTTAAAAGGTTTTTTAAGGATGATGGAATGAGCCAAATTGACCCCAATCAAATGGGCGCTGAAATGTCCGAGTTAGCTGATATTATAGGGTCAGAGTACGATACTGATGGTAGTGGGGGTAGGAGCATTTCTGATGATGACTTAGGAGATGAGGAGTCAGCTCCGGTCATACTTCTTGCTAACCGTGTTATTGAAGACGCATATATATCGGGTGCGAGTGATATCCATATTGAGCCACTGGAAAAAGAGCTACTTGTTCGTTATCGAATTGACGGTGTTTGCCAGGAAAAACTTCGCCTGCCGATCACCGTAGCTGGTTCACTCGTAGCCCGTCTCAAAGTTATGAGTGATTTAGACATCGCTGAAAAACGACTCCCACAGGATGGACGTATAGTATTTAAACATTTTACGAGAAAAAACATTGATGTTGACTTACGTGTAGCCGTTGGACCGATGAATTTTGGAGAAAAAGTGGTTATGCGTATTCTTGACAAACGAAAGGCTGCTCTTCCAATTACGGCACTCGGTTTCTCAAATTATAATCTTGAAAGATATAGGGAATGTATTCGTCAACCCTATGGAATGCTTTTACACTGTGGCCCAACGGGGTCCGGTAAATCAATGACTCTCTTCTCTGCCTTGCAGGAAATTGCCTCTCCTGATATCAATATTCAGACTGCTGAGGACCCGATTGAGTATACACTTTCAGGAGTTAATCAGATGCAAATGCACAAACAGATTGGTCTTACCTTCGCAACCGCATTACGATGTTATCTAAGAATGGATCCCGATGTTATTCTAGTGGGTGAAATCCGTGATCAAGAAACTGCTGAAATTGCGGTTGAAGCTGCGCTTACTGGTCACTTGCTTCTTAGTACACTACATACTAATGATGCACCAAGTACAATTGCACGTTTCACCGACATGGGTATTGAACCTTTTATGATATCTGCTTCACTTCTTGTGATCTGTGCACAAAGGTTAGGTCGCCGTGTTTGTAAAAATTGTCGAATTAACTACGAGCCAGCAGGAAATGAGAAAGAGATCATAGAAAAAGCTATTCAATGGAGTGGACAAATTTTTAAATCTCCAGAGGATGGGTGTGCGACTTGTGGAGGGGTTGGTTATAAAGGTCGTATTGGTATACATGAACTCATGCAAAATAATGAAGAGCTAATTAAGGCTATTAATGAAAGGGTGGAGACTGCTACGATTAAACGTATTGCAATGCGTACCGGTATGCGAACACTTCATCAGGACAGCATGTACAAGGTTCAAGATGGTGTGATGACCATGAGGGAAGCGATTGCAAATATCCCACCAGATATAGTTGTTCTTGAGGAGGAAGAAACTGTAACATTAGAAGAAAATATTACCGCTGAAGCTGCACTATAAACTTTTCTGTCAGCAATATGTAAAATATGGATTTTTGCAGTTGAACTTACTTTTTCTGATCCCTATTCGACCTATTACTTTATCTGTAAATTTGGGAACCTAATCCCTTGACGAAACACCTTTTAACGATACTTTAAGAGGTAGTCTCTGCGTGATTTTCCATTGATCAGAAACTTCTGATCATACACTTATATAAAAGGAGGACAAAATGGGTGAAAACAGCGTTATTGAAATGTTCAATTTAAAAGATAAAGTATCCATAGTAACGGGTGGAAGTGAATGGCTTGGCTATGATATTGCATGCTCTCTGGCAGAGTATGGCAGTAATATTATAATAACATCGCGCACGATCGATCGCGCAGAAAATGCATTAAGAAAAATAAAAGCAGATTATGGTGTAGAAACATTGGCATTGACTATGGATCAATGCAATCATGATGAAGTTCAAACGATGGTGGAAAAGGCCAAAAAGTGGAAGGGGCATATCGACATTCTGGTAAATAATGCTGGAGGTGGTAGTGGGAACAGTACTGGTTACTTATTCAAGCGATCACCCGATGATATTATTCAAATGATTACCACCAATCTCATAGGCTCTCTGTTTTGCTGTCAAGAAGTGGGTCGCCATATGATTGAACAAGGGAAAGGAAAAATCATTAATATTGCTTCAGCAGGAGGACTAGTCGGTCGGGATCGGCGCATTTATAAACGCAATAATAAAGAACAACAACCCATTGATTATGCCGCAGCCAAAGCTGGGGTAATTGGTATGACCAAGGATCTCGCTGGCCTGCTTACTCCAATGGGTGTTCATGTCAATGCCATTTCGCCAGGAGGTTTTGACAAAGGAGATTTACCGGATGGATTTGTGGATGATTTTGGTAATATGACAATGCAAGGAAGAATGGGGCGCATGGGAGTAGATTTAAAAGGAGCAGCCCTTTTTTTAGCTTCTTCGGCATCTGACTACGTTTCTGGTCACAACCTGGTAGTTGATGGTGGTTTTAGCATCTTTAAATGATCGAAAATTGGCATGAGCGAAAGTAACTGGAAAGAGAAAAGTATTTTGATTGCCGGTTGTGGCTCCATTGGAAAACGTCATGCAGGTGTAATGCACTCTTTGGGCTTAGATGATATTCGTGTATGTGACCCCTCCAAAGAACAAATTAGAAGCCTAACTGCTCAAAACCATGTTAGTAAAACCTACACTTGTTATGAAGAAGCCCTTAAAGCTAATCCCGATGCTGTTTTAATAGCAACCCCCCCTAAATTACATGTACCAATGGCAATTCAGGCATTGAGTGCTGGTTCCCATGTTCTTAGTGAAAAACCTGTTTCTGATTCTCTCAAGGGGCTTGATAAATTGAGGAATACAATTCAAAAAAGTGGTAAATTCTATATGGTTGCATTGTGTTTTCGTTACCATGAAGGGCTAACAAAAGCTAAAAAATATATTGGAATGGGACGAATTGGTGAAGTGGTTTCTATTTGCTGTCGTATGAGTGAAAGCTTACCAGAAGCACGACCAGATTATAAATCATTGTTCACCCTAAAGGAGCTAGGGGCTTACGATTTATCCCATGAAATTGATCTGGCCTGTTGGTATGCAAACGAACCAGTAACCGAAATACAAGCCATGGATGGTGTTTATGGTAGAATTGGATTTACCGCACCAGATTTAGCTCAATTAAATTTGCGTTTCGGTAAAAAATGTATCGCCAGTGTTTACTTGAATTTTTTTGGCACTCCACGAACGAGAATGACCGAACTTATTGGAACTCAGGGAACTATTACAGTAGAATTTAGTAGTTGGGATCAGTGCACAGTCTCAGTCTACGAGGCAAAAACAGGTAAATGGGAAAGAGAAGTTATGACTACGGAAAGGAACCATATGTTCCGTAATGAAGACATGGAGTTCCTTCAGGCAATTACTAATAATACAAAACCGCCCTGTAGTCTTAATGAAGGTATGAAAAGTCTAGAAATAATCTGCACAGCAATCACAAATAGGAATTAATTACTGAAAGAATAGCTCTATAAATGGGTAATATCATTATCTTTTGATAACAAGTAACAATCATCTTCATTTTGAAAATTATCGCTCATCGAGGTGCTTCAGGAGAAGCCCCTGAAAATACACTAGCCTCTATTAATCTGGCGTGGGAATTGAATGCTGATGGAGTTGAGATCGATCTTCGGCTAAGCGCTGACCATTACCCTGTCCTATTTCACGACACTGATCTACAACGTATCGCTGATGTTAAATTACCTATCTGTCAACAAACCATGGAGGAACTCAACCAATATGATGTTGGGCAATGGAAGGGCCCAAAATGGGAAGGTGAAAAAATCCCTACTTTGGATACTGTATTATCTGTAACACCAAATGATAGAATTATTCTAATTGAACTAAAGGATGGGCTGGATTTATTAACCTCAATTGAACGAACTATTTCATCTATGTCATTAAACATGAGTAACTTATGGTTTATGAGCTTTGACCTATCGACTTTAGAGCAAATTAAATTGAGACACTCAAGCTGGCAAACATTACTCCTCGTCGATAATCCAAAATCTGATCCTTTAAAAGAAGTTTCCTGTAAAATAGTTGATGCACAAGACGTACATGCTGATGGCCTTGGGTTAGCCAATTCATGGTTCGGTACGCTTCAATTAATCCCACGTCAAAATTATTCCCAGTTTCTTTTATCCACTTGGACAGTGAATGATATTGTAGATGCCCAGAACTGGGCTTCACTTGGTGCAGATATGATCACAACAGATTTCCCAGAACAAATTGCCAATTCATTAAAATTTCACGCCAGTTAAAGTTACAAAAAAGTATTAAAGGACTTTATTTATCCTTTATGATAATTTATTATCATAATTCTATAATGAAATGAAGCGGGTGATATAATTGTTCTCGCCACATAAGTTTTTCTCGATTGGCTAAAGTTTTTAATGAGCGAAAAGAAATTATTAATAACATGATAATATATTCGAGGAACAGGTGGGGTGTTTATCTGTCGAAAGACACAACATACTGATGATTACATGAAAACAAAGCTTACATCTCTACAAACTAGCATAACTAAAGAAGCAATTAATAACCTTCCGCTTCAACGGTATAACGGACCTATTCATTTTATAAGTAATATTAAAGAAGCAAAAAAAGCAGTTGCTTTATTAAAAAAAGAGCAGGTTCTGGGTTTAGACACAGAGACAAAACCGACCTTTCGTAAAGGAGAATCTTTTCCACCATCACTTTTACAACTTGCAGGTAAAAAGATAGTCTACCTTTTTCAATTGCGTGGACTGAATGGATTGAAGTCAATTTCTCCACTGCTTTCAGATCCTGAAATCATCAAGGCAGGTGTTGCTATCCATGACGATATTCGTAAACTCATAGAATTCGACACCTTTAAACCTGCTGGTATTGTCGAGATAAGTGAAATTACGCAAAAATTAGGAATCATAAATACCGGTTTACGTAGTTTAGCAGCGATCTTACTCAAATACCGAATCTCTAAAGGTGCACAAACCACTAATTGGAACCGTAAGCAACTAAGCGAAATGCAAATCAAATATGCAGCAACGGATGCCTGGGTCAGTCGCGAGCTTTACATTTGTCTTACAGAATTTGCCCTTACTCAACAGAAAACTACTCTTAAGGCAGAATCAAAGATTAGCCTAGAATCAACCTTAGACACAATGCCTTTATCGGGTAACGGACGAGATAAAGGAACCTACAATTCCAATTAAATTTTATAATTCAAGCTCGAATGAACGTACTTGGAATTGATATTGGAGGTACCGGTATTAAAGGTTCTCTTATAAATATTAAAACAGGTGAACTAACTGGTGATCACCTGCGAATTCAAACACCACCATCGCTAAAGCCTGAACCTGTTCTTGATGTCATTGAGGAAATTGTCGATCATTATAAATGGGAAGGTCTTCTTGGTTGTGGATACCCGGGTGTGATAATCCAAAATGTCATTAATACCGCCACGAACCTTGATCCGAGTTGGATTGGTATTAACCTCGCCGAAAAAATCAAAGAAAAGACAAATAATACATCTTGGATAATTAACGATGCAGATGCAGCTGGTATCGCAGAAATGCATTTTGGAGCCGGACGAAATATAAAAGGCGTGGTTATCGTTTTGACTGTCGGGACCGGTATAGGCTCCGCTTTTTTTGCTGACGGCCAACTTTTTCCAAACACAGAGATGGGTTTGATTATCATGAATAAAAACTTCGCTGAAAGGTCTATTTCATCAGTCGCACGTGAACGAGAAAACCTTACATGGGAGGACTGGGCTAAACGATTCAATCACTATCTTCAATATCTCAATACCCTATTTTCACCGGATCTCTTCATTATTGGTGGTGGAGGCGCAATTGAACCAAATAATTATGTTCCTTATTTGACGATTGATACACCGCTTGTCCCTGCTGAACATCGCAATAATGCAGGAATGATAGGTGCCGCAATGGCGGCCTTAAATCAACAAATATAGCAAATTTTGGAATCCTTAATTAAGGAAAACAGAAAGGTAAGCCTATTCTACTTATCCCTATAACCTATCTAATATTTTTCGTTATTATTTTATGGATAAATAAAAAATAAGCCTGGTTATCAGCATTTCCCAGATATTTCAGAATCAATAAAGCTTTATCATTCTTATAGATTTAAGTGATAGACTCCAAAATGACACCAAAACCACCACCTTATTCAAGATCGCGTAGCCTTTAGGAAATGCCTCCAACTTTCATTATACTCAGAACCTAGAAAAAAGCTAATGAAAGGCCTCCATTTGGGGCGTACCGGTTTATTCTTTAAACGTAAACCCGCTTCATGGGGGAAACGATTACCCTTCCGAGTATTACAATAAAGACAGGAAGTAACAATATTCTCCCAACTGGTTTTACCTCCACGGTCTCTTGGAATAACATGATCTAAATTAAGTTCCCCTTGTGTAAAATGGCCTCCACAATATTGGCAAGTATAATTATCCCGTTCAAATAGATGTTGGCGGGTAAACTTCACCTCCTTCATTGGCAACTTATCATAATAATTCAAAAGAAGGATGCGGGGAATACGAATTTTGTACTGAATTGTACGAACATAATCTTCATCATTTATCGGTGGATTGCTCATTGAATAAGCAATCCATTCATCTGATTTTAAAACCTGGAAATCATCATCAGTAGAATGTATAACTTTAGCATTATTCTGAAGTAATAACCCAAACGCGCGCTTCACACCGATAATGTTGACCGCTTGCCAAAGCCGGTTCAGAATCAACACTCGTTGTGATACTGCGAGCTCCATCGTTATTCTGTGATATGGGTGGATCAACAAACAATGTCAACTAAAACCCCGATTTTCCTGATTGGATTTTAGTGTAATGGATAAATCAAAATGAGTAAAAACCACATGGCCATACGAATGCCAGAATACCACATGTCTTTTAGTATAATATTTACCTGAGATAAACTTCACCTTGGCCAGAAAAGACTTCACCAATATGATATGCTCTTTGTTTTTTCTTTTTGCAAAACTTAATAATAGGGTCCACAGCTTCAGGAGCGACAACTAATGCCATACCTATCCCCATATTGAAAACTTCATATAATTCCTCAAACGATACATTACCATATTCAATTAACGCTTTGAAAATCGGGGGTTTAGGCCATGATTCAGACTTTATAGTGACATTACAATTCTGTGGGAGAACACGTGGTATGTTACCTGTAAAACCTCCCCCCGTAATATGAATCGCACCTAAAACCTTATTACCTTTACGCTTTCTTGAATACACACCACGGTTAAATCTCCGAGTAAGAGTAAGTAGTAAATCACTATAACTAAGATGAGGTTTTAATAAAGCAGAACCAAGATTTTGTCGGAAACCAGGTATTTTGTCTTTAGGTTTTAATTTTAGTTTATTGAAAAATATATCACGTGCCAGAGTATACCCATTGGTGTGCAATCCACTGGATGGCAATCCAAGTAACTGATCTCCTGGTTGGATAGTCTCACCAGTAAGTATACGGTCTTTTTCTACAATACCTACTATTGTTCCTACCAGATCATATTCACCTAATTTATAAAATCCTGATAATTCACAAGTTTCACCACCAATTAAAGCACATTTAGAAGCCTTACAGGCCCTGGTCACACCTGAGATAACTGCCTGAAAATTTTTTTTATTAAGTTTGCTCGTCCCAAAGTAGTCTAGAAAGAAAAGAGGCTCAGCACCCATTACTGCTATATCATTAATACAATGATTAACGATATCAACACCAACACCTGAGTGTTTACCTGTCATGAATGCCACTTTCAATTTTGTCCCAACTGAATCGGTACTACTAACGAGAACAGGCTTTGTGTATTTAGTCTTTGATAAATCAAACAATCCTCCAAAACCACCAAGTGAGCCCAATACTTCTGGTCTCGATGCTCTCTTCATATCGGTTTTTATCGATTTTAATAAGCCAGATTTTAAATCGATATCAACACCAACCTTGGCATAAGCTTTTTTGTTAATCATTACCGATTATTTATTTGGGGATATCATAACTTCGGCCTTTTTTATCTTCGTAATAATTGATGTATGCCCTATTGAGGACCTCATAGCCACCAATAGTAGGATAATCACCAGTAAAATACCAGTCCCCCCTATGATCGGGTATCGACTTATGCAGATTCTCTATATTCTGATAAATTATTGCAATTTCACCGTTCCATTCGATTTCCTTTGGTCTTATTAAATCAGCAATTTTACGTGATATTTCATCCGTGCTGTGAGACTCATAAATTCGAAGGACATGATTTTTAATTTTATCGGTTGCTCCTTCTGCCTGTCGCATACAAGCCTGGTAAACATCCAAAAGAAGGTCGCTTTTCCCTTTGTCTTTAAGAAGTTCTACTGCAGCCTGAAAGGCGATGAATTTACCAAGCTCCGACATATCGATTCCATAACAATCTGGATAGCGGATTTGCGGTGCAGTTGATGCAATAACGATCTTTTTTGGATTTGTTCTAGAAAGTATTTTAATTATCGACTGTCTAAGGGTTGTTCCACGCACAATAGAATCTTCCATACACACCAAATTATCATCTGGCCTAACGACACCATACGTAATATCGTAGACGTGTGAAACTAATTGATTTCTCCCTTTCTCTTGGCTAATAAAGGTTCGTAGTTTAACATCTTTATGTGCAACTTTTTCACCGTGCGGCCAGTTATTCATTACTAATTCGTCAAGTAGGGAACCGTCAATTTCTCCATTTTTTACAGCTTTTAAAATCGCGGCTTTAACTTCCTTCCTTCGGTTATAATGGAGAGCATCCATTAATCCGTAATAGGCTGTTTCCGCAGTATTAGGAATATAGCTAAAAACGGTGTGTTCCAGATCATGATTAATCTCCTTATTGATCTGTGTTACAAGTGCAGCCCCTAATGCTTTGCGTTCAATATATATATCGGGATCGTTACCTCTACTGAAATATATACGTTCAAAAGAACAGGATAATTTCTTCTTGGGCTCGGTGAAAGGTTTGTCAATAAATTTACCACTATTTTTAATTACTATGACATGACCTGGCGGCACTTCTTCAATTGAATCACCAGACTGTTCAAATACCGTCATTAGGGGGACTCGCTCGGAAGCGAATGCGACAATTTCATCACTTTTAAAATAAAAACAGGGCCGAATACCATGGGGGTCTCTCATCACAAAAGTATCACCATTGCCGATGAGGCCAGCTATACTATAGCCACCATCCCAAACTCTCGCTGCTTGATTCAATATTTTAGCGACATTAAGGTCATCGCTAATAATTTCCGGAATTTCTTTACCAGAAATCCCGGAATCTCTCATGGTCCGGTAAATCTTAGTATGTTCCTCATCTAGATAAAAGCCAATCTCCTCCAATATTGTTTGCGTATCAGTATCAAAAATTGGATGTTGACCACGCTCAATAAGACAATCATTGAGCGCCTTAGTATTTGTCATGGTAAAGTTACCAACTACCATCAAATTCTTTGTCGACCAATTACTGCGGCGGATATAAGGGTGTAAACTTTCTTTATTATAGCTACCAGACGTACCATAACGGAGATGCCCAATTAGTGCTTCAGCGCCAAAATCGAAATGCTCTTTTACAGTCTGTGCAAGTTCTGGAATTATTGTACCATTCAGGACCTTGTGATTATATTGATTGAGTAATCGTGTAAAGATAAGATCAAGCGAATTGGAATTTTCAAGGCGTTCACGAAACATATAGGGTTGTCCCGGAGTAACATTTAACTTCACTGAACCGATTCCAGCTCCATCTTGCCCTCGGTTATGCTGCTTTTCCATTAAAAGGAATAGTAAATTAAAACCATACAGTGGTGTTCCATATTTTTGCTCGTAATATTGAAGAGGCTTTAGAAGCCTTATAAGAGCTATGCCACAATCATGTTTTAAATTCTCACTCATTCTATATTATTTAGATTTGTTATAAATCATTCATAGATTCGGTTAGAGCACATCCCCAAGCTTGTCGCAAACCGTTGGTGTTCCACACAATTCTATTATCACCCGCACTACTTTTGATAATTAAACTGGGATCTTTAGTGGCAAGTCCTAAAAGCATCGCGGGAACTTTTACCTCTTGGGCCAACTTAAGAATGGAATCAATATCATCAAAATTCACTGCAACAAGGATTCTTCCCTGACTTTCACCGAAAAGTTGCGCATCAAAGCGGATTGCCCTGTTTCCCACATTATATCTAAATTAGCTCCAAAGGTTTGCTCTTGGGCGAAAAGCATTTCAGTCAGAGCAACTAACAGCCCTCCTTCGGAAATATCGTGGGCTGCAACGACCTGTTTGTTTTTGATGAGTCTCAAGACAAAGGAGTTAATCTGCTCTTCTACTGCTAAATTAGGCGTAGGTGCATCACCAGTTTTAAAATCGTGTATTTCCTTTAAGTAATAACTGCCCCCAATCTCATCACATAACCCTCCGATAAGAATAATTGCTTCATCTCCATTTTTTAATTTTTGTGTAGTTATCATCTCCTCGGTATCGACAATACCAACAACAGAAACAACCGGTGTCGGATCGATAGCACCTTCTTGGTTTTCATTATAAAGACTGACATTACCACCTAAAACCGGTAGGTCAAAGAACTTACATGCATCGACAAGACCCCGAACACATTCTTTTAGCATGTAAAATACTTCCGGCTTGTACGGGTTACCAAAATTAAGGCAATTGGTCATCGCCAGTGGTCGGGCACCACTACAAGCAAGATTACGGATTGATTCAGCAATTGCAATCTGTCCTCCCCTATAAGGATTAAGATAGCAGTACCGGTTGTTGCAATCATTAGATATAGCTATAATTTTTTCCAGGTCTTCACCGAGTCGCAATCTAACAATTGCAGCATCACTCCCTGGGCCTACTATCGTGTTTGTCATTACCATGTGATCATACTGTCTCCATACCCAATCTTTATGAGCAATAGTTGGTGTAGATAGCAAAAGAGGTAATGTCTTTTTAGCGGCATCATCATCGAGATCAGGCAATTTCGTCTCATCCCAGTTTTGTTTTTCAAAGAGATAATTCGGTTTTTTAAATTCACGGTTGTATATTGGATCATCATCAGCAAGTGCCTTGGCAGGTATTCTCGCAATTAACCCATTGTTTTGTTTGAATTCCAGATCTTCTCCTTCTGTCACCTTACCTATAACCACTGCTGGTAAATCCCATTTTTTAAAAATAGCTTCCAATTCTGCTTCACGTCCTCTCTGCACAATAACCAACATACGTTCTTGGCTTTCTGAAAGTAAAATTTCATATGAATTCATTCCGGTCTCTCGTTGAGGGACACAATCGAGATCAATTTCCAACCCAGAGTTCCCACGACTAGCAGTCTCACAACTGGAGCAAGTCAATCCGGCTGCCCCCATGTCTTGAATACCCACAACCAATCCGGGAACAGCCATCATTTCTAGACAAGCTTCCAAAAGTAACTTTTCCATAAAAGGATCACCTTTCTGGACTGAAGGGCGATCCGCTGCGCTTTCTTCTGAGAGTTCCTTTGAAGCAAAACTGGCACCTCCAAGCCCATCACGGCCAGTTGCAGGACCAACATAGTAAACTGGATTACCCATACCCACAGCTGCTCCACGTTTAATTTCTTTATGCTTCACAATTCCTAAGCAAAGTGCATTCACCAGGGGATTACCCTCATAACAGGAGTCAAAATAGATATCCCCGCCTACATTAGGAATTCCTATACAATTCCCATAATGTGCAATTCCCTGAACAACACCCCGTATAAGACCCTTGACGTGGGAAGAATCTATTTCACCAAAACGCAAGGAATTGGTAAGTAAAACGGGGCGCGCCCCCATCGTGAATATATCCCTGATAATTCCCCCTACCCCCGTGGCTGCACCTTCAAAGGGTTCAACAGCACTCGGATGGTTGTGTGATTCAATTTTAAAACAAATAGCCCACCCGTCCCCAATATCAATAACACCTGCATTTTCTTCACCAGCTTTTACTAGGACTTGGTAAGGCGCATGACAATCCGACTTTTCAGTAGGAAAAGATCGAAGAAGACATTTCGAGTTTTTATATGAACAATGTTCCGACCACATAACGCTAAAAACTCCTAGCTCAGTTATATTAGGGTCACGTCCAAGAATCTCCTGGATCTTTTTATATTCTTCGGGTAGCAGACCTAATTCTTCAACATCCTCAGGGGTAACAGGAAAATTCAGTGCTGGATCAGGATTAGTAGGCAACATGGTAGAAACTCGCATAGCTTATTAATAATCAAACGGTGTCACCGCAGTAAATTTTAACGTCCATCTAACATGAATTCATATTAAGCATTTATAATAAAATAATAATTCACATCAAGCGTGAATAAGATTTGAGGTGAGAACAGATTTCAAGACTTTTATCCCGTCTCTAGAAGGATGAAATTTTTCTACTGCTCTTTCAGGATGTGGCATCATACCAAACACATTACCCTGTCGATTACGAATGCCTGCAATATTACCCATCGCGCCATTAGGATTACCTGAAGGGGCACTATAACGAAAAAGGACTTGGTTATTCGCTTCAATTTCAGTCATGCCTTCAGCGTCAATACGATAATTGCCCTCTCCATGTGCAATTGGCAGACGTAGATTTACACCCAGCTTATTTTGATTAAATTCACTTGTTGAATTTTCAACTACAAGGTCCACAGTCATACACCGAAACTCCAAGCAATTATTTCGAATGAGAGCCCCAGGCAACAAACCAGCTTCGCATAGAATCTGAAAACCGTTACAAATGCCGATGACTATTCCACCATTTTTAGCAAAAGGTGTCAGCGCATCGACTATCGGGGAAAAGCGGGCGATTGCCCCACATCTAAGATAATCGCCAAATGAAAACCCACCTGGGATAATTACTGCTTTTGCGTCCCCAAAGTCTGTTTCCTTATGCCACACCATTTTTGTGTTCAGGCCTAGACTTCGGGAACATGCATAATATGCATCCCAATCACAATTCGATCCGGGAAACTGAATTACAGCTACCTTCATTCCAGTGGATAACGCTTACCACTAGGAAAAGGAACTGTCTCTGTCGAGCTTCTTAATAAGAAAATTTTATTTTTTAACTTTAATCGATAAGTTAAATAGCAGAATTACATTGTATTAAGGTTCTTATGAAAACCTTAATTAAACGTAATATCACAGTTTGTGTTAAAATCTAGTTGAATTTCTGTTCACCAATATAGCTATATTTCTTCATTAAAACTATAGGTAACTCGCCAACGAAATACTATTTTCGCTATTCTGACAGGTCAATTTCAAGAGAAACCCAACCACCAAATTAGTAATCGCTAAGGGCCGTAGTTCACTCTTTCTGAACACTGTAACGACCAGGCCCTATAAATATAAGACTAAAAAAGAGAAATGTCATTGTGAGTGAGTAGGCTACAGAGCCAAAATTACTTTCGTCTGAATAATTTAATAACGTAGCAATCACCATAGTAAACCCCAGGAAAAAACAAGCTGGCCGAAAAAGAAACCCCACAATCAAGAGTAAACCACCAAGAACTTCTGAAAATGCGGCCATAAACCCCCAGAATACAGGAATAAAAGTCACACCCAGATGCCCCATTGCTAAACCTACTTCTTTCAATATCTCGGTTCCACCTAAAAATTTTGGTACACCATGAATGATCATTATGACTCCTACTGATACACGTAAAAGGAAAAGTCCTAAATCACGCTGACGGTAAAACTGCTTGATAGGTTCAATGATACCCATGGACTAAATTTGAATTATTAAATCACTATGATTTGGTCGTTTTATAAACCATCACAACGTTCAATTTCGAGCCTAAAATTAGGTAATTACTCTGGAACAAAGAATATCGCAAGCTAAAGGTGGTGGTGATCATTTTTTTCATCACAATATACCCTTTTTAGAAGCCGGAACGCCATGCACATAATAATGTCATTGTCAGGGAACCCCATGCTATAATTTATTGCAAAGTTATGTCTATATTAAATGAACAGGATCAACATCAATAACATCGATGACCTCTGGATCCATTTTAAATTCATCGCGAAGTATTTGCAACCGTGAAACGGTTTTTGGAACATTTGTAATAAAATACCATACCTGAAAACGATAATAAGTCTTTACTTTTTCAATTGGAGACGGCGCTGGACCCCTAATTTCAATTTTTTCTTCCATCTTTTCTTCGACATATCTCACCCAATGTTCAGCATAGAACGCTACCTTTTCAGGATTTTTACCACGAAATAGGTGCTGTATGATATGACGAAATGGTGGATAATCGAATTCACGTCGATGTTCTAATTCCTCGGAATTAAATCCTTCACAGTCTGATTGACGTGCAAATTGTATCGGTTCACTATGAGGAAGATAACTCTGAATTATTACTTCTCCTGAGCGATCCCCACGACCAGAACGACCGGCCACTTGAACTAAAAGTTGAAATGTTCTTTCACTGGCCCGGAAATCCGGGATGTGAAGAGATAAATCAGCATCGATCAACCCAACTAAAGTAACATTAGGGAAATCTAAACCTTTAGCAAGCATCTGTGTCCCCACCAGAACGTCTATCTCTCCTTTACGAAAATCAGTAAATATTTTGCGAAAAAGGTTCCTTTTTCGCATCGTATCTGCATCCACTCGCATAATTCTTGCATGAGGAAGTAATTTCTGCACGGTGCTTTCTACTTTTTGTGTACCCTGCCCTCGCCAACGGATTTTTAATGAATGACATTCCGGACATTTACGCGGAGCATATACTATGTCCCCACAGAGGTGACAGCGAATGTTATTGTCAGTACGATGATAAATAAGTGGGACACTGCAATTCCCACACATCATCACATAACCACATTCGGAGCAAAACATGCTTCGAGAGTAGCCTCGACGATTTATGAATATAATTGATTGTTCTCCTTTTTCAAAGCGATCTCGCATCTTTTCTACAAGTGATCTGGATAGTGTCATTAATCCTTTAGTATCTGTGGGTTCCCTTTTCATATCGATAACATGTATGAGAGGAAGTTTCCGATCATCAACTCGCTTTGTTAATCGATTAAGATGATATTTTCCTATTTTAACATTATATAGGGATTCAAGCGCAGGTGTAGCTGAACCTAAAACACAAGTAGCATTATTTAATTTAGCACGATAAACAGCAACATCTCGCCCGTGATAACGTGGTGTCTCTTCCTGTTTATAAGCCGGTTCATGTTCTTCGTCTACAATTATTAGACGAAGGTTATGTATAGGTGCAAAAATAGCTGATCGGGCGCCAACCACGATACGTGCTTCACCACTGGCAAGTGCATGCCAAGCATCGAGTCTCTCCCCATCGGATAAGTGACTATGCCAAACTACAATATTAGCATCAATTTCTCTTTCTAACCGCGAGCGAAGGCGACTGACTGTTTGAGGAGTAAGAGTTATTTCAGGAACAAGGAAAATTACACCACCTCCAAGCTTAAGTGTTGACTTAATCGCTTGAATATATACTTCAGTTTTACCCGAACCCGTCACCCCGTGAAGTAAATTTACTCGAAATTTCTTTCTTTCAACTCCAGAAACAATATCCTGGACTGAAACTTGTTGTTCAGAATTGAGTTGGAAATTCAATACCGGTATTTCCTCTCCTAACGCAAATCCATCATCGTAAGCACTGCTCATCACCTGCTTCCAACTTTCTTTGACCATGCCTTTTTTAATCAAAGCGTCACAACTTGATGCTGCTATCTTTAGGTTTTTAAGCACAGTTAATTTTGGGAGGGGGTCACGTTTTTTTTTGAGGTATTCACCAATTGCTGCTTGCTTGGGGGCACGATACTTAAGTAATTCCCAATCTTCCCGCTTTACATTGTCATTAAGACAGATGTGGCTGACTTTTTTTATTCCTTTTCCTTTTTTAACAAAAGAGGGTATCATCGCCCCGAAAATCGAATCTGCAGAAACAGCATAATATTTCTGTATCCAATCGGCTAATCTTAATAAATCCGGTGTTAAAACCGGTTTAGGATAAACCACATTGGAAATGTATTTGAGCTTGCTCAAAGGATAATCCCGCGGAGCTTCCAAGTCTTTCACAATCCCAAGTTCTAATCGTCGCAAAAGTGGCACAATTACTAAAGATCCTATTCTAACCTGATCTAAAATTTCTGCTGGTACTTTATAACCTAGGACCTTATCCATTCTTGTAAATGGGATAATAGTAACTGACAGACTATTTGTTTTTATCATGATTTTGCTAATCAGAATGTTCTAATAAAATTATTTTAGACCTATATTGAACATATTTTCGGGTTATAGCTTGCGCTCTATTAAAGTAAACTTATTGTTTAATTAGTCTCATTATTAATAAGCCGCCCATTGAATACATTAAAATCTGATATAATCAATAAGTCGAGAATCTCCTTTAAAGATTTTCTCGCGACAAAAAGCCTCCGCATCACTAATCAGAGAATGGCAATTTTTGATGCCGCTTTTAACCATATTGAACACTTCACGGCGGAAGAATTACTTGATTTTTCACGCAAAATTGATCCATCAGTTTCACGTGCTACAGTTTATCGAACTTTGCCTATTTTAACTGAAAGCGGATTGGTTAAAGAAATCGATATTGGGCATGATAACAAATTTTATCTTGCACACAAAGGACAAAAAAACGAACGTGCACAGATTGTTTGCCTTGATTGTGAAAAAATATTTGAAATCGATGCACCGTTTTTAGAGTGGTATGGTAACACAGTATCAGAAAAACTAGGCCTCAAGCCGGAAACACAACGTTTACAAGTTCACGCTCACTGTTTAAAACTCAAAGATCTACAGACCTGTGAAAACAAGGAAGATCGTATGGTATAAATCCAGTCGTATTTGCTATGAGTGAAAAATTTGAATTTGAGATTGAATTTTTCGAGAGCTTATTGCGAAAGGACACCAAGAATATTGAAGTCATTGAAATATTAGGTGAACTTTATACCCGTAGCAGGCGTTATAAGGAAGGATTAAAATTAGACCGTAAATTGGTAAAACTCCGACCTGAAAATCCTACGGCCCACTACAATCTTGCTTGCAGTTACGCCCTCCTAGAACGCAGAGCAGAAGCAGTTCAAAGTTTAAAAGATGCAATTGGTAAAGGCTATAATGATTTTAAATGGATGATACAAGATCAGGATCTTAAAGGGCTTCATAATTATGCAAATTTTAAAAAAATCCTGGAAGAGCATAAAATTCAAACCTAGAGAACGAGATCCTTGAGTCTGCAAATGAATGATGATCATATTTGAAAAAATACTTAATGATCAGTTACAAGCCCAATAGACATTAATCATGCCGATAACTAAATTACCTTTTACCCCCATGATCTTCCAACCTAATGCCGGACGGGATATAAATTCCTTTACCAAAATTGAGAAGGAAATTTTAAAATTAAAAAAAGATCGAGATGCGATTATCCTCTCTCATAATTATCAAATCGAACCCATTCAACATGTGGCTGATTTCGTGGGTGATTCGCTAGGATTATCTTACAAAGCAGCTGAGACAGATGCTGAAGTCATCCTTTTTTGTGGCGTACATTTCATGGCGGAAACGGCAAAGATAGTTAATCCAGGCAAACGGGTTATTTTACCAGATCTTGAGGCAGGTTGTTCACTTTCTGATTCCTGCTCCGCAGATAAATTAAAAGCATATAAAGAAAAAAATCCCCATCTCTATGTAGTCGCCTATATAAATTGTTCTGCTGAGGTAAAGGCTCAGAGTGATGTCATTTGTACCAGTGGAAATGCCATAAATATCGTCAATAAGATCCCAAAAGATCGTGAAATCCTTTTTGTTCCAGACCAGAATTTGGGACAATGGGTTGCCAATAAAACCGGCCGCTCTATGCGTCTATGGCCAGGTAGTTGTTATATCCATGTATTATTTACTTTACGTACGTTGGAAAGTATCAAAGAAAGGTTTCCTGATGCACCCATTGTCGCCCATCCTGAATGCACAACAATGGTACGCGATATGGCAGATGAAGTTTGTAGTACAGAAAAAATGGTTTCATTTTGCAGAGAACAAGCAGCTGATACCATCATCGTAGTTACGGAAATGGGCATGCTCCATCGCCTTCAACGAGAAGTCCCTGAGAAAACATTCGTTGCTGGTCCGACCGATCGCTGTGCCTGTAATGAATGTCGCTATATGAAAATGAATTCAATTGAAAAATTAAGAGACTCTCTATTAAGTTTAGAACCTCAAATAGAAATGGATGAAAAGACCCGTAAGGCTGCATATAAGCCAATCAAGCGTATGCTTGATTGGAGCTGATATAGGGGTAAGATTTCATCCTCTCGATATCAATTGCTCTTTAAACTCGCCGATTTTAATAAAATAGATTGCAAATAATATTCATTATACACGAAATCTAATCTCATATTAGAGTTGATCGAAGATAATTTCCAATACCTGTCGAGATCGATCTCCTATCCTCGGACCATTTTCCGTCAATAAAATCGTCTCTCTACATTTGTTTGTTCTCAAGCTTTCATAGTCAAAACTTAACACACTTACTTGGGTTTCTTTTTTCATATCCATTTTAACTGGCTCAAGGGCGGTCCAACCTACGGGTAATCCCCACCAAGTAAAATGGATATCCCATCCAGCTATGGTTTCAGTTTGTATTTGACTATGCATAAGCTCAGGATAGCGACGTAAAAAAAGTGGGTTTTTTTTTGAGTGTAAACTCTCAATACATAGGCTGTAGGTAACGCTTTAATATAAGTGTAAAAACTATCAACTTCCCACTCTTGATATTTTTCATAGAAGTCGAGCGGATCAATCCCTATAAGATTTATGCCATTATAATTACCATGAATATTAGGTTTTGAATATTTCTTCTTATACCAATTATCAAATGCATCACTAAGTCGCAGGCCAATTTCAAAATGAAGGTGTGCGCGCTTGGCGGGAATTGCATACCCTCCAGCAGTACGTCCCATAACGCCAATTTTATCACCTGCATTTACTTTATCTCCAACTTCTATACTCATATTTATGCTTCGTAAATGTGCGTATAAAGTGTAAAGTGTAGGTTTAATATTAGAGTGCTCAATTACTATATATAAGCCATAATTGCTACTCACTTCGACCCGATTGATATAAACAACTCGCCCATCCATCGCAACAAAAATAGGGTCCATTGGTTCACCTTTTTGATCACGTCTAATCGGAGCGAGGTCTAACCCCTCATGAAACTGTTCACCATTATTACGAACACACCCAAACAAACCTGATTTTAACTTTCCTGACTCAGTCGGCTGTACTAAATAATCTAGTTTGCTATCTTTGGTGAAAGCGGAATTAGAAGTTGGCCAAAAAAGTGTAAAATTTGCTTCTAAAACCCCTTCAAAACACATAAATACGACCAGGCAAATAAAACCCCTCCATTGCTTAAACTTCATATATCTTGTCTACTGTATACCCACGTAATGGTAGGCCTTACTTGAGAACCAAATCTTAACTGACAATAACAAAAATCATTTTCAGGTGATTAATTAACAACATTAACTGGCTTCCCCTCCAAAAAAGCACGAACATTATCCACGGCAATGTTCAATAAACGCTCACGTGCCAAATTACTACTCCAAGCAATATGCGGAGTGAGAATACAGTTTTTTGCTTTCAAAAGAGGATTATCATTGTTAATCGGTTCCTGAGAGACAACATCTACACCCGCTCCTGCTATAATACCGTTATTGAGAGCATCAGCTAAATCTTGATCATTGATTAGAGGTCCTCGTGCAGTGTTGATGACATATGCGCTTTGTTTCATTGTTTTTAGCAGATCAGTATTTACAAACCCAGTATTTTCAGGTGTTAAATTACAATGCAAGGTAATGAAATCAGCCCCAGCAAATAAATCGGATATACTTTTCCAAGCAAATCCCTCATAGTTAGGTGGATTTGCTTCAATAACATCATTAGCCCAAATCTTCATTCCCAGCGCATGCGCAATCTCACCGACCAAGCGACCAATGCGACCATATCCAACAATCCCCAAAGTAAGGCCAGTCAGAGCTAATACATCTTTATTCCAGTATGTCCAATCTTCATTGTTGCTCCAATCTCCCCTTTTAACTGACTGGTCGTGCATACCTACGTTGTTACTTAATTCAAGAATAAGAGATGTTGCATGCTGAGAGACTGAATCCGTCCCATAAATGGGAATATTGGAAACCGGGATACCCCGACTTCGTGCCGCCTCAATATCAACCACATTATAACCTGTAGCGAGAACAGCAATAAAACGTAGTTTAGGTAATTGAGCTAACGTTTCGGCTCTTAATGGGACTTTATTTGTAAGGACTATTTCAGCATCTATCGTACGATCAATGATATCTTTATCTTCAGTTCGATCATATATGGTTAATTCTCCAAAACCTTTAAATTGATCCCAGAGTTCAGCTCCCAGGTGCATAGTAAAACCATCTAATACAACAATATTCATGGATTCAGGTTCTAAATATAATCTATTTGATGACAAGTTATTTCTTGTCCTTGCTACGATCACCTTCAAACATTAGCTGCTTAAACACA
This sequence comes from Verrucomicrobia bacterium Opi.OSU.00C, assembly GCA_002922725.1. GTDB lineage: Bacteria > Verrucomicrobiota > Verrucomicrobiia > Opitutales > PNEW01 > PNEW01. Next base: position 34,572 of record PNEW01000001.1, on the reverse strand, counting down.
CATCATGATAAAAAAATCTGCTCAACTATCATTTAAAAACGTCGGGAAAAGCTACGGGCGAGGAAAACCCGTCATTGAAGCTATTGATCTGACTATTTTTAAAGGAGAATTTATCTCTCTGATCGGTCCCAGTGGTTGTGGCAAATCAACGATCCTTAAGTTGGTTTCAGGATTGATATCTACCACAAAAGGTGACCTCAAAGTTGACAATAAGAGTCCGGAAGAAGCGAGAGGGTCGATGGCCTATATTTTTCAAGAAGCAACTTTACTTCCCTGGTTGACGGTCACCAACAACATACAGGTTCCTCTTAGATTACTTAAATGGAGAAAAAACAAACGAAAAGAAACTGCAAATAGACTGATCGAATTAGTCGGTTTATCAACGGTTAAAGATTATTATCCGAGACAGTTATCTGGGGGAATGCAAATGCGCGTTTCCATTGCACGGGCACTCACCCTTTCACCTAAAATTTTACTACTCGATGAGCCCTTTGGTTCTCTTGATGAAATGGCTCGAGACCATCTTAATGAAGAGTTACTGACTATTCGTACACAAGAAGAATGGACGGCACTGTTTGTCACTCATTCTGTTCCCGAAGCAGTTTTCCTATCTTCCCGTATCATCATACTTTCTGCTAACCCGGGTCGTATTTATAAAATAATCGATATCAATTTCCCTTATCCACGGAACCCCGAACTTAGAGAATCCTTAGAATATCAGCAAGCAGTAGCCGATGTTTCTCATCATCTCAGATCCGTAGAGAGATAATTCATGAATAATCGTTTAAATTGGCTTCTTCCTCTAATTACTGGTTTTTTTATGATTGGTATTTGGTACGGCATTAAATTGATTAATGATATTCCATACTATATTTTGCCTAGTCCCGATGAAATTATATATGCTGGTATTAGAGAAAAAGATATACTTTTTAAAGCTGCACAGGAAACCATTGTCGGTGCAGTTATTGGTTTTATTTCTGCTGGCAGTATTGGCTTCGCTCTGGCATTAATCCTTTCTTCGTCGCCATGGATAAAGGCCTCACTATACCCTTGGATATTGTTCCTACAAATGATCCCAGTAATCGTCATGGTCCCCCTTTTTGTTCTTTGGCTAGGCCCAGGTTTGCCTAGCGTAGCGACTATTACTTTCATGATTGGGTTTTTTCCTATTGTCGCTAATACAACGCAGGGTTTAATATCTACAGAAAAAAAACATGGTTGATCTGTTTACTCTATATAACGCAAACAAGCTACAAGAGATATTTTTTTTGCGTGTTCCCCATTCACTGCCCTATTTTTTTACTGGTCTAAAAATTGCAGCCTCCTTAGCCATCATTGGTGCTTTGACGGGAGAAATATTTGCAGGTAGTGCTTCTGGCAGTGGAGGACTGGGATTCATGGTAGTCGTCTATAATTCACAATTAAAAATCCCTGAGCTCTTCGCAACTGCAATTGTCGCCTGTGCCCTTGGATTCATTTTTGTCTCCACAGTGTTAGTTTTAAACTGGTATCTTCTTCGCCATTGGCATGAATCCGTCCTTCACAAAGATAGCTGAATATCCTCACTTTTCATCTTAGCCATTTATTTTCCGATGAAAACACGTGTACTCTGTTGCGGGACTTTTGACTTCTTGCATCCTGGCCATCTTTATTTTCTTAGGCAGGCCTCTGAGTTGGGAGATAAACTTTATGTTGTCATTGCTCGCGATGAGAATGTAAACAAAATTAAAGGGAAATACCCCTTCTACAAGGAAATAGTCCGTATGAAAAAAGTTAAGGAACTCGATTATGTCGATGACGTAAGATTGGGATACCCTGGGTTGAATTTTTTAAAAGTGGTAAAAGAAATAAATCCGGATATTATTGCTCTTGGTTATGATCAAAAAACACCTTTGGGGTTAAGGGAAAAAATTTTCCATAGTAAAATTATTACCCTTGCCTCTCATAAGCCTGATAAATTCAAGTCTTCAATTTACCGAAATTTAAAATCTAAATATTAGTATATAGATAGAACTAGAATTTATAGTAAACCTCATGATTTACCAGTTCGCCGTTTCATGAATGCGTAGGATCTCGTAATGCTCATGGTCTAATTCATCGAGAAAACGACTTGGTTTCAACCGCATCGATGGGCCACCGTGTTCATTTATCATTGGATAAGATAAATAGAGTTCATCCTTAGCGCGAGTAATAGCTACATAAAACAACCGTCTCTCCTCATCTAGGTTATCTTCTTCCATTGCGTGTTTATTAGGGAAAAGGCCTTCTGCTAAGCCGATGATAAATACAATGGGGAATTCCAATCCTTTAGCCTGATGTACTGTGGTTAAACGAAGTGCATCGAAATTCGGGTCTATACCACGATCACTTATTTCTGAGTTAAGAAGAACAAGTTGAGAAAGCAATTCAGTCATATCATCAAATCGATGAGCAAATCCAGCTAAACTCTCAAGGTCATCAATCCTATCACTCCAATTACTATATAGATTTCGAATATAACTGCTATACCAGCCTTCAATTGTTATTTTTACAATTTCCCTCGGTGTTTGACTACCAACGACGGCAGCCACATCTTGCAGTGTGTATGCTATATCATGCCAATTTTCCTGTGCATCATTAGGCACTTTTTTCATAACCTCCTCAACATTAAAAGCTTGTATCGGAGTAATGCCCCTATCACTTGCTTCCTGTATTATGAGACGATGGAGACGTTTGGACGTTCTTTCACCTATTCTTGGTAATAGGCATGTAAAACGTTGAAAAGCGGAAATATCTTGTGGATTATACACATAAGCTAGTTGTGAAACTAAATCCTTGATATGTGATTGCTCAAAAAACCGAACACCACTGGTAATGATAAACGGGATGCTTGCCCGAGAAAGTTCAATCTGCATATCAATAGCATGGTGATGAGCGCGGTAGAGTACAGCCATATCTGAAAGCTGATACCCTTGATCGATAAGACCCTCCATACGTTTCATAATAAATTGAGCTTGTTTTTTCCCATCAATGACAGGGATTACAAAAGGGATCAGGTTTGAAGATCGCACCGCTCGAAGTTCTTTCCTATAGCCCATACCCAGTGGTTGAGCAGAAAGAATCCCGTTAGCCAGATTAAGAATTTCAGGAGTACTACGATAATTAATTTCAATTTTGTGGATGACTGTACCAGGATGACGGTCAGAAAATGTCATTATATTTTCAAAGTTAGCCCCTCGCCAAGTATAGATACATTGTGCATCATCACCTACAGCCATAATTTGATGGTTTAATCCTAATAGGTCTATAAGCTCAGACTGAATCTTGTTCGTATCCTGATATTCATCAACCAAGATATGCTTAAATCGTTCTTGATACTGTGTAGCTATAGATTTATCTTGGCGTAATAGTTTTAACCAGTGATCAAGTAGATCGTCAAAGTCCACTACTTGCTGTTTTAGCTTATTTTCCTGATAAATAGAATTAAAATATTTGATCTTATCAGTGAGATAATCAAAATATGGGTATTTATTATCAATAGTTTCATCGATTGAAAGTAGTGTATTCCGCGCTAGACTAATGATGTCTGATATAACTTTAACCTTGGGATGGTCTTTATTTTTTAAAAAGTCTTTATCATTTTCACGAATGGTAGCATTTAAAAGTGAATTTGCATCACTTTGATCTAAGATGTTGAAATGTGGTTCTAATCCTATCGCTTTTCCATGAACTCGAAGAATCCGCTGAGCAATATGATGAAAAGTGCCACCCCAAAATTTACGCATCGAAACATTGGTTAAATTTTCAACCCGGTTCAACATTTCATGAGCAGCTTTGTTCGTAAATGTAAGAAGCAAAATTTCTCCCGGTTGGACACCGTGAGTAAGAAGCCAAGCCACTCGATAGGTGAGTGTTCGAGTTTTGCCGGAACCAGCTCCAGCTAACACTAAAGCCGGACCTGGCTCAGCACTTACTGCTGCATACTGCTCATCATTTAACTCATTACGGAAATCAATGGGGATAAAGTCAGTAGGTAACTCGTTCCATGAACTCGGGAATTCCATATATTATTGGAATAATCACAGGGACCACAGTAAATGAAAAGTATATTCTTAATATAAGATTACCCTAAAGTTTTCTAGAATTACTTACTATATCCTAAAAAAAGGGTCTAATCAGCAAGTATTACCAAACTATTCCGATGGATAATTTCATAGCGCTTACGGTTAGGATAAGAAGTTTTTATCTCCTTCGTATCTTTGCCAGAAATGTGGACCAGCTCTTCACTACTGAATTGAGATACACCATTAGCAATGGCGGTTCCTTTTGTGTTCTCTACCGTTATAATATCACCGACTGAAAATTGGCCTCTATGTCCTTTTACTCCTTTGGCGAGTAAACTACGCCCGTCATTAAGCAAGGCATCGTTTGCACCTGCATCAATAATCACTGCACCGAGAGGTCGTTCAAAAAACGCAATCCACCTCTTTTTTGAAACAAGCGAGATTTTACTAGGTACAAAAAAGGTTCCTTTAGCCTTTCCCTGCAAAAGATTGGCTAATACATTTGGACTGCGGCCACTACCAATATAAATTCCACATCCAGAGTGACTCGTTATTTTCGCCGCCTCTACTTTGCTACGCATCCCTCCTATAGATGTTTCACTTTTTGTTTCTCCAGCCATAGCTTCAATATATGGATTAATTTTATCAACTACCGGTACAACTTTGCCTGACCCTTTACGATCTACAAGGCCCGGGGCAAGGCCTAGAATAACTAAGATATCAGCCTTAACTAAACTAGATACTAAAGCGGAAAGGACATCATTATCACCAAATTTAATTTCTTCAGTGCTAACTGAATCATTCTCATTTACGATAGGAATTATTCCAAGGGATAGAAGCTTATCGAAACTATTCTTGACCGCTATATGACGATTCCTTGCTCTCAAATCTTCTCTCGTTAAAAGTAGCTGTGCTGCTGTTAGATTATGAGGATTGAAACCAGATTGCCAAGTTTCAATAAGGATAGACTGTCCAATAGCCGCACAAGCCTGAAGAGTAGCGAGATCTGTAGGCCGTTTTTTATATTTTAGTTTCCCCATTCCCAAGGCAATTGCACCTGAACTCACAATTATAATTTCCATCCCTTTCTTTCGTAAAAACACAACTTGTTCACATAATGTGTTAATACGATCAACATTCAGTTTGCCAATTCCTGAAGTCAATAAACGTGAGCCTAATTTAATTACAACACGCTGGGCATTTTGCAGAAGAAACTGCATGTTAAAAAGATATTCAATTAAATGGTCGTGGATTTCAGAACAGATCCCATTATTTATAGCGATCTCCAAATTCCTATAGTTTCATATCCTTAGAGTGTCATCAATTCTTTTTCTTTGTGTCTAAGGAGCTGATCAATTTCTGCATTTTTATTATCGGTATTATTTTGGATTTCTTTTTCTGCACGCTTTTGATCATCTTCAGAAATTTCTTTGTTCTTTTGCATGTTTTTTAGCAACTCTAAGGCGTTATGACGTGCATGGCGCACACTGACATGTCCATTTTCCGCCATCGTGCGGGCTACTTTTGTAAGTTCTTCACGCCGCTCACGACTCAACTCGGGAATCGGAATTCGTATAACGCTACCATTCACTGCAGGATTAAAACCTAAGTTTGCCTTTTGAATTGATTTTTCAATATCAGTTACAACTGTTTTATCCCATGGCTGAATCTGTATCGTTCGTGGATCAGGAGTAGTAACAGCAGCTACTTCACGTAAATGCATATTTGAGCCATAAACCTCTACCTGTATGTTTTCCACCATACTTGGAGATGCTTTTCCCGTATGAAGTTTACTAAATTCGCTAAGAGTATGCTCGACTCCCTTAACCATCATGTCACTGGCCTCTTTAATAACGTTTTCTTCGGTCATATTACTTATTACTATTAAATGCTTATTATTTTACTAAAGACCCTATCTTCTCCCCGATAACGGCCTTTTTTATACTACCGCCTTTACCCATATTAAAGATAAGAATTGGCATCTTGTTGTCGAGGCAAAGAGAAAAAGCTGTTGAATCCATGACATTTAACCTCTGTTTTAGTGCATCCATAAATAAAATTTCATTATACTTTTTCGCATCCTTATATTTGATAGGGTCTTTATCATAAATACCATCAACTTTCGTCGCCTTCATTATGATATCTGCCCCTATTTCACTCGCTCGTAATGATGCTGCTGTGTCTGTTGAAAAATATGGGTTTCCTGTTCCTCCAACAAAAATTACTAACCGTCTTTTTTCGAGATGCCTTATTGCTTTTCTCAGTATAAATGGTTCAGCGACTTCATTTAGAGGCAAAGCACTCTGAAGACGAACAGGAACACCAAGCTTTTCAAGATAATCCATTAAAGCTAACCCATTAACAATCGTGGAGAGCATACCCATGAAATCCCCAGTTGTCCGATCCACACCTCGTTTTTCACCAGTTAAACCGCGAAAAATATTACCTCCACCTACAACAAGGCCAATTTGCACACCCATCGTGTGAACTTCTTTTAGCTCATAGCTGATATTTTTTAAGATTCTCCCATCGATCGCCTCACCACTGTCAATATTACGCAGGCCCTCGCCTCCCAATTTAATAACAATACGCTTATATTTAGGGTTTGTTTTAGCGTCAGTCTTTTTTTGCATAAAAAAAGTATCTAGTCTGAAATTTATAAAGAGGTCAATCCCACGGTTAACAATAGTCGTATATCCAATAATTTGACAATTTTATTAGTAGAGGCCTTGACGATTATCTCTTCTCTCTTATATACCTCCATAATTGCCCGGTGGTGTAATGGTAGCACATCTGGTTTTGGTCCAGGTAGTCGAGGTTCGAGCCCTTGCCGGGCAGCCAATAGGCATTCTTTAAAATGGATGTTTATTTCATGATATTTAGGCATAATTACTGATTAATTCACCTAATTATCATGGTTCTATCTTTTTTTCATTAATTCACATTTAACTCTATAGCCTTCTAAATTGTGTTCAGAATTTATTATCTTTTGAACACCCATTTCATCTCGTCGCATTGCAGGGAAACTTACGGCATTCGCAATACGCAATGCAAGCTGTGCAGCTACACAGCTTCCTCTTTGTAGATTTACAGTTTCGATTTTATCTAAGGTATCATATCGGGTATGCCCAAACCCCCTACCACTCGGCCCCTTTTCTGGGTCGCCCATATTCCCCGTTGGAATTCCTTCTAAAAAAAAAGGGAAATGATCTGAATAAGAATTTACATGTTGCCCTACTGGTAATTCAACAGCCATCTCCTCTCCAGCACGACGGAAAAACGGCTCTAATTCATGCCAGTTGTGGAGAATTACTCCTTTGCGCCCGGGTCCGCCAGCGGCATCGAGATTAAAATAAAATCTAATCTTATCGAGTTCGTCTCGATGGGATTCAACATAACGGTAGGATCCGATAAGACCAATCTCTTCCGTGCTGAATCCTATAAACCTGATCGTACGCTTAAGGTTATCCCTAGCGTAAGTCGATAACGCGCGCGCCGCTTCCATCACTAAAACCATGCCTGAAGCGGGATCATGCGCTCCCTGGGAAATATCATGGCCATCGAAATGGCATCCCATTACTACCATTTCCTCTGAATTATCATTACCCGGTAAATCTGCTATCACGTTCTGCGAAGTCAGAGGTTCATTAATGTCCTGGGTGCGGACCATCAGTTCTACCTTACCTTTTCTTTCCATTAACCGTGCGAGAAACTCTCCATCTTCTTTGCAGACGGAAAGACCAGGTATCGGTGCTGGTCTATCATCTTGCAAACTACCTGTTTCTGGCCCTACCCCCGGGAGCTCGCTGATAAAAATAAAAACCTTCGCCTTTCCAATAACCGTACGTTCATACTTCTCCTGACGGTGTACCCATCGTCCTAGACCCGAAGGTGAAGCGCTGCTCGCTAGCACTATTTTTCCTCCAATTTCATTACCCAGTCGCTCAAAATCTGCAGGTGTCCCACAACCCACTGAAATCAATTCTCCTCGCACTTCCTGCGCCGGACAGTAAGGCAATGAGATACATGGAATTTTTTTCTGTATCGGTTCTAAAATTTCCAAAGTCGCTTCTCCTCGTCTCCACCCAGCGTAAGGGTAGGATTCTAAATGGGGATTTGTAAGACCATAACGATCAAAAGTTTCAGCTATAAATCCCGCGGCTTTTCGCTCTTCCGGTGTTCCCGGAAAACGTGAACCGAAATCATCACACAACACTGTCAAATTATCCATCACCTCATTTGAGGTGTATATATCACCCACCATTTTGCGGTCGATATCAAGATAGGGATTCTTATCACTCATATCCTTTTTTTAGCTTAACCAAAAAGAAAGACAATTTTATTATTTCTTTTAAAATCGCAATCCTCTTTGATTCAAAAGCCCTCGATTATCCTGGGGTATAAATTCTTTATCAGGTAAACCGACTAGGACTCCTTTCCGAACCCAAGCTTCATCCCCGTTGTATAAATTCTGAATTAACAAAGCTTTCATCTGTTCTATTTCATCAATATAATGCTTATCTTTAGATAGATCTGTTGTTTCCTTAGGATCATCTTCTATGTCAAACAGTTGCACAATATTCCCTGTTGCGTAATAGATGAGCTTAAACCTTCCAGCGCGAATCATACGTGTTGCATTTTCCCCTTCGAAATGTTCACCGTAAAGGTAGTCACGATGGTAATCACTCCAGAGAGAATTACTGTCCACTGTTTTAGGTATGGGTAACCCACACATATCGAGCAAAGTTGGCATGATATCTGCAAACTCAGCAATCCTATCATCCTTTGTATCGATGGGGTATCGCTTATCGCCTATGGATGGAATAATTATAAGCGGTATCTTAGATGACATTTCCAAAAAAGGGGTCATAACCCATAACCCATGCTCACCTATCATATGACCATGATCACTCGTAAATACTATTATCGTGTCATCTAAAATTTTCTCTTCTCGTAAGATACCGATTAACAATCTAATTTGATGGTCTATGTGAGTGAGGGTCGCATAAAATGAACGTCTTGCCTGCATCTGTTTCTGCCAAGATGCCTTTACGAGGGCACCTAAATTTCGACACCTTAAAGAATGGGGAAGCTGCTCATCGTCCATTGACCAGTTACCTGTAGTCGGCTTATCGATTTCGACATCCCGATATAGATCAAGATAAACTTGTAACGGTGTAAGTGGAGGGTGAGGGGCAGAAAAAGAAAGATACCAAAAGCCTGGTTTGCCCGGATCACGTCGAGAGATAACGCGTGACATCTCGCGTACCCCCCAATTGATGGGGTGACAATATTCAGGAAGATGCCATGGGCGTGATACCCAGTCATTATGTGCCATTCCACTAGCATATTCCATCCCGGCGTAACCCTGAATAGAAAGGAACCGTTCATAATCATCTGCTTTATCCCCAAACTGATGCCGTCCTTGTTCCTCTAATATCACTTCATTAAAGCCGATCCTATTACGCTGCGGATACACATGTAACTTACCCACGCAATAAGCTTGATATCCACCATCCCTGAAACACTGCGCCATGGTTGGGGCATCGGGCATCGGGTTTTCTTCATTAAAAACTCTATCTCCATGTGAACGCGCCGTCATCCCTGTCATTAATGAGCGTCGTGAGGGTATGCAGGAAGGGCATGCAGAATAGGCGTTAGTAAAGGTCACTCCATTACGGCCAAGTTGTTCTAAAGTGGGTGCCATTACCACCGGATGCCCTGCTTGCGGTGTGAGGAGACCACTCCAATGATCCGTACATATCAAGAGGACATTTGGCTTTTTAGACATAGACTGTTTGCAATTGAATTATCTTTCTTTTCTCTGCATAGATTCTTAGAATAAGAACAAGGTCATAAATACAAGGAAGAATGATAGCAAAAATTTAACTTTCTTATAAAATTTTATTTGAGTGTTTGGTTATTAATAAAAAATATTGCAGAACTCGACGCATATTATCAGGTTTAGCACTCAGCAAGTAAAAACAATTAAGGATTAATTAATACAAACTATGGAAAAACGTGCATTTGGAAACACCGGGTTAAAAGTCACATCACTGGGATTCGGAGGAGCACCTATTGGCCTACTCGATATAGAAGAGTCGAGGACAGACAAAATCCTTAATCTTCTTCTCGATTCTGGTGTCAATCTTATTGACACTGCTGCTTCCTATCAAGGATCTGAAGAAATGATTGGTAAAACAATTAGTCATCGTCGTGATGAGTTTATTCTCGTCAGTAAATGCGGAGGTAAGTTTGACGAATTTGATGATCCCGCGTGGTCTCCTTCTATAATTACTAAAACCATCGATCGATCCTTGCAACGTCTGAAAACAGACTATTTGGATGTTATGCTTCTACACTCATGTGATTTAGAGACTTTAAAAAAAGGCGATGCACTAGCTGCACTGGTCAAGGCTCGCGATGCAGGTAAAATAAGATTTTCCGGTTATTCTGGAGACAATGAAGCCGTTGCCTATGCAGCGACAATTGAAAATATACAAGTTATTCAAACTTCCATTAACATCACCGATCAGGTCAATATTGATGGGCTATTACCAAGAGTTAGAGAGAAAAATATAGGGGTTATGGTAAAACGTCCTATTGCAAATGCAGCTTGGAAAAATCTGGGTGATCAACCAGGATTCTACAAAAATTACGCAAAAACTTACACCGAACGCCTGAAAAAAATGAAACTTAACCCCACTGATCTCGGGTTTGATGGGGCACCAGAAATAATATGGCCGGAAATTGCTCTTCGTTTCACGATCAGCCAACCGGGAGTTCATGTCGCTATTATTGGAAGCACAAGTCCCAATAACACCCGCACGAACATTGAGATAGCTAAAAAAGGTCCTCTCCCGGACGATATAATAACAAAAATTCGTGCTGCTTTTCAAAATGCCAATTCCAATGAGTCATGGATGGCACAAACATAAGGATAAAATATTGCTTTTACCGTTGTCGTACAAATTTCTGTAACTGACCGTCTACTTGCACTTGACCGACATATAAATCACCGTGTGAATCTGTCCAAATACCGTGAGGACAGGCTTTAAATTCACCCGGCTTATCACTTTTTTTTGCACCACCCCATTGGGAGAGGAGTTGACGATCTAAAGTATAAACACTTACCTGTTGCTGCAACTCAGCGAGATAAAGAATGTCCTCATTGGGATCAAAATAAATTGTATCCGGTTGCAGAAGTCCCGTCCACTCGCTCAAAAAGTTACCGTTTGTATCGAATATCTGGATACGATTATTTTCACGATCACAGATCCACACGCGGTCATCTTTATCCAAGCGGACACTATGTGAGAGATTAAATTGACCGGGCCCATCTCCTTCCTCACCCCAGGAAATTAAATGTTCACCATTAGCAGTGTACTTATGCACGCGGTGATTACCGTACCCGTCAGAAATATATAATTCACCCGTAGAAGCTATAGCCAGGTCAGTTGGTAAATTGAAGGGATCTCCATCTTTCTCCCCAGATTTACCGGGTGTGCCGATTGTCATTTTCAGCTCACCTTTATTATTGAACTTAAAAACACAATGATTTTCTCGTTCGATACAGTAGACATTGTCCTCGCCATCGATATAAATACCATGCGCATCGATTAATACATCCTCACCCCACGAGTCGATGAATTCACCTTCACGGTTAAATATGACAAGAGGATGTTCACTCCGAGAATAAACGAACACTCTATCTTGGGAATCACAGGCCACGGCGGGTACCCAACCCCATGTCCATCCATCGGGTAATTTACCCCAGCCCTCTACTACTTCATAGGTATATTTGCCTGATCCAAATGACATATCCTTAATCCTTTTTTTGGTTGAATTTCTAATTTGTGGTAGACCTATTTCCGATCATATAAAATTAATACTCAATGCAATTAATCCATCACTCGTTGTAAGCGCATCACTTGTCGACCGTGATCAGAGAGGCTATTCCAGAGATCGCGCGGAAAATACTTTTCTGTATTTTCATGCAGCCATGGGTTGAATAGCCAGGGGCGGCTGAATACCATATAGAGCTCATCACGCGAGTGATCTGAAACGTTAGGTGTTCCCCGGTGAAAAACGCGAGGATCACAAATCCAAACGGATCCGCGTTTCACATTGAGACGAACAGGGTAGTAACTACCCTTGCGATTTGGGCCCTCCCCAAAAATATTATCGTACCACTTCCCTCTTCGTCCTTCGATTTCTTTATTACAGATCTCTTCATCAGCGATGTAGTGACTGGACGGGATCACTTCTATACTGCCATTTTCCTCAGTGGCATCAACGAGTGGAATTCTAAGCGCGACTTTTATTGCCGGTGTCATTAATCCGGGAAAAAGTATTGCGACATCACGATGCCATTTTTGATATACGGATCCTGGGAAAGGTATATTCGAGTTAAAATTTCCACAAACGTAATCGGCTCCAAGAACACCTTCAAAAAATTTTACGAGCGAGGGATGGTCGAAAATATTCGAATCGAGAAAGGGATGCTCAAATGGAATATCAATGCAGTAGCGGTTCGGTCCTCGGTTTGGTTTATCTCCCTGTCTTGCGATTTCCCGGTCCCTAATGGGAATCCATGCCTCGTATATCCGATCGAGAGCTTCTTGTGGAATAAGGTCTTCAAAGATAACGAAACCATTGATTTTATATTCTTCGAGTAACTGACCGACATTATACCCTGTTGCTATGCTCATCGCTGTTCTTTTACTCTTTTATTTTTAATTCAACCTAACTTTCTTTAATCCATTGCCAACGTAAAACATGACGCGCATGATCAGATAGACTGTCCCAGAGATCCTGCGTAAAATCAGTCTTCATTTCTTCTTCCTCCCAATGGCTATTAAACCAGGGGCGATTGAAAGACATACAGAGTTCATCGCGTGTGTGATCTGATACGTTCGGTGTTCCCCGATGAAAAGCGCGGCCATCTTGCATCCATAGAGATCCTTTTTTTAAATTTAAACGCACCGGGTAGTAACGACCTCTATGTTCCGCACCGCTACCAAATACATTGTTGAACCATTTATTCTTACGACCTTTGATTTCTTTTTCACAGAGTGCTGAATCGGCTAAGTATTGTGTCGAGGGGATAACTTCAAAACTTCCATTATCTTCAAAGGTGTCCACAAGGGGGAATTTCACACCAATACTATAGGCGGGAGTCATCAGATCAGAAAATAGCAAGGGAATATCGCGGTGCCATTCCTGGTAATCGACACCGGGAAAAGGCGTATTCGAATCAAACCCGGACCAAACGTAATCCGGTCCGAGCGCCTTTTCCAGGAATTGTACTACTGCCGGGTGCTCAAATATTTCCGGTTCGACGAAAGGTTTTTCAAAGGGGACACTGAAATTGTAGCGTTTTTCTATTAGATCAGGGTCTCGTTTTTTGATCTCTCCATCACGGTACGGGATCCATGCCTCACGTATGCGGTCGATGGTAGTGAGAGGAATCAAATCTTCGAAAATAGTAAACCCATTTATTTTCCATTCCTCTAAATGCTGATCGATATCATATTGAATTGCCATATCCATTATCTTATAACTCTGATTTCTCTTTTATTAATACACCCTATCCAGAGGTTATTTAAATCTCTTTGTTAAGTAAATTCATTATATTATTAGAACCGAGATTCAATTTAAAACCGCTGGCAATGTTAAAAGCATGCGCAATGACAAATTTCGGCGCCATTGACTCTGAAAGTTTTCATTCTCTAACCGCAAGTCTGGAAATCGCTTAATAGCTGAGTTGATCGCAATTTTTGCCTCAAGCCGCGCGAGGGGTGCTCCGATACAGACGTGGTGTCCATACCCGAAGGCCAGGTGTTGATTATCCTCTCTTGAAATGTCGAACTGATCCGGATCCGGAAATTGATCGGGGTCCCGGTTGGCGCCGCTCATCATCAGAAGCACCGCTTGACCTTTTTTAATGAGCTTGCCGTGGAGATTAATATCTTCCGACGCTAATCGCGTATTCAACAATATCGGTGGTTCATACCTGAGAATCTCCTCCACGGCAGTTTCAATCAGTGATGGGTCACGTTTTAATTTTTCGAATTCCTTGGGATTTTGAAATAGCAGGAGAAATCCACTAGCGAGCAGACAAACCGTTGTCTCATGTCCCGCTACGAAGAGAAAGACAGCCATCCCTAATAACTCTCTTTCATCGAGCGTATCTCCGTCTTCGTCAACCCTGGCCAGAACACTTATTAAGTCATTCTTGGGATCGCGCCGTCGTTCAGCCGCAAGCTCACGGAAATAATTGGCGAGATGATTATAACTTTCGTTAGCTTGATCAGCTATTTTAATCATTTCAGGCCCCATGCTACCAACAAAAGTGGCTAAATATTCGGTGTATTTACGAAATCTATCCTGATAATCGGCGGGGATCCCCAACAACCCGCAGATCACGGTTGCTGGTAATCGAAAAGCATAGTCGTCAACCAAATCCAGCTTTCCATTTTCATCGGCCTTATCAAGTAAGCTATTTGTTATTTCCTGAATACGTGGCTGTAAATTCAAAGTAACTGTAGGAGTAAATGCCTTGCCAACTATTTTGCGAAGCCGTGTGTGCTTAGGTGCATCAGTAAACCCAAGCCAATTCGACACATGTTCACCCAAAGTTTGATATTTATTTTGTAAAGGTTCAGGAAGAGATTTCATATTTATTGATGCTCTGTCAGAAATCAGTCGCGGGTCGCGATAAGCATTAACAACGTCATCGTAACTCGTAACCATCCAACCACCGATATGCTCATTCCAATGAATAGGATCTTCGGTGCGCAAGCGATGCATCAAGGGGTAAGGATCATTCAATCGCCATTCACTAAATGCCTTATAGTCTTCCAGATCTTTAAGTTTGGTTTTCGATGTAAGCACTTCTGTGTTTTCAAGGGGAAAATATTACTAATAGCAATCTACCTTCAATGATTCATCTGTTTGTGTAACTTAAATCTTAATACCTTGAAAAGTATCTTTTAATTTTCTAAACCCTGAGACAATGACCTCCTGGTCATTAACTGTTTGAATTATTCTCGCACCACGTTTGATAATAACTTCCGCCTGTTTACGATCAGATACAGGAGCACCCCACCATTTACCGTATTTATGACATGCATCTGCTATCGCATCCGTTGCCTTTATAATTAATTCATGATCCGATTGACCGAAGACGCCATAGCTTTGTGAAAGGTCACCAGGACCCAATAAAAGCATATCGATACCCTCGGTCGCAGCAATCGCATCAATATTTTCGACCGCTTCTTTATTTTCAATAAGAGCGGCAATAAAGGTTTCGCGAATTGATTGCTCAATATATTCCTCTCTCGCTTGAGTACCGTAAACTGAATCTGTGCTCCCACCTGCTCCTCTTAGACCTAACGGGCTATACTTGGCATCGCGGACAATCGATTGAGCATCCTCCTTATCCACAACTTGGGGAATAATTAATCCGGTTGCCCCTGCTTCTAATGGTTTAATAATTCCCGTATAGCCACACCGCTCAACACGCACAATGGAATCAATATCATGGGCCCTGGCAGCCAGTATCATCTGAGAAATTTCACCATAATTAAAGTCACTGTGCTCATTTTCGATCCAAATACCATCAAAACCAACTGTTCCCATGATATCTACCATTTTCCAGTGAGGGATAATCCAAGACTGGGTGATAACCACATATTCTCCGCGTTTTAACTTTTCAAGTATCAGACTCCGCCTCATTTATTCCTCCTTTCACCATTTAGTTCATTAATATTTAAGAACTCTAGTTTCAATACCTTATTTGTCTGTGAGAACTATTTCACCCTTCCAATTCTCAGGTAAACTTTTATTTTTAGAAAACATATTAATTTGTGTAAGTAGAAACTCGGAAGGCCCGTCCCCTCTAAGTCGAGCCTTAATTGTTCTTTCAAAATAAACTTTAGCTTTAACAAATTCTCTCTGTGAAAATAAAGAGAGTCCCTCTGCATAAAATTTCTGCCAATCTGGCTCCACCTCTTCCCCTTCACTTTCTCCTAGTATTTCATAAACTAATACTGCCTTTTCCTTTCCAACTAAAAGAAAGCTCCCCATCAATCTCATTATATATGCATCTGCTAGTTGTTTAGCCGTACTCTCGGACACCACAATATCGGTCCCTGTATATTTATTTAGGCCCTCTAAGCGTGATGCCAAATTTACCTCACTTCCGATGACTGTGTAATCAAATCGTGTATCTGATCCCAGGTTCCCAGCTAGGCAAGTACCACTGCTTATTCCAATTCGTGTACGCAATAAATGTCCATAGAATCTTCTACCTTTAGTAGATTCGATCATACCTAATGCGGCCTTCACTGCATTATTTGCCTGCTGAAAATCTTCGAGAGGAGCACCCCACACTGCAAAAACCGAATCTCCAATATATTTTAGGATTGTACCATGCTCCTGAAGAACATGATGACTTGTCAGGTTGAAATACGTGTTCAGTATTTTTGAGATTTCATCTGGATTTGAACCATCTGAAAGCTTAGTAAATCCTTCAAGATCGGTAAATAGTAACGTAACTTCTTTAAGCTCACCACCCAAAGAAAAACTGATATCACTCTCTGCTACCTGTTGGGCCATAACTGGTGAAAGATAAGCGGAAAAGGCTTTTTTAAGTCTTATCTTTCTTCTTATTTCTTGATAGTATTTTGTCCCTATTACCCATATGTAAGCACTTGTTGTCTGGATACCCGCTGGAACTATCCAGCTATAAAAAGTAAGTGTTTCCCAACTCAATAAAATGGATGATATAGATACGCTAAGCCCTAAAGTTATCGCGACAAGAATCCCAATCCTTGGAGTTAATAATACTAAAATTAAGCTGACTAGGATCCCATAAGTTGCAACAATAACAGATTCCCATTCACGTCCAAGATGATTAAACCAATTTTCTTCAATAAGATTGACCAAGCTATTTGCATGTATCTCTACTCCATTGGCAGGAGGGTATCCATTAAGAGAATAAGGAGTGAGAAAAGTATCCTTACCACTACCAGTAAAGCCTGTAATATACCTTGAGCCAATAAAAACAATTTTGTTTTTAAAAATATTTTTATTTTCAACCTCATCTAAATAGACTTTATGGAAACTGATATAAGGAAAAGTATCGGGTGGACCTAAATAATTTATCCATCTTTCAATCAACCGATTATCAGTATATTCTTTAAGACCTGGATTGACAATTGATGCTGCTTTCCAAATAGCTGATTCTAATTCAGGAGTCCCAGTTAATATTAATCGTGGATTACTTGCATGCATTTGTAGAATACCCCAATCACGAATTGAGTGCCTGAAATTTGCTTCGGGTGGTATGACTATTTGCTGTTCAGACAAAGATCCTCTTTTCTGTATTAAACTTCCTCCAAGTATAACAGAACCATGTCGTTTAAACGCTTCGGCAAGTTTTACATCGCTCTCTAAATTAGAACTACTCATCTCAAATATAATATCGTAAATTACAAGACGTGCACCTTGATCAGTAATTTTGTTAAGTAACTCTGCATGTAACCTGCGATTCCAGGTTTTGTCATAAGGTTGATCGAGTACATGATGTGATTCTTCATCCATGTATATAATGATTACATTCTTGGGTGGAACTGGGTTATGAAAGAGATATAAAAAATCATAGCTTAAATATCTTAATTTATTTCCCAGAGGGAGATGGATAAATAGTAATCCAATGCCTATAATCAAAACAGAATCCCAAACATATTTAGTCCAACGTTTTTTAAAAATATTCATCTCCTTTTTGGAATATTCTATAGGTTCAAATCGAACTTAAACCAGAAAGCCATTTCACGTGGAAATTCCATAAATGGATTTAAAGGATTAAGTTGATAGGTTTCATCTGTTATATTCATGACTCCAGCGGTTAATTGCCATTGTTGCCCGGGGGCTCTATAACCCATAAAGGCATCAATCTGAAAAAATCCATCCCCCCCAAAATCAGGTAAAAAACCATAGTTGCTTTGATTCACCCACCTGCCCTCTGTTTTCACGTGCCAGCCTGAAGGATGATTTATGATAGCGAAAAGGTTTAGCTGATGTAAAATAGAACGGAAACTAAAATTTGCGTTTGGAATAGTATCAAAATTCTGGTCGAGATCAGATCGTATATATTCATAACGCAGACCCAGCGACCACATTTCCCCTAAAAGATGGTTTAACGCAATGGTAAAATTATCTTCTTCGTAGTTAAGGGTTTCACGGATTAATCCTGGTCTGAAGAAAGTATTACCCGTATCATTGAAAACACCATCAAAACGCTCAACATCAGCTTTACGAACAGTGGCGTGAAAGTCGAGGTAAGTTTGTGCATCAATATTCAGTGTGAATCCTAACCCCGCAACTTCAAATTTGGAAGCAGGGACCGAACCCACTGTAGATTCTGAAATAAGAGAGCGAAACCCTTGGGTAAAACCGGATATCTGGCTGGGTTCGAGACGTACACTTTGATCAAAACTAACTCCTCCGATAGATTGGTTATAAGAACCGCGTATACTTATCTGATTATTTATATCCCAATTTATCCCAACCTTGGGTGAAACCTGCTCGTCATCCAATTGTCCACTGCTAATAGGCGAGGTTAAAAAATTTAAAGGGTAATCTAATCTGTCATAGGAAACTCCCGTCGTTACAGTCAAGTCCTTTAACACCTCCCAAAGTAAGTATAAATATAAATTTACCCGATTGAAACCTTCCTTAAATTTAAAATCAGCTGGCGGATCATCAAAGAAAGTTTTTTGAGTGGGAGCAACTTCGGTCAGGCGATTTTGGACTTCGAAATCCCCATCCTGGTACCGCAGTCCAGCTATAAAAGTCATTTTGTCAAGTTGGGATATCTGGGTTATTTCGGCTGAATATATCTCTAACTCGTTGCGATAAAATAAATCCATATCAGCTGAAGGGAAAACAACTCTTTCTCCTTCTTCATTAGTGCTGAGTATAAGTTGCGGAACTTGGATATCTTGATTGACTAAGTCATCTGTAAGTCGACCAAAAAGAAACAAAGTGTCAATTCCTGGAGACCATTGGTGATGATAACCAGCAAAGAGAAGTGGAATTTGCTTTTCCTTGAAATAAAAATTTTCTCTAAGTTGGGAATTATCCTGGATCTGTGAAACATCGCCACCATCAAAATCTTGAAATTTCAACTGAAAAAAAACGGTGTCTTTTTCTGTCAATTGATGCTTGAGTTGAGCAAAGATATCCATGCGATTGAATCCACTATTCAGGCGATATCCGTCAAACGTATGATAGTCAAAATCTATTGAGTAACTAGTATCCCCAAAGAGTCCATATTGAGTAATAAGCTGCTGAAATTCTCCATGACTTTGGTATATACTATGCACGTTTAAACCTAAACGCTGACTTTCAAAAAGGGGTGTATATTCCTGCTGAGACACATACTGAGAGAGTGTTCCTGCACTGGCTGGAGATAGAAGATTGGCTAACAATAATTCATTGGCCCAAGGTGTTTCGAATCGGAGTTGAAATCTTCGAGGATCACGCAGGGCATCATAACTGTTTGCAAGAAAAAGGTGGGCTGAGTAATTAGCATAATCATTCTGCACAGCGCGGTGGGCCTCGCGAATACTTATTTCTCTCATCCCTAAATTATTATATATCGCGGCGAGGTTAGCATTGCGAACAGCTCGATCCTGATCGAGAAGAAATTTAGATCGATAGAGTCTTCGATTTTCATTGAGAATCTTAGATCTTTCCAAATCAGTAATGGCAACATTGTAACGATTTATTTTTTGATTCAAAAGAGCGGAAAAAAACCAGGGTGTCGGATCATTGGGATCAAGCGTTTCGGCCAATATTAATTCATTTTTTGCAAAAGAAAATTTCTTGGTATCTGAAAATGCTTTGGCCAGATAACTTCTTAATAACGACCTGTTCGGCTCGATTACCGATGCTACCTTTAGATCCTGTACCCCTTTATCTATATCATTGCCACGAATCTGAGTGAGTCCTCTCCCCAACCAAGCATTAGCCAATGAACTATCAATGTATATAGATTGTTCAAATTTGTTTTGCGCTTCAACAAGTTGATTATCTCCTGCTAAAATGAATCCTTGTAAGGCGAGGAGTTGTGCGTTCTCCGGTGAAAATCTTAGTGCCAAGGCTACAGACTCTTTAACATTAATTGATCGGCCGAAGCTGAATTCTAGCTCTGCTACCCTCCCCCATCCATAACCAAATTCAGGTGAACGCTTAACAGCATTTCGTGCAGCGTTCAAAGCAAGATTTAGATCACCTTTGGCCTGAAAAAGATAGGATCGTGCCAGCCAATGGGAGCTCGATTGAGGATCGGTATAAGTATATAATAACGGGTCTTTAACCGCTGTGATTAATTCTTTGAGGGCCAAAGCAAGCGAGTGATCACTTCTTACTTGGGCTATAAGTTCTTCCGCTTTATTAACTTGCCCAGTCGCGAGATAAAGTCCAGCTGTATAAATATAATTGGCTTCATTTTCAGGTTTAACACCTGTTATAATATAACGAGACAGTGCTTCTAATATATTACCTTTACGATAGGATTCTAAAGAAGGACCGAATGTATTAATTTCATTTTGCGAGAATGAAATTTCATCGACGTCTATAACTGCAGGGTAATAAAGACACCACTGAATGATATTAATAGCATTAATTACAGCTGTTTTTATTGGTTTGGATCCTGGTTTTGCTATTCCTTGCTCCCCACTTACAAGAACGATGGATCCTTGTGGGTTAGCCAAATCAACTTCACCATCGAAGATGGTCATCACAGTATTTTCTTCTGAATCCAAATGAAGTTCAAATTCAGTCCCTTTAATTGCACCGGTGGCGGTTGGGGTTCCAAATTCATATTCTTCAGGTTGATTACGACTGAAAAAATAAAGGGCTCCTTTTTTTAAGTCTATACCTGGTCTTGTTGATGTCTTCTTCGGTGGTTTTAAAATGATCGTTGTAAGTTCATTTATCCGCATAATACTCTCATTGGGTAAATGGATTGTTGCTCGGCTAAATTCACCGGTACGCACTCTATCCCCATAGTTGAGCTTTTGCCCCACTTGCGCCCTTATCCAAGGGCCTTGCTTGACGGAAAAATTAACCTGATTTTCACACGATAGGATGATACTGTTCTCTTTTTGTCCGAAGACAAAGAATGGGAATGATCCCATCAATAAGGAAACAAGTAATATAATTTTCATTCTATTTTTTGATCAACTCTGTCAACAACAGTGTTAATCTATTGACCCTCTTCATTTACAAAATTAAGCATATGCCCTTTATATTAGACTCGGTAACCTTTTCACCGTTATACTCAATCCATATTTTTATTCAATATCTATATATCTGTCAAATTTTAGCCGGAATAATATTTTATTATAACATAACTGTACCTAACTTCTGTTCGTAACTACTAAAGGTAATCTTGTTCTGACCAATGTATCAATCAGTCGCCTTATCAAAGGCTTACAGTAATGTAAACCAAATCATAATTAAAGAATATACAGTTGAGTAGTCAGAGGTTTAAAATAGAATTTTACCTCTTTGGCTACGTATCCCTTACAGATTATCAATAGTCACTGGTTCCATGCAATCAGCCGGTTCGAAGCCAAATATTTTAGAGTAAAAATATAATTCAGCCTCAGTCGCCCTTTTAATATATTTCGCCTGTCGAAATCCGTGTTGTTCATCCTCGAAAGCTATGTAAGCAACTGGGACCCCTTTCTTTCGCAAGGCTTCAACCATCATCTTAGCCTGATTAGGAGGAACAATTTTATCCTCTAACCCTTGAAAAAAAATTATCGGTTTTCCCAATTTATCTAAATGATAAATTGGTGAGCGATCACGATACAAGTGTGCAGATTCTAAGTAAGGACCTATAATTTTATCCAGATAACGTGATTCAAATTTGTGTGTGTCTTTAGCCAAACCTTCTAGGTCACTGACTCCATAATAACTAGCGCCTGTTTTATAAATCTGGCTGAAGGTTAGTGCCCTAAGAACTGTATATCCACCAGCACTTCCTCCGCGTATTGCCATTTTATTGAAATCGACATAACCTTTGTCAGCAAGATAACGAGCACCATTTTCACAGTCATTAAGATCGACTACACCCCATCGTCCATTTAACCTTCGACGATAGTCGGTACCGTATCCGGTGCTACCACTATAATTAATATCAAAGACAGCAAAACCTCGGCTTGTCCAAAACTGAACTCGATAATCCAAAACTGAATCTGTTGCTGAAGTAGGACCTCCATGGATAATGGAGATAAGTGGCGGTAATCCCCCTAATGGTCCAGTAAAATCTTTGTTTTTTGGAGCGTAAAAAAATCCATGAGCTTTAAGGTTATCTTCTGTTGGAAACTCAATTGTCTCTGGAACTGAAAGATAAGCAGCATCAATAATGAGAGCGTTTGGCTT
Source organism: Verrucomicrobia bacterium Opi.OSU.00C (assembly GCA_002922725.1). GTDB lineage: Bacteria > Verrucomicrobiota > Verrucomicrobiia > Opitutales > PNEW01 > PNEW01. The sequence continues at coordinate 12,067 of PNEW01000001.1, read as the reverse complement.
ACGTATAATTTTGATCTCTTTATTTTTTAAATCCATGCTTATCACTGCATTTTCTTCAGTTGGTGAACCTCCTAAAAATACTACTTTGCCTGCGTCGACATGTACATTTTCAATTGCCGTGTAGGGTGTATCAATTTTTTCGAGTGATTTATTAGCCATATTGAGCCTTGCCATATTCCAAACACCTTTTTGAGAATAAGTACATATTATAGAGTGTTCCGACTCAAAACCGTATTTAGACATACCGAATACCCATTGAGGTTGCCCAAATTCAGCTTCCATCGGATAAAGAGGCTCTACCTTATTATTTTCATATCGATAGATATTCCACCATCCCGTTCGATCTGATATAAAGTGAAGGATATTATCCGGTGACCATTCTGGTTGGAAAATTGACTCTTCAAGACCACCGGCAACTAGGATTGGGTCATCAAGGTAACCATTATTCAAAATTTTAGCAATAAATACTTCACACCCATCCCATGGCATATTGGGATGGTCCCAACTTAGCCAGGTAAGTTGTTCACCATCTAAACTGATGCGTGGTGAGGAATAGAAATCCTTCCCTGTTGCCAAAACTTCAACCTTATAGGGGATTTTTAAGTCGATACTGATAATTGTATTAATTGGCTCACGTTTTGTATTCCTATGATCTTCACGTATGCATATCAATCTGTCTCGTTTTCGGTCGTACCTGAAATCAGAATAAAAATATTTTTCCACCTCAGTAATAGGAAAAGGTTCGGCATACATCTTTTTACAGTATATTCGTTGATCATTAAAATGGGAGAAGTAAATTACGCCATCATAAACGAGAAAAGCACCCCCGCCGTACTCGTGAACCCGACTGCGAGCATTAAAAGGTGTGGGAAATTGATCTGAAACCTCACCACACAAGCTTCTTTTTACAACTACACATCGCCCATTTTCCTGAGGTCTTCCCTCAAGCCAGTAGATTGATTCATTATCCAGACTTAATTCATAAAAGCGTACGCTATCTGCGAGAATCATGTTCATCGTTACCGGTGATTTCCACGACCCATAAGGGCTAATTTTTTTTTTATTCACTCAATTTAAACTTTAAACCACAGTTTCCTATTTCATACTTATTTATCATCTTAGGTACGACTACAATGTTGACCCAACTGGTGAATCTTTTCCCAAATTATTTTTCCAAAAGTGATATTACTTTCTTGCACAGCAAGAAAATTCAACATTCTATTGATTATAATATCTACTTAAATGATGTAAACCCTTCATGTAAAATGCTCTACCGATAACACTATTGCAGTAATTACTTATTAAATTAAATATCAGTGGTTATCAATGTATAGCCGGAATAACTTTATGATTCATGGTATCATTCTCATAATTTCGTAGCTAAATTTTCATTTGTTAACTTTTGAAATGTCTGGATAAATGTAAGTTGGATGATATATTATTCAATAACAAGGATCAATTATCTCTATTACCGCTTAATTTCAAAATTTTAACTGTAAATATGACAAAATATTATGAAAACAATTGTTCAAATTTCTCTCGATCTAACTAACATAAAAGAGGCTATGGAAACCTCAGAGATGGCCATGAGGGCTGGTGTCGATTGGCTCGAAGCGGGAACACCGTTAATCCTCGCAGAAGGGCTTCATGGAGTTAAATCACTCCGTGAACGTTTTCCGGATACTCCGATTGTGGCCGATCTCAAAACCATGGATGGGGGTTACCTGGAAGCTGAAATGATGGCTAAAGCTGGAGCAACCCAGGTCGTAGTAATGGCTAAAGCGCATGATGAAACAGTAATACGTGTAGTTAAGGCCTGCCAGGATTTTGGGATTGAGGTAATGGGTGATAATTTAGCTTGTGAAGACATGGTAGGTGCGGCTAAGCACCTGGAAGATCTAGGATGCAACTATATTGTTCATCATATCGGTTATGATGAACGCGGAGGAATGCACGAACGGGGAGAAAATGCGCCTAGCCCGCTTGATCAACTAAGTGAGATCGTACAAGCAGTCGATATCCCTGTCCAAGCTGTTGGCGGGTTGACTATTGAACAAGCAATCCGTACACCGGAGTATGGTGCCTCCCTCGTGGTCCTTGGAGCTCCGTTAACGGTTGATGCCGATTCCTTCAAGACAGCATCAGGTGATGTTGAAGGATCTCTGAGATTGATTTGTGAAAAAGTACATAGTTATAATACTTGATCAACTTAAATTAAGTTATGGATTCACCCGCCGTAGTAAACTATGAAAATAAACCTCATGCAGTAGAATTGCGTGATATTCATCCACCAACAATTGGTGATGAAGATGTTTTACTAGAAGTTTATGCCGTTGGAGTGTGTGGCAGTGATTTACATCAATGGGCAGCTCAACACAGCTGGACTGTGAATTATCCTGTTATTCTCGGACATGAATTCGCCGGTAGAGTTAGCAAGTGCGGTTCGCGCGTCGAAAAATGGGTTGTGGGTGATCGCGTAGTCAGTGAGACAGCGGCGGTCATTGATAATGATAGCCCGATGACTAGACAGGGGCTTTATAACCTTGATCCTAATCGCCAAGGTTTTGGTTATGGGGTCAATGGAGCAATGACGGAATTTGTCAGAGTCCCCGCCCGTTTACTACATAAAGTCCCTGATAATTTATTGATTCATCATGCGGCACTAACCGAACCGTGTTCAGTTGCATTTAATGCTGTTATAGAAAACTCGCACATCAAACCAGGTGACCGTGTTGTGGTACTGGGACCAGGAACAATTGGTATTCTTTGTGCAGCTATCGCTCGACTCTGTGGTGCTGAAGTCGCAATCGTCGGATTAGAATCTGATAAACATCGATTTCAAGTAGCCCAAAAATACGGCTGCGAAACTATTGTTGGTAGTGCTAATGACTGGGTAAGAGAGCGAGATGGCCTGGGGGCTGATGGAGTTATTGATACCGCTGGTGTTTCTATCACTATGAAGACGGCTCTTGAACTCGTCCGTCCCGCAGGATGGATCACTAAGGTTGGTTGGGGAAAACAACCACTCGACTTTTCTCTTGATCTTCTTGTGGCGAAAAATGTTACCCTACAGGGTAGCTTCAGTCACAATTGGCCGGTATGGGAGAGAGTCATCGCTCTTTTAGCTTCTGGCCAGTTAGATATCGAGCCTATTATTGGTGGCATCTGGCCACTCAAAGAATGGAATGAAGCATTTGAAACAATGCATAGCGGACGTATTGTAAAAGCTGTGCTTGATCCCAAAATCGATTAACCACTTTTTATGACTAAAAATTCAATTTATCCTACCTTTTCTGTCAGTGAGTTTACTACCTGGCATCAGAGTTTTGAAGAAGATGTTAAACTCTATAATACTCTTGGAATCGAAGGTATCGAAATTTGTGAACGAAAACTTTCCAACGATTATATTGAATCTCTCGATCAATTGGCAATTGTTCGCGAATGTGGATTAAAAGTAACCAGCGTTCAACCACGTGTCCACGCACTCTTTAAAGATTTTATGTGTCCTGATATTGACAATCCCGTGGAACGTCATAGACGGTTTCGTCAATCGATTGATTTATTTTCTGAAGCTTTTCCCGATGAAGATCTCATCCTTGTTACGATTTCTGGAAGTGCGCCGGAAATGAATTTTCAATCAGCTCACAAAATCGCACGCGAACTCTATCCTGATCTAGCAGATTATGCAGCTGAAAAGAATGTTCGTATCATGTATGAACCTTTAAGCCCGGTCCTCATGAATAATGACACATTTACCTGCACTATGCACGAAGCAATGGATCTTATTGAAGATGTCGACCGTTCCAATTTTGGACTTATGCTCGATGTTTATCATGTATGGCGCGAACCGGTAATTTATCATCGCATAGAGGCCCTTGGTGACCGTTTATTTGGTGTTCATTTAAGTGATTGGCCAAAAGGTGAACCACGACACCCTGGCGATAGACGAATATTTGGCGAAGGTATAATTGATTTCCCACGTCTGCTTGGTGCGATTGAGAAAACAGGTTATCAGGGAGCATACTGTCTTGAAATATTTTCCATCGACGAACTACCCGGTTCTCTATGGCAGGCTGATCCTATGGAAGTTATCCGCAAAAGTCGCAGTAATTTTGAAGAAGCATGGGGAAAAAGACATTGCGATTAAAAGACAAAGTCATAATTGTTACCGGTAGTACAACGGGCATCGGTGAAGCGATCGTTCGCGCTTGTGTGGTGGAAGGAGCAAATGTTCTTGTACATGGCCGCAATAAGGAACGGGGTGAACATATTATTGCCAACTTAAGCGATAAAGCTAAACTTTACATCGGGGATATGAGTGATCCCCTAACTCCTCAACGACTGGTTGACACGGCGGTAAACGCTTTTGGTAAATTGGATGGTATCGTCAATAACGCTGCTCATATCATACGCAGTAATCTTTATACGACCAATGTTGATCTTTTCAATAAAGTTATGGATGTCAATGTACGTGCTCCACTCCTCATGACAAAAGCAGGGATAGAACATTTAAAGAGGACTCAAGGGGCAATTGTAAATATTGGTTCAATCAATGCCTATACTGGTGAACCAAATCAACTTGATTATAGTATGGCTAAGGCTGCACTGATGACACAATCACGCAATTTGGCCAATCTACTTGCTTCTGATCAAGTTCGCATTACCCATTTCAATGTCGGATGGGTTATTACACCCAATGAATATAACCTTAAAATATCAGAAGGATTACCTGAAGGGTGGTCTGATAAACCAGATCCCGAAAATGTTCCTACCGGTAAAATGACGAGACCCGAGGAAATTGCACCGCATATCGTTTTTTGGCTTAGTAATGACAGTAGGCCGATTACTGGTAGTGTCATCGATCTTGAACAGTTTCCAGTAATTGGTCGTATACCTCTCAAAGAAAATACAGATAAAAAAGAAAGTTAACATGCCCAAATTAGCAGCATTCCCCAAAGCGTATTTAGACGAATTATGTATCAACGGTAAAATGTCTCTTAAAGAATGGATTGAGTTGGCAGCTACACTTGATATTGATGGATTAGAGTTCTATACCGGAATAATTGATTTAAAAGATCCGAAAAAGTGGGGCGATTACCGAAAAATGGTTGAGGATCATAAGTTGGAGATTCCTATGATGTGTTGCTCGCCTGACTTCACTCATCACGACAAAGCGTTTAGAGAAAAACAAATTGACTTGGAAAAAGGATGGATTGACATGTGTGCTGAATTTGGCGGCTCCTATTGCCGTGTACTTTCTGGCCAACGACGTCCTGAAATTTCCCGTGAAGATGGTTTGCGTTATACAGCAGATGCCATTAACGCATGTATTCCCCATGCTACTGAATGTGGCGTTAAACTAATACTCGAGAATCATTACAAAGATAATTATTGGACTTATCCTGAATTTGCTCAGTATATAGATATATTTTGCGATCTCGTCGATCTTATTGATTCCCCACAGTTTGGTGTCAATTACGACCCAAGCAATACTCTTATTGCCGGCGAAAACCCTTTGGAATTACTCGACCGAATTAAACATCGAGTCGTAACCATGCATGCGAGTGACCGCTATGTTGCAGAGGGCACTTTGGAAGACCTTCGGAAGGAAGAAAATGTTGAAGGCTATGCCAGCCGCATGCGACACGGTGAAATTGGAGAAGGTCTTAATGACTATGATAAAATTTTTGCTACACTTCATGATGTTGGATTCAATGGATGGGTAAGTATTGAAGATGGGGTTGATGGCATGGACCAAATGCATAGAAGTGTTGCTTTTCTGCGAAATAAATTCGCACAATATTGGTCCTAACGAATAAAAATTTGAGTGTGTTGTTTTAGTAGCCTTTTGAAACCTTTCAGTCAGTTGATTTACATATAAACTAAGCCTTAATATGCCCGCAATCTTACAATTAGTGGCTCAAATTAATATTAGGCCTATTTAAAAATGCCTAAAGCGATATCCATTGAAATTGTCGCCATCTATATATCACCAGACCATGATTTTAAAGGACGGCACGGTATGGAGAGATATCATAATCCCATTCATGCCATTAAAAATGTTTCTTGTGTTAAAGATAAGGGACTAGTCGGTGATCGTTATTTCGACTTTAGAGAAAATTACAAAGGTCAAATTACCTTTTTTAGTTGGGAAATATATGAAGGTATGCGCAATAAATTTGATAAATCTGATCTTTCTTCAAAAGTTTTACGTCGAAATATTATTTTAAAGGGTGTAGATTTGAACAATCTTATAGGAAAAGAATTCACTATTCAAAACGTGACATTTTCCGGTAGTGAAGAATGCGCTCCCTGTTATTGGATGAACGAAGCTATTACTCCAGGTGCCGAAATCTTTTTGAAGAACAAAGGTGGTTTACGTGCGCGTATTCTCAATAACGGGGTTTTAACTAGAGGTAAGACAATCCTTACAGTAAAATAAAAGATATTAAATCTTTTGACTACTATACAAAGTTTTACTTCCCATGAAAAATTTTTGGTTAAAATATATCAAATATGGTTGAATAGTTAAGTCTATCCATCCATTATAATCCTGACATCTAGGCTTAGATCATTATATTTTTTCTTAAATTGACCAACAGTTAATTATATCATGATTCATAATATAACAGAGTCCTCTGAAATTGGTGATGTAAGAACGACTTTAACGCGAACCGAAGTTCAGTATTATGATACTTTTGGTTTTATCATCCTAAGAAACCATTTTTCTAAAGATGAGATGAAGATTATCACTGACGAATTCAATTATGCTGTAGAGTTAGAATTTAAAGATAAACCATTTGAAAAAGATCTTCCGACAAGCGAACGCGCTCAGTGTATTTCATTCACTGATTCCACCACTCCGATATTAGCAACATTAGCTGAAGATCCACGCTATTATAAAATCGCTGAACAACTTTTGGGCGGTGAAATCATAGGTAGCCAAGGTGGCGGATGTCTCTACGTGGGCGATACACGTTGGCATCCCGACCGGGTTCCTGATGGTCGTTATAAAACTGCAGTTATTGATAAACCAAAAGAATACAGTCGTTATTCCAACCATAATTTCGGCTGTAAATTTGCGTTGTACTTAGAGGCTGTCGATGCTAACACGGGAGCCCTCCGCGTTTTACCACGAAGCCATCAACAACCTTTTTATGGAGAGCTTCGAAAGATACCAGGCATTACAGATGCGGAAAATGTCCATAGCCTCCCTGGATTTGTCTGTGCTACTGAACCAGGAGATATTCTTATTTTTAACCATAGCTGCTGGCACGCCAGTCTAGGAGGGAAAAGTGGTCGACCCATGATTTCTGCTGGATACTACGCTTATCCACGTACTGAAGATCAGGCCCAGGAACTCCGCGAAACATACATGCACGGTAAAACCCTAAGTAGAAAATACTCAAGAGAAGGGAAAGAACCTGAATCTTTATCAGAATATGATCAAAACCTTAATCAATGTCCCTTGCGTGCAAAATGGATAGAATACAAGCGAGAGTTTGGTTACTATGACTATAATAGTGAATCGTTAGAAGAAGAATTAAAAGAACCTTAAAAGGAAATCAATATGATCCAACCTGTTATATTTCCCAAAGCAAATACAGGTCGTCGCTTATCTCTAAATAGTGATGAACTCCAATTTTTTGATGTGTTTGGCTTCATAGTCCTTAAACAATTTTTTTCTGAGAGTGAAGTTGAGAGGATACATAAGGAAATTGAAAAAGCTAAGGCAGTTACTTTTTCTGATCAGTCTTTTGATCCGACTATCCCCTCAAGTGAACGACTACAAACAATCCAACTTTCCAGTGCTTATTCGCCTTTTATTTTTACTCTTTCGGAAGACGAACGAGCGTACGGTATAGCAAAACAAATTTTTGATGAGAAACTCATCGGCCATCAATGTCATGCTAGTATGTTTGTAGGCGATACGCGTTGGCACCCAGACCATCCACCCATTAACCCTTATCCCGACCATCGCTATGGAATCAAGTTTGGATTTTATACCGACACACTCACTGCTGATACAGGCGCACTGCGTATTATCCCTCGTAGCCATAAACAACCTTACTATGGAGATCTGAAGAAAATGCCGGGGATCAGCAATCCAGAAAATATTGAAGCCTTTCCAGGCTTTGCCTGTGAAAGTAACCCGGGAGGTATTGTATTATTTAATCTCAACTGTTGGCATGCTAGTCGGGGAGGGAAAGCAGGCCGGACAATGCTGGAGATTGTTTACTATTCTTACCCTAAATCCACTGATCATATTGAAGCGATGCAGGGACAAATCAAGTGGTCGAAACAGGTTTTTAAAACTCGCACTGATGAAAAAAAACGCCAAACCCAACTATAGAGAAGAGTGGTATTTAAATAAAGGGAATAGCCCTCTCCGTGCTAGGTGGATAGAACGACAAGAAAAACTTGGCTTGGCATAGCCGATATCGGCTAATCGTATATCTTGAACTGAATCCACAAATTTTTTCAGTTCACATTAAACTCTTCAAAATCAGATAGGTTCAATGAAATCGGCTAGCGCCTCATTGGATTGTCGTACGTGTCGACAGAGAAAGTGAGACATTCGCTTGAGTATGATCAAACCAATGTCATGATACTTATCGACAATAATATTGAAATTATCTTTTTTAAGTTTCAGGACCCATGCTTTTGTTTTTGAAACAACGGTTGCTGAACGTGGTTGGTTATCAATTACAGACATTTCTCCAAATGAGTTACCCTCAGTTAAGGTAGTCAACTTGACCGTTTCTCCCCAATCAGAATCCTTGATTACTTCGAACGTACCCTCAATTATAAAATATACGGAATCACCAATGTCTCCTTCTGAAAAGACTTTAGTTTCTGGTTGAAAATCAAGTGATTCAATATGCTCCGAGACTGTAGCCAACTGTTCATAGTTTAATCCTGAAAAGAAAGATAGATCTAAAAGTTCTTTAATTATTTTTTCATTTCTCATCGTATTTATAGCTATTTAATTATCGTAGTTACTTAATCCTCACCCTATAGGCGAAGACTGGTGGGAGATACTGGATTCGAACCAGTGACTTCTTGCGTGTCATGCAAGCACTCTAACCAACTGAGCTAATCCCCCGTAAAATATCCTATAAATTGAAAGATATCCAGATTATGACAGAAACGACATTATTATTTTACTATTCTAGTTAGTTAAATATAAACATTATTCCTCTATTATCTGTAATTTGATATCCAGTGATTATAGAATTTTGTAAAGGTCTAATTTTTATTATTTCCGATAATGAGTAAATCACGGGCGGACATCAAAGGTCTAGCTTTATTCAGAAAGATCTGTAGAAGTTGATTCGGCGCCAATTCGGAAGTATCAATTTCCACCTTTTGTCCAAGAATATTAAACGAGGAAGCGTTAACTTCATCCTGAAAACGGCTTAGGACCATCGGGATATCCTCTTTTTTGACCACCGAATAATCATGAGGTTGTGATTTCATACGTGTTTCAATTACCTCCGGTCGAGCCGTCAAATGTACTAGAATACCGTCCTTTGGCAACTCAGTTTCAAATTGTCGGGACCCGTCTACCGTGCTACCTGGATAATAATAGAGTGGACCATAAACCTCTTCCTCTATATAGAATCCACCCAACAATATATGATCGAAAATATTCATGAGCCGAACATGATAGACAATTTGCATTTGCTGCCATCGCTGTTTTAAGGATGGAGATAAAGTAACCATCGTTGCTCGATCTTCAGGTGACAATTGCTGCCTATCAGGAATTGTAAAATTGGTCATCGAGATGAAAATTTATCCCTTTTTCATTCCCCCAATTAATAAGACTTTCGCATAAGGTTGTAACCCCTGTATATTCACATCCTACTATAATAAGTTTCATTTTAACCTCCGTGTATTTAACAAGTATTTTATAAAATTGAAATATCCTAAACAGATTATGGCAACTTTTTATCGACGTTCAAGTACACTTCATAAAGTTAATAGTTACTAGTCAGAAATAGGATAATAATTTATATGGGAGCTATTAAGTGTTTCATCATATATAGAATATTATCTTCGTATCTAACGAAAATAAAATCGGGCCAAAAAAGGTATTAACAGTGTCAATAAAAAGATGAAGAATACCTAAATCGATGAATCTGAGTGTATTATAAAATCCTGGTTAGCAAATTATTAAAGCTATAAAAAGAACCACTTAAATATTAGATGATACACTATCTGTCCCTTTTATTTATACAACAGCCCAATCCTGAAATAATTTCCAGCTACGACCAGGGAATTCGGCACGAAAACACTCAATATTTCCACGATCGGCAACAGTAACATAGCAAGTTCGTCCATCAGAACCACCAAACGCTATATTTGTACATTCCTTACCGGCAAGTTGAACCTCCTTTAACACTTCACCTTGAGGTGAAACTTTTACAATAGTACCTTTGCCATGGCGTGTCACGTAAAGATTACCGGCAATGTCGCAGCGCATACCATCCATTCCAAAATCAGGAAACTGGATTAATAGACGCTTATTACTAATCTCGCCAGTGTTTGAGAGGTTGTACACCCATATATTCCGCTGAACCGTTTCATTGACGTAAAGACTACATTCATCCGGGCTTACTTCGATACCGTTTGTAGTACCCATTTCTGTTTCAAGTAAAGTAACTTCCCCTTTGGTATCAATACGCCAAAGTTGTCCCCAGGATTCATTCCAATGAGGATCACTAGCATAAATAATATCATTAGCACTAATCGCGATATCATTGGGTTGATTCATACTAAGCTCATGCGCAAAAACTGAGATAGCTCGCGTCACCTTATCAACTTTTAAAATATTATGGTTAGTGTAATCAGCGATTAACATTTCTCCTGCTCGATTAAAACGAATACCATTACCGATACTGCCATCGGAAAGTTCGGTGTAGATACTACATTCGCCATCTGGAGTGACACACCCAATAGTATGTTCGCGGTCATAATTAACCGCATATAGATTGCCCCTGGGATCACAAGCAGGCCCCTCAATACCATGAGTAAAACCGTGGGGTTGAGTGAAAGTTTTACTTACATATAATTCGTTCATTAGGCCACTAGTGATATACGGCTTAACGATAACCTATCCAATGCTTCAGTCTTGGGCTCAACTCCGATACCAGGTTTCATTGTCGCTTGAAATTCAGAAGGGCCAGAATGAACCATTTCTGGATCACCTAAATCGTCGTGGTAAAAACGGTCTGTTGGAAATATATCTGCTGGATATTCCATATTAGGCAGTGTTGCAAGCGCAACACAATGGCTAGCACCTACTGCTGACTCGAGCATACCACCTATCCAACAGGGGATACCAGCATCCATACAAATTTCATTAATTGCTATAGCATTAGTGATGCCACCCACTCTACCGGGTTTTATATTAATCCAACGACAAGCTCCACATTCAATTGCCTTCCGTGCACTATTAGTAGAAACAATACTTTCATCAAGACAGATCGCAGTTTTAATTTCAGCTTGAAGCTTGGCATGATCGAGCAAATCGTCATGCATAAGCGGTTGTTCAATCATCGCTAGATTATAATGATCCAATTGTTTAATTGTACTAAGATCATTTAATGTATAGGCACTATTACAGTCGACATGAATAACTATATCAGGAAATTCTTTGCGTACCGCTTCAATCATCCAAAGATCCCATCCAGGACGGAATTTTAATTTGACGCGCTTGTATCCATGTACTTGAGCAGATTGTATTTCTTTAAACAATTCATCTATCGTCTCCATCACACCGAAATCAGCTCCTGCATCTACGGTAGCATTCTTCCCACCAATTAATTGCCATAAGGGAACTTTTTGTATTTTCGCACACAAATCCCACCATGCAAGGTCAAATCCAGCTTTGGCAAAATAATTTCCCTTTAACCCTGATAAAAGGTCCTGAAGGTCATCTCCAGATTCGATATCCTTTCCCAATAAAAGTGGCGCCATGATATCACGGGATATTAGAAATTGTGCGCTGCAGCATTCCGGAGAATAGGCTGGCAATTTCCATGGAGATGATTCCCCCCAACCA